>NZ_JBLJAJ010000007.1:0-212020 GCF_047530005.1 Serratia sp. N21D137
GGGGGAATAATGCTGACGGGAACGTCGTTCTTTAGTACTCACGGAGGTGTCCACCTGGAAGAATAAGTGGACACCTAAACTACAGCGCCTGACGCATTAAGCCAGACGGTGCTGAGTTGACGCTTACAGAAAATTGCTCCGCTGCCCCAAAGCAGAACAAAAAGCATGGTTGTGCCGTACGAGGCCCAGGCATTCTTGGTTAGCATCATATAATCTGCCTATATTGTTGTCTTTTCAGGTCCACCAGACAACCTCCCCCGTAGGTAATTGCCCCATAAAACAAGTAATCAACAGGCGTTGCCGTACAGAAATACCGCTACCACCAAGTACAGCATGAACGAGATTACCATTTAGCAGTACGAGGTCACCTGCTTCCAAATCAATAGTTAGATGAGCATGTTCGTGCAAAAGCTCTACTGGATAAGGAAAACCACTATATTCAAGTCCTAGCTTTATTCGGGAATCATTATCTGGGGCGATATTCCAAACTTTGAGTTGGCCACCTTCACTTGGCATATCTGCGTAGAAGTTCATAGCCATTACATGCTCAACCCCCTGAATCTCAAAGCCATGTTGTGAAGGATCGCTCAATTGGGCCAAATCGTCATGCGGTAGTAGCAAATAATCTCCAGTATTGTTCCAGTAAACAGCCTTAGCATCCCCCGCAGGTCGTCCATCGTGGATTGCTGCTCGAACATTCATAGATTCCTTACGGAATCCTTCCCTCACTCGAGCAAGCGGATCCACACTGCCCTCGTAAATCGCATCTACCGGTTTCTTAAAGAAAGCGACTTGATCCAGATACTCTTGAGTCGTCTTTTCAATATGTGATGCGCCGACAAAGTATCCCTCAATCCCACCCTCACCTTCTCCATACCGTGGCGTGCGCGCTTTAGAACACCAAAAATTCTTTACTATTTGCGTCCTCTCTTCCACAGATAGAAACTGGCGTACTCGATACGCAGCCAACTGTCCGGATAGCACCTGATTAGCCCAAGTGAGATCCAAACGCTCAACAGATCCCTGAACCATGAAATTGCTATCAAATAGCCTTTCCCCCGTAATTGTCTCTCTATTCAAAGACATGATGACCTCCTTAATCGCCTTGGCGAAGATGACCCGTGTTCACTTTTTTGTGCAGCATCGTCCGCTGTCGATGCAAGAAACCCAAAATTGCAGGAACCGGGCTGATGACACGCTGATGCTCTGAGAGTTGCTTAGCATATTTCTGACGCGTTAAGGGTAAATATAGCCAGTGCGCTGTTGGCACAAGGTGATGCTCCTGATGATAACCATCGTTGAACGCGATAAAATTGTAAAACCGACCGTAATGACTTACCGAGTTGGCAAATGGGTCATCGGGATTTGCACCAAAATGTTCGTAGTAGTTCTGGATATTAACCAGCGCGAAAGACAGATAGAGTGCAGGAAAATAGCACAAGAGCACCCAATCCCATGCCACACATAACAATAGGAATAGCGCTAAGCACTGCACCACTCGGTCCCAGCGTAATTGCGCTATCTCACGCGATCTTGCTGATGGCGAGCGCGAATAGAAGAGGTCCATCTCAACGACACCCGCATGACTCCTCCAAAAGCAAACTGATTTGACCATTGCAACTAAACTGCTGAAAAAAGTGTAGAACGCTCCCCGAAATGCGTAATGTATTAGGCCCACGTGTTCACCGTTTACGCCATCGACGAACGTAGAAGAAGTATCTTGAGGCGGATGCCCGTTTTTACCACGATCATTATTGTATCGATGATGATTCCGTACATGCGTCAAATGGTAAGCTTGGACGGATTGCCCAATATTTATGGAGTTAAACATAGATACTGCGGCATTTAATTTTGATGAAACAAACCAAGGGGTATGCGTAAAAAAATGTGAAATAATTATAATGTTATAAGTCGTCATAACCACAAGCAGCGGTACGTTAAAACCCCAAGCACTCCAAGAAAAAAAAGACCATCGCGAGGCTAGCCAGAACGTTAGCACCAATTGTGCCAGACTCAGGATAAACATCAGAATATCCCATTGAGAATATTTCCACAGTTTCATCGCTGGCCCTCCTACTATAGATAGGATTGGAGGTTGCCACGCCGGCGAACATCCAATGTTGCGCAATGAAAAGAACCACCGAAACTATTAAAACACCTGAAATTACATGGGATAGGCGTAAATCCCCAAGACTTCATTTTTCTAATCATCGGTTCATCCTGTGCTTCAACAATCACACGGTGCTCATCCAGCATAAGGATATTCATATTTATCCACTTACTGGTCATATATAGCGGATGCGAGTCTGGAACTATTGGTTCTGGTGCCAGTAACATATCCCAGTTTTTGAAGATGGAGGGTTTCTCTCGTACGCGCTCAGGATTTACCAGCAGCTTGCCTGGTGCCAGTGGAACCAGAGTTGCATCTATGTGCATCGGATGCTTGTCATCAAACTCCAAAACATGGACACGATATTCGCTACCAAGATGGCGTCTTAACCATTCAATGCCGAATGCATTAGTCACATTGCTCTTTTGGGCTATGATATCTCGGCCACAGCGAGCAAAATCCGCCGCGTCAAACGTAGGCTCGAATTCAGTGACCACTAGCGGTATTGTGCCAAACGAGGCATTTTTTTCCCAATCAGGATCAAACTGCTCATCCGTCAACTGCGGTTTCGGCCCGGCACTCCATCGAGCGCCGCTATTAAAGTACTCTTTGAGCAATGGTTTATATGCGGAAACCTCGAAGTAACGGGAGCGCCATGCAAGAGGACATTCGATAATATCGTTGCCTATCACCAACAATACGTCTCGAGGCATTGCACAATATAACCCGCTGCTAGACCAACCCGGTGCACCAAAAATCAATGTCTGATCTTGGGGAACTGGACGACGAACTGTGACGCCTTCTCCTGTAAGAATACTGACAAATTCCTCGAGTTCCTCACGGGCCTTATCGATAAGATTCACGGGAAATGAGCGACCGGCCATGCGCTGAAACAGTGAATGTTGTGCAGCGGGCAATACGGGCTCAAGAGCAACATGCCAAGGTGGGAAGCACGCACCATCTACAACACCGACAATAACCTCTTCCAATGGATCCCATTCGGTATACGAACTCACAGCGCAATATTGAGATAATAACGCAGATTGATTATCTTGAGGTTTAAAAACTGTATTCATATGTTCCTCCTTGATTTTATAATCACATCCCTTAGGATTCCTCCCGTGCCAGATGTATAGATATTTTATCTAAAAAAATTACATTTATTCAGACTATCAATTACTCTACTACACTAACTACAACACCGATTAAATGATGTCATCATGGACTAAGGATCGCAGATAAGGCACTCATTATCATTAATTAAATTATTGCCACATCAATAACATACAATAAATCACAATGCGTCTTAAACGTATCGAATTTTTAGTCTCAAATATGAAACACCTTAGACTGTAGCAATACCACATATGAATTTCATCAAATTAAAGAATGAATCACCTAAACACGAATCAAGACTAACGTCAGAATTAACAGCAATAAGCAACGAGTAAAGTTCGACGATATATTGAGAGAAATAGAAAATGACGCAAGCTCTTTTGTAATGTCAACTTACAGGAGGTTTTTCGTGGCTTCCATGATACAGGTCACAACACTCACACAAACTCCTACATTTTTATAACATCTATACGAGTGCAGATTTGTCACTTAAACGCGCTTTGGCCTTATTGCCTGCCCCACTATTTCACCAGCATAGTGTGCCACAGACCTTCTGCGATTTCCTGCTACGTTAACTCTTTCAGCGGGCGGGCTTTGTCTGAGGCGTTCTTTTCACCATAGTGTCCATAGCAGGAGGCGCAGCTATTTTTATAGATCACACCAGGAGTCTGGACCAATTCCGGGACGGAGCCTGGCAAACGCGCTATTAATAGTGTTCCGTGTTACTCGCTTATCAGTTAATTACTCTACCGTTTTAATGCTTGGTTATTGCCGAAATGGGCTGCTGGCTACCCTTACTTCGCTGCAGGCTTCAGCAATCCGTTGTTACTGGTAGAGCTACCAGGCTTTATCCAGGTGTGACTGAAAGTTATCGCTCCGCTGTGGATAGTTTGTGGCAGCCAGCGCTACAGAGCTGAGAAAATATTATCCGTCACAGAAAAACAGGATCCGACTTATAGTACACATTGACATGATAGCAATTCTTTTAATAGGCGTAATTCTTATTATTAATTTCGCATCAAGGACATAGGCTGATTAAGGTCAAACTATGGAGGTAAGGCATGACCAAACGGGCGTAGCATGATGCTACACCCATTTAACCGCATATAGCGCTAGCGTTTTACGGCTGCGAGGTACTTGGCCATCTCTTCCTCAGGCACCATTCCACCACCTGTTGCCCACACCAAATGCGTCGCATTAGCGATACGTTGGGCATCGATCTTATGGCTGCCCAGATAATGTGGGTCGGCGCAGACTCGAGCTGGCCCCGCCATGCCAGCCAACGCAGAAGGCTCCAACTGAATGCTCTCTTCAGCGGCAAGCAAGCCAAGCAGGTCGTACATCTCCTGATCGCTCAGGGTGTAGAAACCATCCAGCAAGCGTTCCATGGCACGCCCGACAAACCCGGAAGCCCGGCCGACGGCCAAACCATCCGCCGCCGTGACGTTATCAATCCCCAGGTCCTGCACTGCAATGTGATCGTGCAACCCGGTGTGGATCCCCAGCAGCATGCAAGGTGAGTGCGTCGGCTCGGCAAAGATGCAGTGCACATGGTCGCCAAACGCCAGCTTCAGACCAAACGCCACTCCGCCAGGCCCGCCGCCTACGCCACAGGGCAAATAGACAAATAACGGATGGTCCTGATCAACCGGGATGTTCATCTGCGCAAACTGCTTTTTCAGGCGACCACCGGCCACCGCATAGCCGAGGAACAGGGTTTGCGAGTTCTCATCATCGATAAAGAAACAGTGCGGGTCAGACTCCGCCTGCTTACGCCCTTGAGCCACCGCCACGCCATAATCCTGCTCGTACTCCACCACGTTAACGCCGTGCTCACGCAGTTTGCGCTTTTTCCAGGCGCGGGCATCGGCAGACATATGCACGCTGACGCTGAACCCCAGCTTGGCGCTCATGATGCCAATCGACATCCCCAGGTTACCGGTTGAGCCCACGGCAATGCTGTACTGGTTGAAGAACTGGCGGAACTTGTCGCTAAACAGGATGCTGTAATCGTCGTCTACAGACAGCATGCCCGCCTCGATGGCCAGCTTTTCCGCATGGGTCAGCACTTCATAGATGCCGCCACGGGCCTTGATGGAGCCAGAAATCGGCAAATGGCTGTCCTTTTTCAACCACATCTTGCCCGCGATCGCCTGCTCATAACGCTGCTCCAACGCGCCCTGCATCGCCGGGATCGCCACTACCTCAGACTCGATAATGCCGTTCGTTTGCTGCGTTTCGGGGAAGGCCAGGCACAGATACGGAGCAAAGCGTTGCAAGCGCGCTTCGGCTTCGGCGACATCATTTTGCGTCAACCCGACATAGGGTAACCCTTCCTCCAGCGTGGTCGTATTGGGGTTGAACCAGGTCACCGCTTCCAAATCCATCAGCCGTTGCACCAAAGGAAATTTCACTACCAGGTTTTCAATGTCTAACGTATTCATAAAGAGTCTCTTTTGGTCTAGATGATATAAGAAAGCAGGAATGTGGTTCCCAGCGCAATCAGCGAAGCAATAAAGGTGGCCGAGGTATAATACTTAAACATCTCGCTGAGCGTCGCGCCGCAGTATTGTTTCACCAGCCAGAACAGCGAGTCGGTGACGATGGTGCAACCGATGGCACCCGAGCCAATGGCCAACGCGATGATCTCCGGGCTGACGCCAGGGTAATGCGGCAATACGGGGGCAACAATAGCCGTTGCTCCCATCATCGCCACGGTGGCCGACCCCACCGCCGCATGCAGGCAGATAGCCACCAGCCAGGCCAGCAAGATCGGATGCATATCCATATTCGACAGGATCACGGCCAGCGTATCCGCCAGCCCACTGGCTTTTAATATGCCGTTGAATGCACCACCAGCCCCGATAATCAGCAAGATGTTGGCGATGGAAGAGAAGCCGTTTTCGGTTTTGGTCAGCAAGGTGCCCATGCCCATATTGCGGCGAATACCCAGCACGTAGTAGGCCACGAAGGCGGCAATAAACATGGCGGTGATCGGGTTGCCGATAAACTCCAAGAAGGTATACAGCGCACTGTCTTTGGCCATATAGAGTTCCGCTGCGGTTTTCACCAACATCAGAATGATCGGCAATAGCACGGTAAACAGTGTGGCACCCAACGAAGGCAAGTCCTGCTCGTTGCGTACCTCCACGGAGGAAAACTCGGCGGGTACGGGTTTGAACGGCAGACGCTTGCCGACCAGCTTAAGGAACAGTGGCCCACCGATCAGCGAGGCGGCCAACCCGACAATCAAACCATACACAATCACCGAGCCCACATCGGCACCCAGCTTGTTGGTGACAAACAGCGCCGCCGGATGCGGAGGAACCACACAGTGCACGGCCATCAATGCGGTACACAGCGGGATCGCCAACTTCAGCAAGGAGGTATTGGTTTTTTTGGCAATCGAGAACGCCAGCGGGATCAGCAACACCACGCCCACTTCAACAAACAGCGTAATACCGCAGACCAACCCCACCAGCACCATGATCACATCAGCCGACAGCCAACGGCACTTTTGCAAGGTGATGCCAATGCGTTCTGCCGCCCCGGACACTTCCATCATGTTGCCCAGAATGGTGCCTAAACCAATCACCGCCGCCAGGAAGCCCAAGGTCCCGCCGATACCGCCTTCAATGGCATTGACCATTTCCAGCGGGTTCATGCCCATCAGGGCCCCCACATAAAAACTGGCCAGCAACAGCGCCAGGAACGGGTGGATCTTGAATTTTACGATAGTGAGAATAATGATAATGATGCTGCTTAGTAACGTAGCGACTACCCAGATCTGCGAGTCCATGTTCAGCGTCCTTCCAGGATAAATTTCACTCCTATTGGAAACTAACGCCCCAGCGCTGACAAACGATCAAAACGCCTCTTCACATGAGCCAGATTCAATCAATCAGGTGATTTCAGTCAACATTTGGTACTATTTCTGTCTTTGACTCACATTGCTTCATCTTTAAACCCCCAGCTTCGATATAATCTGGTTTATTTCACCGGTGATAACCATGTACGACGACAAGCACCAGCTCGCCCGCAACCGGCACCTGAATGGCTATCAGCTAGCCAAGTTGCATACGTTTGAGATTGCCGCGCGGCAAGGCTCATTCGTGCTGGCCGCCGAAGAGTTGGCGATCACCCCCAGCGCCGTCAGCCATCGGCTCAACAATCTGGAAGCCGAGTTGGGTTTCAAGCTATTCCAGCGCTTTCACCGCCGGATCGAACTCACCCCTGAGGGCGAGCGGCTGTTCTGGGTGTTGAAATCGTCACTCAGTTATCTCAATCAGGAGATACTGGAGATTAAAAGTCAGGAACTGTCTGGCACCCTGACTATCTACTCCCGCCCGTCGATTGCCCAATGCTGGCTGGTGCCCAAGCTGGCAGATTTCGATCGCCAATATCCGGCCATCAGCCTGAATATTCTCACCGGCAACGAGATGGTGAACTTCCACGGTGCGGGGATCGATCTGGCGATCTATTTTGATGACAAAACGCCGGAGAAACTCGATTGCCAGCATTTGATGGATGAGTCGATTGTGCCCGTTTGCAGCCCGGAGTACGCCGAGCACCATGAGCTAGCGGGTAATCCCGCCAACCTGCGCCGCTGCACGTTATTGCACGATCGTCAGGCATGGAGTTACGACTCGGACATTGGGGAATGGAATACCTGGGCTAGACACTTTGATTTGGAGTTTGCTGAAGGCCAGCGCGGTATGGGGTTTGATCGTTCGGATCTGGCGGTGATCGCGGCCATGAACCACGTGGGAATTGCCATGGGCCGCAAGAAGTTGGTGAGTAAGCGCCTGGAGAATAACGAACTTATCGCGCCCTTCCCCGGCATGGAAATGCAATGCGCCCAGCGCTACTACATTTCCACGCTCTCGGACCGGCAATGGCCTAAAATCAACGCCTTTATCCAGTGGTTAAAGGCCATGGCCGACGAGTCTTAATTAGCCGCCTGCTGGCGCGCCCATGCCAGCGTCTGCGCTGCCAGCTTATCGCTGGCCAGGCCAAAGGCCTGCACGACGTTGTCCATCGATGTACCGTGGATCGGCTCGCGCACCGCAAAACTACGGCTGGCCATCACTCGGCGATCGGAGGTGCGAACCAGGCGAGCATCAAAGCGGATCACCACTTCGCCCCGATCCCCGTTATAGACCCCTTGGAAGGAGGACAAATCGCCGCCTAGCTCAAGATCTGCCTGTAAATTGTCATCGTCGCTGCTCACCGAGCGGAAATGGCCGTTACTACGGAACTCCTGGATCAGGCGATTACGCAACAACAGCGGGGCCGGATCGCTCCAGCGTGAACCGCTAAAAGAGGTGATCTCCGCACCCTGAGGCTGCACAGCAATGCGCGTACCGTTCAAAAACTGGCTGGTATTGGGCTGCACGATACGTACCGAGCGTTCAGACGCCTGGCCCCCTGCCACGGCCACTGGCTGTGCTGGCAGCAAATACACCTGCTGTATCGGGCTTTCCGGCAAAATGGTGCAGGCGGCCAGCGGCATCACGGCCACCAGCACCAACAACCGAAGCACCTGGCGAAGTTTTAGCTTAATCATTTAGGGGTAAACTCCTTGGTACGTTCGCGGCCCCTGAGCAAGGCGGACGGGTTCTCTTCCAGGCGGCTCATGGCACCGCGTAAGGTCAATAAGGTTCTGCGTAATTCATCTACCGCCGGGCCAAGATCGTTGAATCCCTGGATGCCGCTATTCAGTGACTGCTGATTTTCACCAATCAGCTTGTTGAGCAGTGCAGTGGTTTTCTCAAGCGAAGCCATGGTATTTGCCGCATTGGCCACCAATTGCTTGCCCTGCCCGTCCAGCAACACGTTAGCATTGCGCACCAACCGATTGGTCTGCGCCAGCGTATCGTTGCTTTGCTTGGTCACCAGCGCCAGCTGCTGCAAGATGGTGCGGATATCTTCACGTTGCCCGGCTACGGTAGAGGTGATCTGTTCCAGATTATCCAGCGTATTCACCAAACGCTGCTGATTGTCCGGCGTCATGAGCTGATTCAAACGCACCAGCACCTGGTTGACATTGCTCATCACATCTTCGCCAT
Source organism: Serratia sp. N21D137 (assembly GCF_047530005.1). Taxonomy (NCBI): domain Bacteria; kingdom Pseudomonadati; phylum Pseudomonadota; class Gammaproteobacteria; order Enterobacterales; family Yersiniaceae; genus Serratia; species Serratia sp. N21D137. Next base: position 9,295 of record NZ_JBLJAJ010000007.1, read on the forward strand.
TGGCGAGCAACTGGGTCAACGGTGATGGCGTGGCGACAATCACCGGGATTGCCCCATCCTCTCCTGTCAGCATCGGGCTGGTTTCGCTCCCACCGCTGAGCTGGATATTGGACGTACCGGTAATGCCAGCTATCGCCAGGCGAGCCTGAGTGTCCTCACGGATCGGTGCAGAGGCCGTGACCCGAATGCGCGCCCAGACTTTGGTCGGCACATTGGGATCCAATCGCAGCTGAGTGACTTCCCCCACGCGGATCCCACTGTAATTGACCGTGCTGCCCTGTGACAGGCCACTGACGGCTTCATTAAACACGATATCGTACTGCTTGAACTGGCGATCGGTGCCGGACTTGGTTAGCCACAGGCTGAACAGCAGCACGGCAGTGAAAATAATGAGCGTAAATAAACCAATCAAGACATGATGCGCACGGGTTTCCATTTGTTATTGCCTCTCTGGGATATTCGTTACGGCCTGCTGTGCCGCCCGCCCACGCGGGCCGTGGAAATACTCTTGGATCCAGGCATCGTCAGTGGCGGCCACCACCTCCAGCGTATCCACCACCAGCACCTTCTTCTGCGAAAGTACCGCTACCCGGTCACAGATTGTATAAAGCGTATCGAGATCGTGGGTGACCAGAAACACCGTTAACCCCAAGGCATCGCGCAACGTGCGGATCAGGCTGTCAAAGGCGGCGGCACCGATGGGATCCAGCCCGGCCGTTGGCTCATCCAGAAATACGATTTCCGGATCCAACGCCAGCGATCGGGCCAACGCGGCACGCTTGACCATGCCGCCAGAAAGCGAGGCCGGATACTTGTTGCCGGCACTGGCAGGCAGCCCGGCCAGCGCCAGCTTCACCTGGGCCAGCTGCTCGGCATCACGGCGCGGTAAGCCTGCGTATTCAATCAGCGGCAGCGCCACGTTTTCCGTCACCGTCAGCGAGCTGAACAAGGCACCACGCTGAAACAGCACGCCAAACCGCCTTTCCAGCACAGAGCGGCGCGTACCAGAGAGCGCCATCAGATCCTCGCCAAAGACGTGGATCTGTCCAGCGGTTGGGCGGCGCAGACCAACGATGCTACGCAACAGCACGGACTTGCCGGTGCCCGAACCACCGACCACGCCCAGGATTTCTCCTCGGCGCACGTCCAGATCGAGGTCCACATGCACACATTGGGGGCCAAAACAGTTTCGCAATTTACGGATGCGAATAATGGCTTCAGGGGTCGTCTGGCTCACACGCCCATCTCCATGAAGAACAGTGCAGCGACCGCATCCAGCAGGATCACCACAAAGATTGAATGCACGACGCTGGCGGTGGTATGAGCCCCTACCGACTCGGCGCTACCGCTGACTTTAAACCCTTCCAAACAGCCGATAATGGCAATCAGGAACGCAAATACCGGCGCCTTGCTCATCCCCACCAGGAAGTTCTGAAAACCGCCGCTACTCTGCATGATGGTTAAAAACATGGTGGGTGAGATATCCAGCGTCAGGGCACAAACCACCATGCCGCCAAAGATGCCGCTAATCATGCCGATGAAGGTCAGCATCGGCAACGCCAGGAGCAGCGCCAACACACGCGGCAGCACCAGCAGTTCAACCGGGTTCAGGCCCATCGCCTGAATAGCGTCTATTTCCTCATTGGCCTTCATCAGCCCAAGCTCTGCGGTAAAGGCGCTGGCGGTACGGCCCGCCATCAAGATAGCCGTCAGCAGCACTGCGAACTCTCGCAGGAAGGAAAACACCACCAGTTGCACGGTAAAGATGCTGGCACCGAAGGTAGACAGGACGGTTGACCCCAGGAAAGCGATGACGGCCCCTACCAGGAAGGTCAGCAGCATAATGATCGGCACCGCGTTCAGGCCGATTTGCTGGAGATTGGCCACCAGCGAGGTGATTCGCCAGCGCGTAGGGCGTAGCAGATTGGCAAACAGGGTTTGCAACGTCAGGCCGATAAACCCCAGCAGGGCAACCAGGTTGTGCCAGAAATTTTCCATCGACCGGCCGACGTTGGCCAGCAGTTCGATCGCCAGACCGGGCGGCTTTTCTGCCGGTGGCGGCTCAAAACCTTGCAAAGCACGGCCAACGGTTTCCAACAGCACGCGGCGTTCCACAGGAAGCGTGGGGGCTAACTGTTTGAGATCGGATATCCGTTGGTCACCCAGCAGATTGACCAGCAAGGTGGCACCTGCGGTATCCAGGCTGCCCAGTTGGCTGAGATCGAACACCGCATCGGCCGGCAAGCGGGCTTGCAGTTGCCCAACGGAGGGTTCCAACAGGCGATAATGTGCCAACACCCAATCCCCAGATGCCAAGATACGGGGAGGATGGAGCGTCTCGTCCAGGTTGAGAAAGGTGCTGAGTTGCGGTTCTGCCATCGATGACAGCCTCTGCTGGCGAAGAAATTTATACCCGTCGTCCTTCAAGCAACATCGTGAAAGCGATTGGGCAAAGTCTATTTATAACATTAGCGTAGCGGCTTTAAGCAGATTTGCTATAGCAGGGTAACATATCGTTATTCTTTATGGTCGTTCGGGGCGCTGCGCCCCTGAAAAGACGCAGGGCCGGGAGATCCCCAGCCCTGCTTGACGCGAATTACTTCACTTCGCCCATTGCTTTCAGCTTTTTGGACAGTTCGCGGCGTTCTTTCGACAGATCGGCATTTTTGATGATGTAATCATCAACGCGATCTTCATAGTCACCGCGCATGTTGGCGATGATGCCCTGAATGTCTTCAATGCTCATGCCCGGCTTGATGTACTCGCTCAGGTTGTCGAGCAGCAGCACACGCTTCTGGTTGTCACGAATTTTCTTTTCGTTGTCGACAATTTCACGCTGTAGCTTGTTTTTACGGCGGAACATACGCACAAACTCCAGAACGTCCTGGAAACTCGGCTTATTTGCATTATCCATCTTTATACCCTTGCTTTAGTAATACACAGATTCATTTGCTTACGGCCACAATGATACCAAGATACAGGGTTGTGGCCGTCAGACACAACTGTCATTGCCTTATCTTACCCACTTTAGCGCATTGACCCTATCCTGATGCACCTGCTTCATGATCTGATCCACTATTCCTGAGTATTGGCCGTACAGACCTTGAGCAGATCGCCCAACTCTTCCAACTGCTGCGCCAGTTCCATGCTCAGCCAGACATAGCCATAGATCGGGGCTTCGCTGAGTTGAGCGGCACTGGCCTCTTGCATTAATGCCTTCAGCTCTGCGGAGATATCGTTCAGTTCCCCGGCAATAACCTGTGCATGCAGGGGTTCACCATCTCGCATAATACTCGCCAGCGATTCGATCGCGCGCTGCGTCAACAGCTGTGAACTACGCAAGGTTTTGGCATTAAGCATAATAAAATGGGTTTCACGCGAGGCCCAGTAAGCATCGGCTAACAGCTCCAACGTGCAAACCAGATTGCGGCTCAGGGTTTGTACCGCCTCAAAGACCGGTTTGGCGATATGAGTCTCTTTGCTGGCGGGGGCGATCAGTGCGCGTAGTTTTACCACATCGCCCAGCAAGTTTTTGAGCCGGGGCTCCAGCCGGGGCCGCTCAATCATATTGGGTGAAAGGTAAGCGCCGTAGATCTTCCCTACCGTCTCCAGGCAATCCGCCATTTTCATTCGCCACAATACATAAGCCCGCTGCGGGTAGATACTGGTAAACAGCAGCGCCAGCAACGAACCAAAAATCACATCGCCACTGCGCCACAGTGCGATAGAGATATCGCCAGCCCCGGCGCCGATGACCACCGCCAGCGTAATGCCCACCAGCAACGCCATATAAGGCCGTTTGCCTAGCGTCAGATAACCACAGGCAAACATCACCACCCCGCACCAGGCCAGCATCAGCGGCAGTGAATACAGCTCCAGATATAGCGCAATCAGACCAGAGGCCGCACCAAACACCGTACCGGCAATACGCTCCAGCGCCCGTTGCAGTACGTTACCCCAAAAAGAGATCGGCCCCATCACCACGATCAGCGTGATCAACGGCCAGGTACCTTCCGGCACCGCCAGCAGACGGATCAGCAGAAAGGTCAGGATAAAAGCCAATCCGATCCGTACCCCGTGGACGATCCGGTAATTACGGTAGATCAGATGTTCAAAAGAAGAGATTTTTCTATCCAGACGCACGCTTGTACCCGCCAACCCTGCTGTAAAACCCTTATTTTAGTGGAACAATGCGGCTGAGGTACACACAAGCTGTTGAAAGATGTTTCCTGGTTAGGAATAGGTTTAGGTTGGCGCTAAAGATTTTAGCGGCGAAGGATTTACCTTTTTGCTAAAGAGTGAGATCATCGGCCCATGGAAACCAAAGAAATCAGGCGCAATAACCTGCGCGATCTGATGGCACGTTTCGCCCGGCAAGGCACCAACCAGAATGAGTTTGCTCTACTGGTGGGATCTTCTGCGCCAACGCTGAGCCAGATCACCGGTGAAAAATCCTCCCGCAACCTGGGCGACAACCTCGCCAGACGCATTGAGGCCAAACTCGGCTTGCCCAAAGGCTGGTTCGATGTGTTCCATGAGAAGGCGCTGGAACAGCCGTTTGCCAACGTGGCGGCCGAGTCTGATTTCCAACCGGCACGGCTCAAACCCGTGGTATGGGAAGATACCGAGCAGGACAAGGAAGAGTTTGTGGAGATCCCATTGCTGGATATCGATTTCTCCGCCGGTGACGGCTGCTACGAAATTGTCGATAGTGAAGAGTTTTCGCTGATCTTCCGCCGCTACTATCTACACAAGATGGGGGTGCCGGTAAACGCGGCGCGCATTATCCGCATCTCCGGATCCAGCATGGAACCCCGATTGCAGGATGGGGATGTGGTGGGAATCAATACCGCCGATACCCGCATCCGCGAAGGGAAAACCTATGCGATCCGCCACGGCAATCTGTTACGGGTCAAGATCCTGATTGAGCAGCCCGACGGTGGCGTGGTCATCCGCTCTCTGAATCGGGAAGAGTATCAGGATGAGCAGCTCAGCTATCCACAGCGCAAAGAGCAACTGGTAGTGCTGGGCCGGGTATTCTGGTCTTCCTCCTCCTGGTAAGATCCTGGAAGCGGGCGCAGCATGCGGCGCCCCTCCGTAACCAACCATTCAGCCTCTATTTAAAATCCACCGCCATTTGCTGCGGTATCGACAACCCACGCGTCGATTGCACACAGCGGCCAATATAATCGGTAAAGCGCGGCGGTTTAGGCATACCCAGCTTGAGGATTTTTTCGTTGCTAAAGCGCACGTTCAGCATGGCAAAGGAGCCGTACAGACGCATCGCTTTCAACATCAGGCGCTCATTGCACGGCCCGAAGATATCCTTCAACTGTTTGCGCATTTGCAACAGGGCTTCGTAGCTGACCTGTGCATAGCGATCGCCCACCGGTGGCTCCTCTAATGCGGCGGCGATGGCATAATCGATATCTGCAAAACTGACGCTGCTCTCCTCCCCCGCCGAAATATGGTAAACATCGTTATCCAAGCTCTCGCGGTTAAGCAGCATCACTAACGCATCGGCGCAATAGTCCACCGGGATCACATCGATACTATCTTGCAGCGAACACATAAACTTACGCAACATCAACGCCATACTGAATACCCAGAAAATACTGCTGGAGGGTTTGCAACCCAACTGCGTATGCCCCACCACGATCGAGGGCCGGGCGATCACCAGCGGCAGCTGTGGGCAGGTTTGCCGCATCAGTTGCTCGATGGTCGATTTGGAGCGGGTATATTCCACCAAGTGTTCGGCGGTTTCCTCAAACTCGGCGCTTTCTGCCACCAACGACCCCACCTGAGGTGAGCAAGACATTGCCGTGCCCACATGCAGAAAACGTTTTAATCCAACCACCTGAGCCATTCGCTGCGCAAATGCCAGAGTGCCTTCAACGTTAACCTTCCAAATAAGGGGGTTGTTACCAAATGACGCCACCGCGGCACAGTTAACGACATGGGTTACCTGGTTAATGCGGGCGTCAGACAAAAAGTATTCAGGTTCACTTAAGTCACCCAGTAAAATATTCTCTACAGTGAGCTTATTCAGAATGTTTTTATCTATATTGAACTTTTCCATATTAGTGAAAATACGGTTCAAGCCCTGCTCTTCTGTTTCCGCACGCACCAATAATAGATAGTTAACCTTCTGATTTTCTTTCAGTAACTTTTCAAGCACCGCACCACCGAGAAAGCCAGTCGCTCCAGTCAACAGTAACGTTTTCATCTTACATACCTACATTTGCATTGAATGAGGTGGAGTGTATGCCTATATTTATAAACCAGAAGTAAATAGAAATTAACTGATTACGTAACTACCCCTATTAATATTCTCTTGAAGAATATCCTGAAACACTCACAGACAATTAGTAACAGCTCAATGCCTCTTTCATTCCGTTTGTTTAATTAACATTTATGTTATCTCTGATTTAATTAACCAGATTAATCCCATACGCTTTTTAGGAGCTATCATGAGCTACAACCAAAAGGTCTGGCTGGCTGTATTAACGGTTTGCACGCTATTCTGGCTTGCCCTGATTAGCGGTCTGTATACCTATGCTAAATCATTGGATCATCAGCACGATCATGGCCAGCAAGAACAAGCGATGAGCATCAAGCCAGTAAAGCACCACCCCACTCTGGCACAGGCGCTATGAAGGTTCTGCCCTGAATGAGGTAGCGACAAATTCTCTTTAGCCAAATATTATGCGCTATCGAATAGGGAGAAAGACATGCCACGACCACTGGATGGCCTACCCCAGCAAGAACGTGAAAAGATCCAAACCGATTTGCTGGCACTCAGAATTATTTATAGCGAACGCTACGGCTACGCCGCCGAGTGGGAAAGCGCCGAAACGCACGTCCCCACGCATCTACGCGGCTACTTTCAGCAACGGTTGAACTTCTATCGTACTGCGCAGCGCCACTCAATTTAACGTTAAGCCTTAACCAATACTTGGCATCGGTGATCGCGCCGTTACAATAGGGCTATTCCCTACGCCAACAAGAGATGCGACTTTGAGCAGCAAGGCACCGGCCACATTCTACATCCACGACTACGAAACCTTCGGCAAAAGCCCGTCAATGGACCGTCCGGCGCAGTTTGCCGGGGTGCGTACCGATATGGATTTCAACATTATCGAAGAACCGCAGGTGTTTTACTGTGCGCCAGCCGATGACTACCTGCCTGACCCCGAAGCGGTGATGATCACCGGCATCACGCCTCAGCAGGCGCTGGCCAAAGGTGTTAACGAGGCCGAGTTTGCCCGCCGTATTCATGAAGCGTTCAGCGTCCCTGGCACCTGCATTCTGGGTTACAACAATATCCGCTTTGACGATGAAGTCAGCCGCAACATCTTTTACCGCAGCTTCTACGATCCTTACGCCTACAGCTGGCAAAACGGCAATTCCCGCTGGGATCTGCTGGATGTGATGCGGGCCTGCTACGCCCTGCGCCCGGAAGGCATCATCTGGCCAGAAAACGAAGATGGCTTTCCCAGCTTCCGTCTGGAACATCTGACGCGTGCCAACGGCGTTGAACACGAACACGCTCACGATGCGATGTCCGATGTGCATGCCACCATCGCCATGGCCAAGCTGGTCAAACAGTCGCAGCCAAGGCTGTTTGACTACCTGTTACAGCACCGCAACAAGCACAAGCTCAATGCGCTGATCGACGTCGCGGAAATGACGCCGTTAATGCACGTTTCCGGCATGTTTGGCGCGGCACGGGGTAACACCAGTTGGGTTTCACCCCTGGCCTGGCACCCGGACAATAAAAATGCGGTGATTATGTGCGATCTGGCAGGGGATATTACCCCGCTGCTGGAACTGAATGCCGACGAGCTGCGAGAACGCCTCTACACCCGCCGCGATCAATTGGCGGCCGATCAGGCCCCGGTGCCGATCAAGCTGGTGCATATCAATAAATGCCCGGTGCTGGCTCCGGCCAAGACGTTGCTGCCAGAAAACGCAGACAGGCTAGGCATCGATCGTCAGGCGTGTCTGGATAATCTGAAGGTGCTGCGCCAACACCCGGAGATCCGTGAAAAAGTGGTGGCCCTATTTGCCGAAGCTGCTCCTTTCACCCCGAACGATGATGTGGATGCCAAACTGTACGACGGTTTCTTCAGCGATGCCGACAAAGCAGCGATGAGGATCATTCAGCAAACCAAACCGCAGAATTTACCCGCGCTGGATTTGACCTTCAGCGATGGCCGGATGAAAGAGCTGCTGTTCCGCTTCCGGGCCCGTAACTACCCCAATACGCTGGACGACGCAGAGCAGCGCCGTTGGTTGCAGCACCGCCAGGAGGTGCTCAGTGCCGAGCGGGTGCAAAGTTATATCTTGCAACTGGAGTCGCTGTACAACCTGCACGAAGGGGATAAAGAGAAGATGGCGCTGCTAAAAGCGCTGTTTGATTACGGTAAACAGTTGGTGGGGTAGCCTCAACACACCTTCTCACTGAGTGGCATTACATTTCTTCAAGCAAATAAAAAGGGTTCCAACATGTGGAACCCTTTTTGCTATCGCGAAGCAGAAGAATGGATTAAGCCACGTCTTCGCTTGCTTGTGGCACCGGCAGGCTGAAGCTACGGGTGACAAATGTCAGATACAGCAGACCAATCGCCGCCCAGACCAGACCCAGCGTCATGGAACTGACTTCCAGGTTGACCCACAATGCACCGACGGTTAACGCCCCCAACACCGGCAGGATCAGGTAGTTGAAGGTGTCTTTCAGCGTACGGTTACGTTTCTCGCGAATGTAGAACTGCGAGATCACCGACAGGTTAACGAAGGTGAACGCAATCAGTGCGCCAAAGTTGATCAGTGCCGTAGCCGTGACCAGATCGAACGAAACGGCAGACAGCGCAATCGCACCGACCAGCAGCACGTTCAGCGCCGGAGTACGCCATTTTGGATGCACATAACCGAAGAAACGCTCCGGGAATACGCCATCACGGCCCATGACGTACATCAGGCGGGAAACACCCGCGTGAGATGCCATACCGGAAGCCAGTACGGTTACGCATGAGAACACCAGGATCACCGACTGGAAGAACTTGCCAGCCACATACAGCATGATTTCCGGCTGTGACGCATCAGGATCTTTGAAGCGTGAGATATCCGGGAAGTACAGCTGCACGAAGTATGACACCACGATAAAGATCACGCCGCCGATCAAGGCCGTCAGGAAGATGGCTTTCGGGATCACGTTTTCTGCATCTTTGGTTTCTTCGGATAACGAGCTGATGCCGTCAAAGCCAAGGAACGAGAAGCACAAAATGGTTGCACCGGTGATCATCGGCACCACGTGCGCGTTGTCAGACCAGAACGGACGGCTGCTCACTAGGGTACCGGCGCCTTCACCATGGGAGATGCCGTTAATGACCAGGCCCAGGAACACGATCATGATCGCCACCTGGACCACCACGATAATGGAGTTCAGGTTGGCCACCAGCTTGATGCCACGCAGGTTGAACGCCGTCATCAGCCCAACCAGGGCCGCAACGAAGATCCACGAAGGCACACCCGGGAAAATAGCTTCCAGGTAAATTTTTGCCAACAGGATGTTGATCATCGGCATGAACAGGTAGTCCAGCAGTGATGACCAACCCACCATAAAGCCGACGTGCGGGCTGATGGCTTTCTGGGCATAGGTATAGGCAGAACCGGCGGAAGGGAATTTCTTCACCAGTTTGCCGTAGCTCAGGGCGGTAAACAGGATCGCCAGCAGAGCAAAGGCGTACGCGGTCGCGACGTGACCGTCGGTCAGGCCGGAGACGATGCCGAAGGTGTCAAAGATGGTCATGGGCTGCAAATAGGCCAGACCCATCATGACGACCGGGACTAAAGTCAGTGTTTTACGCAGTTGGGCGCGTTGGCCGGCAGCGGGTGCGGCGTTGATGATGTTATCGGACATCGCGTAGCCCCCCCTTACCTTCAGTCTTGCGGATAGTAGACACGCCAAGACTCAAGGTTGCGGGGAAACTTCGCAACGTGCGACTGAATTCTAAAAGGGGGATGAGGGAAGCTGGATAACTAGGCACAAAAGCCTGTGTTGCTCCATAATCGCTGCGACCGCAACGGAAACCGGCGGGCACCGGTGCCAAGGTGAAAAATTGCCCCATCTTTCTTATCCTCATGAGTCACGACCATAAAGTTTTGGTTGATCGCGACGAACCTATTTATCTATCCGGCTCGATGTCCGGCCTCGCTTGATGTATGAAACGCACGTTGGTAGAACATAATGCAAAAAAAATAACCGACGCGTTAAAACGTCGGCTATCTGCATTTCGCGTATTTTGCCATAAGATCGCAGAAAGACAAGATCCTGAAACCTTCTAATACAAATTCTTTTGCTTAATATCAGGAAAAACGCCCTTCATTCCCATCAGGGTACCTGATATCAGGCATTTTTCAGCATCCAGTCGATCTCGGTTTCCGTCACCAACCGTTCAAACTGCATCAGTTCACCCATTTTGCAGGCATGATAAACCTGTGAAAAGCGTTCGCCGAGGTAGTGCGTCAGTTCGTGCTGATGCTCGAATTCGTACAGGGCATCGCTTTGGCGGATCGGGAACGGTAGCCCCTCCTGTTCCAAACCGTTGCCGGTCACTGGCTCAGGCAGCGGTAATTCGGTGTCCAGCCCGTACAACATCCCCGCCAGGATAGTCGCCACCACCAGATAAGGGTTGGCATCGGCACCGGCAACGCGGTACTCCACGCGGTGGTTCTGCGCATCGCCACAGGGAATACGCAACGCCACGGTACGGTTGTTATGCCCCCAGGACGCCTGGACCGGCACATACATCCCCGGCTGGAAACGGCGGAACGCATTCACGTTGGGCGCCAGCACCGCCATCGACGCGGGCATCAAAGCAATCATCCCGGCTAATGTCCGCTTAAGCAGCGCCGAGTCTTCGCCATCCGCTTCGGCAAACAGGTTTTTCCCCGCACTGTCTACCACGCTGAGATGGACGTGCATGCCACTTCCCGCGTAATCCTCATAAGGTTTCGCCATAAAGGTGGCATGCATATGGTGATGTTCGGCCACTTGGCGCACCAACCGCTTCAGCGCCAGCGCATGATCGCAGGCTTGCAGCACGTTGTCGGTATGATTCAGGTTCACCTCGAACTGGCCGGGGGAAGCTTCAGCCACCGCGCCATCCGCCGGTAGCCCTTGCATCTGTGCCAATGTGTCGATGTCGTTGAGCACCCCAGCAAAATGGTTGAGGTTATCCAGCGAATAGACCTGGCTCTGTACGTTACGTTCCTGGGTGCCTGGTGCGCACGGCGGCTGCAGATAACCTTCCGAGTCTCGCTGTCGATCGATGAGATAAAACTCCAGCTCTACCGCTACCACCGGGAACAGTCCGCGCTGGCGCAACGCCTGCCATATTCGGTTCAGTACATTGCGGGGTTCAACGTCAAAGGGAGTACCATCTTCATCCAGCATGGTCAGCAGCACCTGACCGATATGTTGCGGATCCGCCGCCGACGGCGTCAGCGTACCGGGCACGGGCATGCAGATCCGATCCGGCTCGCCCAGTTCCTGTCCCAACCCGGCCTCTTCCACCACGTTGCCCAAAATGTCCATAGCAAACACCGAAGCGGGGAAATAGCAGCCTTTTTCAACTTTTTTCAGCCCGGAGACGGGAATGCGTTTACCGCGGAAGGAACCATTGAGATCGGTGAGAAGGATATCGATATACTGCGTGGCAGGGTGGCGTTCCAAATAGTGAGCAACCTCACTTTGGAACGCGCTACTTCGCCTTTCTTCATTATGCTGTGCAAAATCTTCTACTACTGCGCTATTGGTTTGCATACATCACCTGCCGTTGTGCTCTTGGGAATGCCTTCGCATCCGCTTGCCGATTGACTTAACACATGGTCTGATTTCTCTGTAGAGTGCGCCACAGGGTGGCGCTCAAAATAACACCCATAATATGAAACATAGCTTTAACATAAATGGTTTGCAAATGTTACAATGGCGTTTGATTATTCGCCAGGGACTGCTAAATTGATAAAATATTGACCGAAAAGGCGTTGTTTGCGCTTTGTTGGTACAGAATTTCTTCCGCCAGACCAGGGGGAAACATGGGCAATATATTTTACAATGGCCGCCCAACTACCGATATCATGTGGTTTCGATATCACTCAGACAGGTACCCGGCTCCGGGTGTGATCCCAACCTGTCGCTCCTATCAGAAGGAACTACCGCTATGAGCGAAGTCAGCTTGGCACCAGGCAAGCGCCTGTCGCAGATCCGTCAGCACTTGGGTTTGTCACAGCGCAGGGTCGCCGAACTGTCCGGATTAACCCACAGCGCCATCAGCACCATTGAGCAGGACAAAGTCAGCCCTGCCATTAGTACGCTGCAGAAACTGCTGAAGGTCTATGGGCTATCGCTGTCTGAATTTTTTGCTGAACCTGAACGGCCAGATGAACCCAAAGTGGTGATCGAGCCGGACGATCTGATCGAGATCGGCAGCCAGGGCGTTTCGATGAAGCTGGTGCATAACGGCAGCCCTACCCGCAGCCTGGCCATGATGCTGGAGACTTATCAACCGGGCACCACCACCGGTGAGAAGATCAAACATCAAGGCGAAGAGATCGGCACGCTGCTGGAAGGAGAGATCATGCTGACGGTCAATGGCCAGACCTATCTGCTGACCGCTGGCCAGAGCTATGCCATCAACACCGGCATGCCCCACAGCTTCAGCAATACCTCAACGCGCGTTTGCAAGATCGTCAGCGCGCATACCCCAACCACCTTCTGACAAGACCCGCCGGAGGAGTGATGATGGAACATGTTGCCAGCTATTATGCCGCCAGCGCCAACCCCCATGCTCCTTATCCCCAGTTGAACGAGGCTATCCGCTGCGATGTCTGCATCGTCGGTGGCGGTTTTAGCGGCCTCTCCAGCGCCCTGCACCTGACCGAGGCCGGTTACGACGTGGTGGTGCTGGAAGCCGCCCGCATCGGTTGGGGAGCCAGTGGGCGCAACGGTGGGCAGGTGGTGAACTCCTACAGCCGCGATATCGATGTGATCGAGGCTCGCTACGGCCAGCAAACTGCAGCCATGCTCGGCAGCATGATGTTTGAAGGGGCGGAGATCATTCGCCAACGTATCGATCGCTACGCCATCGCCTGTGACTATCGCCCCGGAGCGGTTTCTGCCGCCTTAACCACCAAACAATTTAACGCGCTAACGGAAAAAATGGCGCATTGGCAGCGTTATGGCCACCAGCAACTGGAACTGCTGGACGGGGAAACCGTGCGCCGCACCGTGGCCAGCGAACGCTATGTCGGCGGGCTGCTGGATCGCCAAGGTGGCCATTTGCATCCGTTAAATCTGGCGCTGGGTGAAGCCGAAGCGGTACGCCGCCACGGTGGGCGGCTGTTTGAACAATCGGCGGTCACCCATATCAATTATGGTCAGCCCGCCACACTACACACTGCTCTTGGCTCCGTCAGCGCCAGCTTGGTGATCCTGGCAGGCAACGCCTATCTGGGGGAAAAGCTGGAACCCCGCCTCGGCCGCCTGAGTATGCCCTGCGGCTCGCAAATCATCGCCACCGAGCCTTTATCTGCGGATATGGCTCTATCGCTGCTGCCCGATAATTACTGCGTTGAAGACTGCAACTATCTGCTGGATTACTTTCGCCTGACGGCAGACAACCGTTTGTTATACGGCGGTGGCGTGGTCTATGGCGCACAGGATCCAGCAGATATCGAAGCCAGGATCCGGCCCTTGATGCTCAAAACCTTCCCGCAGTTGAAGAAGGTGCGCATCGATTACCGCTGGACCGGCAATTTCCTGCTGACCCTGTCGCGCATGCCACAGTTTGGCCGCCTGGAAAATAACGTTTACTACCTGCAAGGCGACAGCGGCCACGGCGTGACCTTGACCCATCTGGCAGGCAAACTGATTGCCGAAGTGCTACGCGGCGACGCGGAACGCTTTGACGCATTCGCTCAACTCCCCCATTTGCCGTTCTTCGGTGGCCGCCATTTACAGGTGCCATTTACCGCCCTAGGTGCCGCCTACTATGCCCTGCGCGATCGCTTAGGGTTCTGATCCCGCTTTTTATCTACGTTATGCCATTTTGCATGTTGCAAAAATGGCAATTCATGTTACAAAAGAGTTTCTTTAGCCATCTATACATCCAAATGAATTTCACGTTGCCGCCACCACGCCGCGATTTGAAACACGAGGGGCGCAACGTCTTCAGCCAAACTATGCCGACCAATACCGCTTCACGCCTGGAGATGCGCAATATCTCCATCGCCTTTGCCGGGTTCAACGCTCTGCAAAACGTCGATTTTACGCTGCAAGGCGGTTCAACCCATGCGCTGGTGGGAGCCAACGGCGCGGGCAAATCCACGCTGATGGGCATTCTCTCCGGCGCGCATAACCATTACCAGGGTGAAATTTTTATCGACGGCCAAAAGGTCGATATTCATTCGCCGCTGCAGGCCCGCCAGCACGGGATCCAGGTGGTGCAGCAGGAGGTGGATGTAGCGCTGATCCCCACGCTGTCCGTCGCGGAAAACATCATGCTGGACTGGCTCAATCAGCCGGGCCATCTGCTGAACTGGCGGCAGTTGCATCGCCAGGCTGCCGCGCTGTTGCAGCAGCTTGGGCTGAATATCAACCCACGCCAACGCCTGGAAGCCTGTACGTTGGCGGAGAAACAGCAGGTGCTGCTGGCTCGGGCACTATCCCACCGCTGCCGTTTTCTGGTGCTTGATGAACCGACGGCTCCGCTGGACAGCAATGAGAGCGAACGCCTGTTCCACATCGTGCGCCGCCTGCGCGCCGAAGGCATCGGCATCGTGTTTATTTCCCATCGTATCCACGAATTGAAAACCGTCTGTGATCATTTGACGGTCCTGCGCGACGGTCGCCATGCCGGTGAAAGCAGCATGCGGGGCCTGAGCGGTGAACAGATCGTCGAAAAAATGCTGGGCCATTCGCTGGACGATATCTTCCCGGCCCCGCGCCCACAGCACGGCTCGCGCCCGTTGCTGCGGGTAGAGGGATTGCACGATCGCCATAAACTGCGTGACGTTTCTTTAACCCTGCATCAAGGGGAGATCCTAGGCATTGCCGGGCTGGCGGGCGCAGGAAAAACCGAGCTTTGCAAAGCGTTGTTCGGCGCAACCCCCAGTAAATTGATGCAGGGAGAGCTGCGCGGCAAACCTTGGGCACCGCATTCACCGCATCTTTCGGTAGAACAAGGCCTGGCGCTGGTGCCGGAAGAGCGCCGCAAGGAGGGTATTTTTATCCACGAAGCCGTCCCGATGAACCTGAGCGTCAGTGCCGATGACAGCTTCTCCCGCTGGAGCCTGTTCAGCCGCCGCCAGGAACTGCGCTGGGCCTTAGAGATAATGCAACGGCTTGGCGTACGGGCCTCCGGCCCACAGCAAAAGCTGGCCCGCCTGTCGGGCGGCAATCAGCAAAAAGTGGCGATCGGCAAATGGTTACGTGGCAACGCCGAGGTGCTGATCTTTGACGAACCCACCAAAGGCGTAGATATCAAGGCCAAACAGGATCTGTTCCGGCTGATCGACGGTTTGGCTCGTGACGGCAAAGGCATTATCTATGCTTCCGGCGAGTTTTCCGAGCTGGTGGGCCTGTGCGATCGCATCTGCGTGTTATGGGATGGCCGCGTAGTGGCGGAGCTCAACGCCGCCGATATTGATGAAGAAACCCTGTTACTGTATTCCACCGGAGGAACTCCTGCGTGAGTAAAGCATTGTCCCTGAAAAGCGTTCTGCCCTGGCGCCACCAACTGTTTGAGTTTTTGTATAAATGGGGGATGTTGCTCACCGTTGTCGCCTTGATCGCGCTGTTTGGCCTGGCTTCCGACAATTTCCTCGAAGCCAACAACATCATCAACATTCTGCGTTCGATCGCCATCGTGACGGTGATTGCCATTGGCGTGTCGATCTCACTCTCGGTGGGCGGCTTCGATCTCTCCGTCGGTTCTACGGCGTCGTTGGCTAATGCGTTGGTGATTTCGTTGTTTGCCTGGTACGGCTTCGGCACTACCGGTGCCATCGTGCTGACGCTGCTGCTGTGTACGCTGGTCGGCCTGTTCAATGCCTTTTTGATCGTGGTGCTAAAGATCCCCGATATGCTCGCCACGCTCGCCAGCCTGTTCGTTATCCAGGGCGTGGCCATGACCTACAGCTACGGCGGCTCCATCACCCAGAATATGGTGCTGCCGAACGGGGATATGGCCGAAGGCGTGATCCCAGAGGTGTTTTCCTCTCTGGGGCAGGTGCCGGTGATCGTGCTGATTATGCTGGCGGTGACGGTGATCATGCAGCTTTTCCTGTCGCTGACCAAGCATGGCCGCCGGATGTATGCCATCGGCGGTAACCCGGAGGCCGCCCGGCTTTCCGGTATCCGCACGGTACGTTACAGGGTTACCGCATACGTGCTTTCTTCGCTGCTGGCGGGCCTTGGCGGCATTTTGCTGGCGTCACGTATCGGTTCCTCACAGGTTAACGCCGGAGGCGGTTACCTGATGGATGCGGTAGCGGCGGCCTATATCGGTTTCTCCCTGGCGGGCTCCGGCAAACCTAATGCGCTGGGTACCCTGGTTGGCGCGATTATCCTGGGCGTATTGCAAAACGGCTTGGTGATGCTCTCCGTGCCCTACTACGCTATGGATATCATTAAAGGGCTGGTGCTGGCATTGGCACTGGCGATCACCTACATCCAAAAACGCTAATCCACCCGGCGCACCACCGCGCTGCGCCGGGCTATCCCCCCTTTTCCCCGGGTTTGAATATATTACCGAACAAATATACAAATGATAGTTGTTATCATTTGTATTTACATTCATGACGATTTCCTTACAATGGCCTGACGTTTTCCTCACGCAACGAAAATTCTCGCGGCAGCGTGAAAACATATTCTTTTAAATCAAACAACTAACAGGAAAACCTGTTGACCTCGGACGGGAATATTTAACCCATGGAAAAGCCAAGCTATAACACTTTAACCGCGTTAATCCTCGCATCACTCGCCAGCGGCAGCGCTCTGGCACAAACAGAAGATACCATGGTGGTCACCGCCTCCGGTTTCCAGCAAAGAATTCAAGACTCGCCGGCCACCATATCGGTGATCCCTCGCCAACAGTTGGAAACCCGCGCGTACCGCGACGTCACCGATGCGTTGAAAGACGTGCCGGGCGTGGTGGTAACCGGCGGTGCCAGCAGCAGCGACATCAGCATTCGTGGGATGTCCTCTAAATACACGCTGATCCTGATCGATGGTAAACGTGTCGATACCCGAGGCACCCGCCCTAACAGCGACAACGCCGGTATCGAGCAAGGTTGGCTGCCGCCATTGCAGGCTATTGAACGTATTGAAGTGGTACGCGGGCCAATGTCTTCTCTCTATGGCTCCGATGCCATGGGTGGGGTGATCAACATCATCACGCGCAAAACCTCCACCACTAAAGACTGGGTTGGCTCCCTGCAAGGCGATGCCACCATTCAGGAAGACCGGGATTCCGGTGATATCTACCAGACTAACGCCTACGCCTCTGGCCCGCTGATCGATGGGCTGCTTGGCCTGCGGGTGAACGGTCTGTTCTCCCATCGTGGGGAAGACCACTTTACCAATGGCTTTAACGAACAGCGTATGCGCAGCGGCACGGCGGTATTCAGCCTGACGCCGGATGAGAAAAACGATTTTGATTTCGAAATCGGTCGTTCCCTGCAGGATCGTAACAGTACGCCGGGTAAGTCAGTCGCATTAGAAAACTGCCGCAAAGGCGTTTGTAAGCCGAATTCCTCCAGCGACAATCTGTATACTCGTAATAACTACTCGATCACCCATAACGGCTATTACGACTTTGGTAACAGCACCAGCTACGTTCAACGAGAAGAGACCAATAACCCCGGACGCAACATGAAGATGTACAACACCATCTTCAACACCCAGACCCAATTTGATCTTGGTTCCCACATGCTGAACCTCGGCGGGCAATACCGCTATGAGAAACTGAGTGACGGTGGCAACCAGTTGGAAGCGGCTGACGGTCTGGACCAACTGACCCGCTGGAGCTGGGCGCTGTTCGCCGAAGACGAATGGGCGCTGACCAACGATTTCAGCCTGACCACCGGGATCCGTATGGATCGCGATCAGAACTACGGCAGCCACTGGACACCGCGCATGTATGGCGTGTGGCACCTGACAGAAATGTGGACCGTGAAAGGCGGGGTTTCTGCGGGTTATCGCTCGCCAGACCTGCGCCAGTCCTCTGCCAACTGGGGCCAGATCACCGGCGGTGGCGTGAGCAACGGCATCATCGTGGGTAACCCGAATCTGAAGCCAGAAAAAAGCATCAGTGAAGAGGTCGGTATCCTGTGGGATAACCAGGAGGGGCTGAACGCAGGCATCACTCTGTACAACACCGATTTCAAAGACAAGATCACCGAAGTTCGCCGCTGTAACAGTTCAGAGGATCCGGCCTGTACCATCGGTAACACCACTTATGATTTCGTCAGCGACCGCGTCAACGTGGATAAAGCCAATATGCGCGGTATCGAAGTGACCACCGGTTGGCAGATCACCGAAGACTGGAAGCTGAGCACCAACTACACCTTTACCGAATCTGAACAAAAGAGCGGTGAGTTCCAGGGCAAGGCGCTGAACCAGATGCCGAAGCACATGATCAATGGCGTGCTGGATTGGCAAGCCACCGAGGATCTCGGCCTGTGGTCACGCGTTAACTTCCGCAGCGAAACCTCGGAATACCTGAGCCGCACCTCAATGGCGGTCAGCACGCCATCCTATACTTTTGTTGATGCCGGGGTGAGTTACCAGGCGCTGAAAAACCTGCAGCTTAGCGGCGGAGTTTACAACATTCTGGATAAAACCGTGGATTACGAGCACTACAACACCACGCTGGATGGCCGTCGTTATACCGTGGGCATGACTTACAACTTCTGATTGCCAAACAGAGTTTGTACCAAGGGGCTGCCATCGTGCGGCCCTTTTTTTGTTTGGTTTTTAGCTGGGGGGATTTTTGAGGGGGGGGGGAGAACGCGACGGTAACCCGCCGCGTCTAGAACTAATCGCTTACTTATCAGGGTTCCATTTCGGGAATTCCATTTCGCTGTACTTCACCACTTTGGTGCCGCGCGTCAGCTTATAACCGAACCAGATAATCAGGAACAGTGGAATACCGATGTAGGTTGCCGTCACGCCGTACCAGTCGATACGGTCCGCCAGGAAGGCCTGATAGTTCTGCCCCAGCGTGATGATCAAGCACAGCACGAAGGCAAACATTGGCCCCAACGGGAAGAAACCGGATTGATACGGCAGATCGCTCAGGCTATTCCCTTGCATCACATAGCCGCGACGGAAACGGTAGTGGCTGATGGCGATCCCCAACCAGGCGATAAAGCCGGTCATGCCCGAGGTATTAAGCAGCCACAGATAAACGGACTGATTACCAAACATCGAGCTAAGGAAGCACAGCGCCGCTACAACGGTGGTGGCATACAGCGCATTACGTGGCACTCCACCTTTTGACAGCTTGGCGAAAATACGTGGCGCCTTACCTTCCGAAGCCAGCGTGAACAGCATACGGGTTGAGGCATACATCCCGGAGTTACCCGCAGAGAGTACCGCCGTCAGGATCACCGCGTTCATCACCGCCGCCGCAGAGAGCAGGCCAGCATGTTCGAATACCAGCGTGAACGGGCTGACGCTGATGTCTTTCACGTCATTGCGTAACAGGCTCGGATCGGTATAAGGAATGATCAGGCTGATAATCAGGATCGCGAAGATATAGAACAACAGAATACGCCAGAACACCTGACGCACTGCGCGTGGAATGTTCTTGCCCGGATCTTCCGACTCGCCCGCCGCGATACCGATCAGCTCGGTGCCCTGGAACGAGAAGCCGACGATCATTGCCACGCCAATCATGGCCGAGAAGCCACCGGCAAACGGTGCATCGCCGATCGTCCAGTTATGCCAACCGGCATTTTCACCGCCCTTCAAGATACCGAAGATCATCAGTACGCCAAGGACGATAAAGATAATTACCGTGCTCACCTTGATCAGCGAGAACCAGTATTCCGCTTCACCGAAGCCTTTGACCGAGATGTAGTTAAGCAAGAACATCAGGCCAAGGAACAGGGCGCTCCAGATCCAGCCTGGCGTGTCTGGGAACCAATAGTTCATCACCAACTGTGACGCTACCAGGTCGACCGCAATGGTCACCGCCCAGTTGTACCAGTAGTTCCAGCCCAGCGCAAAGCCGAAACCTTCTTCAACATACTTGGCACCATAGGTGGAAAACGATCCTGAAACCGGCATAAACGCCGCCAGCTCACCCAGGCTGGTCATCAGGAAATACACCATCAGACCAATCAATGCATAGGAGAGTAACGCGCCGCCTGGGCCTGCCTGGGAAACCGTTGCGCCAGAGGCAACAAACAGGCCGGTACCGATGGAACCGCCAATGGCAATCATGGTTAAATGCCGCGCTTTCAGCTCGCGGCGTAATCCGGGTGCTTTCTGCCCCGCTGTTTTTATATCCTGCTGAGCCATTCTTACCCTATCTGCTCGTCAAAAATGAGGGCCGGATTGTAACAAATACCCGCCAGCGAACTAGTAACATTGCCCTGATATAAGATAGCTTCATAATCCGCCGCCAATTATTAGCAGCGGCCCTAATGATGGCTTTATGCGATCTTGTCCGGTTTTTGCCCAACGCAATAGCTCAAGAAACGCTGTAGCGCATTGGAAATGTGCTTTTGCCGATGATGGATCAGATACAACGTGCGCATCAATGGCGGTAGAGGAATGCTCAGTTCCACCAATACACCGCTAGCCAACTGTTCTTCCACTACGCGACGTGACAGGCAACTGATGCCGATGCCGTGGCGCACTGCATGCTTGATCGCTTCCGAGTTGCCCAACTCCATCACCAACTGGAAGTTTGGCAGGTGCGCCAGCAGCAGATGATCCAGTACTTCCCGCGTGCCAGACCCCCGCTCCCGCAGGATCCAAGGGGCACTGGCCAGCGTTGCCAGGGTCACCGGTTGCTGTAGCAATGGGTTATCCGGCGCGGCAAACACCACCAGTTCATCTTCAAGCCACGGCTGGGTGACCAACTCAGGCATGTGGCACGGCCCTTCGATCAGCCCCAAATCGACTCGAAAATCAGCTACCGCAACAATCACCTCCTGACTATTGCCCACGTTCAGTTCCAACGCTGTAGCAGGAAAATCTTTGCGATAGTGGGCGATCATCTCTGGCAGCATATAGTTGCCGATGGTGCTGCTGGCGGCGATGCGTAACGCGCCGCTGTCATGCAGGAACAGTTGTTCTATTTCCCCAGCCTGCTCCAACAGAGCCAGCGCTTTGGGGTATAGCAAGCGGCCATGTTCGTTGATCACCAGGCGTTTACCCACGCGATCGAACAACAACACCTTCAGTTGCCCTTCCAGATCGGCCAGCGCCGCGCTGACTGCCGATTGTGATAAAGCCAATACCACTGAGGCCTGAGTGGTGGATCCGCTTTTCAGCACCTCGGTAAAAACTTCCAGTTGGCGCAAAGTGATATGCATAACAGCCTCGACATAAAGAGAATGGTCAGACAAAACCATTAAAATGAAAACACCAAAAATCAGTTACACGGCATTGGTAATGCTTACTGCCCTGCCTTATAAGGTTATCACGTTTACAGGATTAGGCTTGGCGGAGTAGTCGACCGTCCAGCCGATCAACCACTTATTCCGATAAGTTATAAATATATAATCAATTTCTCTTTTAGGTCACCTGCTTTTATCATTGCACTCAGGAATTTAGCAGAGGACAGAATAATCATGGCGAGTCACAGCACTCATACCTATCCCGAACAGCGTTTTCCGCTGTTTGGACTACCACGGTTGATACCAGGCTTACTGCTGACCGGCGCGCTGACCGCGTTTTCGGTCTGGGCGGGCGATGTTCCCTGGGTTGCCGGGTTGGGATTAGGCGCCCTGACGCTGGCGATCCTGTGCGGCATCCTGGTCGGCAACACTCTTTATCCCTGGTTGCAGCCTAGTTGCCATAGCAGCGTACAGCTGGCCAAGCAGCGACTGTTACGCCTGGGGATCATTCTTTATGGCTTTCGTTTAACCTTCCAGCAAATTGCCGACGTGGGGGCCAGCGGGATCATTATCGATGCCCTGACCCTGAGCAGCACTTTCTTGCTGGCCTGCTGGTTGGGTAAAAAAGTGTTCGGCCTCGACAGCCAAACCACCATGCTGATCGGTGCCGGTAGCAGCATCTGCGGAGCCGCGGCCGTAATGGCCACCGAGCCGGTGCTGAAGGCAGACTCCAGTAAGGTTGCCGTCGCAGTCTCTACCGTAGTGGTGTTTGGTACGCTGGCGATCTTTGCCTATCCGTGGCTGTATCAACTGAATGAGCACTTCCAGTGGCTGCCGTTGACACAGGAAACCTTCGGCATCTACGCTGGCTCGACAATCCATGAGGTAGCTCAGGTGGTTGCTGCTGGCCATGCCATCGGCCCAGATGCGGAAAACGCGGCGGTGATCTCCAAGATGATCCGCGTCATGATGTTAGCCCCGTTCCTGCTGTTGCTGTCTGGCTATATCAGCCGCCGGGCCGGTAACGGCAGCAAGAGTGAAAAATCGGCCATCACCATTCCGTGGTTTGCTGTGCTGTTTATCGCCGTTGCCGGGCTGAACTCGTTCAACCTGATCCCGGCTACGCTGGTACAGCATCTGATCACCATCGACACCTGGATGCTGGCCATGGCAATGGCCGCTTTAGGGCTGACCACCCACATTAGCGCGGTACGTCAGGCGGGTGTGAAACCCATTCTGCTGGCAACGCTGCTGTTTGTCTGGCTGATCTTTGGCGGCGGTGCCATCAACCTGTTGGTGCAGCACCTGTTGTAATCCCCCCTCTTCAGGCCCGAGCTTTCGGGCCTGCTTGTTTTACCCCCACCATTCAATCCTTCGCTTATCAATGCCATAATGGCAGCGTTAACACAGGAGAATGAAAATGAAGTTTGTCGGTGCACACGTCAGCGCTTCTGGCGGCGTAGATCAGGCCGTGATCCGCGCACACGAATTAGAGGCGACCGCATTCGCCCTGTTCACTAAAAATCAGCGTCAATGGAAGGCTGCCCCGCTGCCTGCCGACGTGATAGACAAGTTTAAAAGTGCCTGCGCACAGTACGGCTACGGCCCAGGGCAAATCCTGCCGCATGACAGCTATCTGATTAACCTTTGCCATCCGGTAACGGAAGCGCTGGAGAAGTCCCGTGAGGCGTTTCTTGATGAGATGCAACGCTGTGAGCAACTGGGGCTGACGCTGCTGAACTTCCACCCGGGCAGCCACCTGATGCAGATAGATGAGGATAAGTGCCTGGCAAGGATCGCCGAGTCGATCAACATCGTGCTGGATAAAACCCAGGGCGTCACCGCCGTGATCGAGAATACCGCCGGGCAAGGCAGCAATCTGGGGTTCAAATTTGAACATCTGGCGGCGATCATCGACGGTGTAGAAGACAAGAGCCGCGTCGGTGTCTGTATTGATACCTGTCATGCCTTCGCCGCCGGTTACGATCTGCGTACCGAAGAAGATTGCCAGAAGACGTTTAAAGAGCTAGGCGACGTGGTGGGCTTTAATTACCTGCGCGGTATGCATCTTAACGATGCCAAGAGCGAGTTTGGCAGCCGCGTTGACCGCCACCACAGCCTGGGTGAAGGCAATATTGGTAAGACCGTGTTCAGCTATATCATGCGCGACGAGCGCTTCGATAACATCCCGCTGATCCTGGAAACGGTGAACCCGGATATCTGGGCCGAGGAAATTGCCTGGCTGAAGGCGCAGCAGTAATCAACAACTTGTGCTTGTTTAAGATGCCCCTAGCACTGGCTTGGGGCATTAGATAGATTTTTAGGAGGGGGAACAGATTACGTCCAGTCCAGATAGCCATTCTCATGTACCCAGACAATGCCAGCAGGACATTTTTCTGTTAGAAACCAAAACCCATCGAAAGCACCATCCTCCATTTCCTCCTGGTTTTTGGGGAAAGCATCTCGATACAATGCAATTTGTTCCTCAACAGTTCCCTTCAAAAAATTTCCGCGAGACGCTAATTTTATCCTTCCTTCTTGTATGAGACGTTGAAGAAGCTCCAAAAAATACGCTTTCTTCTCTTCATATGATAGTGCCTCTCTGCCGAAATTATCGGGGCTCATTGCTGACCATACAGTCCCAATTGATGACCCCTCTAATTCCTCGCTAAACAACTTGAACTCTTCATCGCTATATAGCATCGATAACCTCATCGGAATTTAATTTCTGTTCTCTTTTTTACTTTACCATTGCCCCTAAAGGCATCTAATTGTTGATTACCGATTATATCAATTGTCCAGCGAGCTTTGGTTTCCTCTTGGCTATTTGAATAATTCCGCAAGTTGATCGTTGCCCCATCAACTTTTGCATAGTAGACGGTACCTAAGGAGGTTTTTCTTTCTGTAAGTGCTAGGTGACCAGCCAACGACTGTGCATAGTTGAAGATCTCTTGCTCAGTCATCTTCTCGGTAGAGAACACCTTCACATTCCCTGGCTTGTTACTGCCCCCTTCACCAAGCACCTGTTCAAACTGCTTCCCGAACACATTCAGCTTACTATCCGCCTGTTTAGGATCAAATACCTTAATCAGTTGGTCTGTATTGATTTTCTGGATATCTCGCAGATAATCCGCAGTCTTAGCCGACAGATTTGCACCAGTCGCCGTCTCACCCTTGATAAAATCCGCAACAGGTTGTGTATTAAAGCTCTTGTTTTTATACAGTTCATCGGAGGTCTTAACTAGCTGTTGTGCTAGTTTCTTTGCGCTACTCTCAGACTTCCCAAGGATAAGCGTGCTGCCGGTAGTTACTGCACCAACCCCAATGATGGCCTCTGGAGAAACAATATCTGCCGCAAAAATACCGGCCTGATTCAGACAAAGCGCGGGATTAGTTTTACAACTGGCAATAGCCAGACGGGCAGCCAATACCAATTCAGGTGCAGCACCAATCAATGTCATGCCACCAGCGGAAAGTGCCAAACCACCTCCACCGACAACAGCAACCGCCACAGCAGCCTCACGACGCGCGACAACTCGCTTGGCGGCATCCTTATCGCCTTTGTCCGCTGCCAGAATATCCCGCTGATTATCTAGAGCATATTGATACAACATATGTTCGGTCATGTTATATCGGTATACGCTCTGGGCGCTATCTGCAGCACTGTACGCTCCCTCAGGCGTATGTGTCGTAAGGGCACCGGTCAAAGCCCCAATAACCCGTACCGTTTGCTCCTTCGTCTCGTTACCTTGTAGGGCTTCCTGCAAGCGCAGCAGTTGGCGTTCTTTCTCATTGAGATTAGACGGTTCGAACAAGGTGCTTTGCATCATCACCCCTGCCAGCTCCGCCGCCAATGCCCCGGCAGCAGCGCCTTTACCGTCACCACGCCCAATCTCTGCCGCAACTCCGGCCACCACAGCATGGCTTAGTACCTTGCCAGGAACACCCAATACCTGCCCGTTTTCGCCAATCAGATTGGCCCCTTCAGCATTAAGTTGACCACCGATATTGCTCAGCAAAGCATTGGTTAAGTTATCCCTAAAACTCCCACCGTTAATTGCGGTATTCAGGCTCGAGCTGATAATCGACTGGCCCGCCACGCGCTGCGCCACCTTGCTCCAATCACCATTGCTGAGCTGAGGCAACTTCACGTCCTTGGGATTAAGTGGTTTACCTGCCGCATCCTTATTCCATCCTGTTACACTATCAAAACCGTTCAGCGCGCCTCCAATTGCCATAGCGGTTGCAGTAGCCTTAACTGCGTCACTGTTACCCAACGCCTTCAACGTGTTCGACAGGTTGCCCTGATTCTCTACCAGCACAACGGCAGCCTGCGACGCTAGCGAAGACATTCCGGCGGTCACAACACCACTAGTTACGGCCCCACCGCCTACTGCTGTAGCCGTGCTGCTGGCAGCGGTTGCAACTAATGAGCTGCCTGCTGTCACTGTCGCCGCAGCAATGGCAATGACCGCCGCCACGGCCGGATTCAGTTTCTGGCTCTGATAGTCCCAACTGTCATAGGCGTCCTTCACTGCGTTCCATTGCACATCGTTGCGCTTGTTGAGATCTTTGATCCAGGCCATGCTCGGCGTATTCCCCAACGCATCAATAGCGCTTTGCAGTGCCTGCCCGTTCTTCACCTTCACATCGGTGCTGATACCATTGGCAGTATTGATCACCAATTTGCCACCAGCATGAATACTTGGTAGTACCCATTTCCCCTCTGAATAGCCTTTATCAGCCTGTTTGATAAAGAATCCCTTAGACAGGGAAACCGTTTGTTCAAAAGTGGTATCTTTGACCGCCCGGAAATTGATTGCTCCCCGAGTGCTGGTCAAACGAGCATTATTCCCAGCGGCTATTTTGCTCGCTTCATAAGTACTATTGTCTCGGCTCAGCAGATTGATATTGCCGCCAGCGAGAAACTCGGTGACCTTATTGGTGACGTCATGACGTGTTTGCGTCACCTCTTTCTTGGTGATACATAGGCTCCATTTATTACATTTTTTCTTTTTGTCTTCGTAGTGATTCGACTCTTCCATGGCTTGCGCATACAGATAACCTCCTTGCGCCGCTATATCTAGAGTGCCAGTACGAACAGCCAACTCCCGATTACGTGCATCCTCCTGTGCCTTGCGTTGTTTTTCCGCATCATATTGACGTTGTTTTTCAGTCCGCGCAGCATTCAGGCGGTTTTCAGCAACACTCTTTTCTCTTGCAGGCTGTTCCAAACGTTGCTGAGCCTGGTTGAACGTGTTTTGTGCCGTGTTAACCGCATTTTTGGCACTATTTACCGCATTCTGCCGGTCAATTAGGCGCTGGCGTATCTTGTCATATTCCGCCACAGTGGCTTCTTTTATCGCATTGGCAACTTTGACACCGTCAGGGGTGGGAGCCCAAGCCTCTCCCCATTGCAAGACATTATTGACAAAGGCACTTCCGCCTTCCCGCAACAGCCGATCTAGATGATCTTTATTGTCAATGCGAGCCGATGCATCAAAATGAACGCCTCCGCCACTGTAACTTGGCACCGCAACGAAACGGGCTGTTGACGAGGTTATGGGATGCGCGCCGACATCAAATAGTGACAACGTATCCGGATGTTGCTGCGCAGCGCCTAGTTCACGTTTACGAGCACCAAGCAGCCCCTCTGCCTGCGCTTTATTCTGCTGCGCCTCGTCAAATCTCTGACGGGATGCCTGAAACTGCCGCTCGGCCGCTGCCAATGCGGCATCCACACCGGATAGATTCGCCGCAGGCGCTACCGGGCCGGTTTGCCCTTTAGACTGTAACCGGGTCGCCTGGAACAAAATGCTGCCACGGGAAATTATCGTAAGCAGGCCACCAGCAATCAGTTCACTACCCTGCTGAATCAATTGTTCCGTGTAGCCACCGGAATGTACACGGTGAGTCTTGTTCTCCACTGCCTCGAAGCGAATATCGCCGCCAGAGGTCAGTGTCATATTGCCACCTGAGGTCAACTTAGCACCGTAAGCCAACAGTTGATTATTTACCGCCGCCGTCAGGTTTTTTCCTGCATGAAGAGTGGTGATCAGTTGGCGATCGTTCTTGTTGTTATCATTAGCCGCATCAACGACGGAGTACCCCAGTGCAGACAACCAGAGGTTTTGCCCCGCAAGCAGAGTGATATTACCATTGGCGGCTAACGTTGCCCCCTGGGTACCGAGATCGCGTGCTGTATTGATCAATAAATTACCACCAGCCTGTATCTGGCTACCCAGCTCAGGCGTACGTGAAGCAGGGAATAAAGCATTAAATTGTTTCCCCAATACACGGTAATTAAGATCGGCGTTATGACCAGCCAGTAAGGTGATATCCTTTCCGGCTTTAATATGGGTGCCGCGTAATGCCAGATAGCCGCCACTGTTGAGCAACACCGAGCCGGTAGAGTTCATTTGTCCGGCATTCAACATCTGGTTAAACTGCACCAGCCTGTTCTCAGCAGAAAGATGTTGTCCTACTCTCTCGTTATCCAACGCCTCATCATTTCTTTCGATCGAGATGCCAGCGCTGGCCGTCATAGCAATATTGTTGCTTTGTGGGGCCATATAGATGTTGCGTAAATAGATGCTTTTGCCCGCGTTCAACGTCAAATCGCCCGAGGCATTTAACTGGCTTAGCCAGCGAGAACCATCGCTGCCGAAATAACGTTGAGTCGGCGATGTGTGAACCTTGACGTTGCCGTTTCGGCTGGTCAGGGTAATGTTTTTCCCTTTCAGGTAGCCTTGGCGGGTATCCAACTCATTAACCGCCAAAACGGATAGACTATTACCCGCCGTCAGTTCTGTGCCGTCGGTATAAAATAGATCATCAGCAATAACAGTTAAATCGTCATGTGCACTAATTTTATCTGTGCTGATAATTTTATTGGCGTGCAACAGAATATTTTTCGCAGCTAACGTATCTGTTCGCCCTAATCCGATAACTTCATTGACACTCCCCTCCAGCGGAGACGATGTATAAAAATGTATTTTATCTTTAAAATCCGCCGTCAAATTATTACCCGCGGTAATTGATGAGTTCTGATACCCCGTTATTTTCCACGTCAGAATCTCCTGCTGCTTGTTATATTTCGCCTTTTCATTAACATATAATAAATCCCAGTTTCCAGTTGGCGCATCTTCATCGCTGGCAAAACCGCCGACGCCAAAAGTGGTAGACGCCAATCGCCAATAAAGATCCTTTTGCCCCAACTGTTCCCCTTTAACTGAGAAGGTGTTCCCGGTCAGTATCAGATCTTTAGCGGCTTTAATCGTGGATTGGTCATTCCATAATGTAGAGGCATTAATATAAGCATTACTGCCAGAACTGATCGTTGCGGGAGCTTGTGATTGGGTTATGATATATTCATCCCGTTTGACATTGACCTTATCGCTTTTTGAAAGATTGATTTCCC
Organism: Serratia sp. N21D137; assembly: GCF_047530005.1. Taxonomy (NCBI): domain Bacteria; kingdom Pseudomonadati; phylum Pseudomonadota; class Gammaproteobacteria; order Enterobacterales; family Yersiniaceae; genus Serratia; species Serratia sp. N21D137. The sequence continues at coordinate 38,351 of NZ_JBLJAJ010000007.1, forward strand.
CGAACCAACTGCCAAAACCAAAGTCTTTCAATTCTGGTTCCAGCCGTACAATAGCATCTACACCGTTGCGTGTGTCGTAGTAACTACCCACGAAAGATTTATTAAACGCCTTGGAATTGCCAGGAATATTCCGCCACTCCGCGCTCACCGAATTACGCACGTTATTGAGTCTGTCTGCCCGAATAACCAGATCGCCACTATTGGTCTGAATACGTGCAGAACGGTTATCCACCATTTTAGCCTTGTTGCCCTGCGCGTCTTTCTGTATCCACAGATTCTTGTTGCTGTGCAGTGCAGCCTTGTCACCGACGTTGCTTACTGAGTCGGCAAAGATCCGCATATCACGATGCGCTGTCACATTGCCGCTATTACTGAATGCGGTCGCCGCCAGCGTCATATCGCGTTCAGCACGCACACTTGCATTAGCAGGAATAGCGACCTCACTAGCGCTGACGTTCAGATCCGTTTGCGCGTGCACGCTACCCAACACAATTTTTCCATTGGCGTTAAGTGTAATATCACGCTGCGAGCTGTTGATATTGTTAAGATTGACCCCAATACCCGTCTCGTTAGCAACCAAACGGATCCTGTTAGCATACATGCCACCCAATGCTTTGGTATCGACTGCTAACTGAGGCTTGGGCCCTTCGCCGTTGATCGGTTTGATGGTGCCATCCTTGATGCTGATTCGGTTAGCGCCTTGGATTAACGACAGATTTTGGGCGTTGATTTTACCGTTCAACTCGGTGGCACGGCTGATGATGTCGACATAGTCGGCCGAATTACCATCCAGCCCATTGCCGCCGATAGTTATAGCGCCTTTTTTTACCTCTAACGCCTCTAATGCTCCCCGCTGATCAAACTGTGGTTTACCTGTAGTCAAGGTGACGCCAGGGGTGTTAATAAACCCACAGCCATCACAACTAATGCCATTAGGGTTGGCAATTATCACGTTAGCTTTATTGCCGAAAACTTCCAGCTTGCCCTGCAGCTCTGAACGGCTACCACCAGTGACTTCGTTTACGATCAGGTGGGCGGCATTGCCGTTTAAATTGCCGTTGGCGCTTAACTCTCCCGCCAACTGCGACTTGCCAGCCTGAGTGGCGTTATTCAGCACAACGCCAGGCGCACCAACGTTGAAGTCTTTGTAGCTATTGTGCGAAATGCCCGCCTCATTGGGTGTGGCAATATCTACGACCGGCACATTACCCTGCCGCACTTGAGTCTGATTATTTGTGGTATTGATCACAGCACCAAATGCCGGATGCAATGGCTGTAGGGCGGTCAGATAAATCAGTAGGTAACTGGCTCCCCGAGCCAGCGGGTGATTGAGTTTATCCATATTCTGTCCCTCGAAAAGATATTGGTTTCAGGCCCTTTCCCGACCTCGGTTGTGTTGGCGCTATAACGTAACGGTGGCTTGCCAATAGGCCACCCAACGATCCGGTTGCAAGCTTTCCGGGTATCTTAAAGGTTTGCCAAAAATGAACGACTGGCCGAACCAGCGGCTGTTTATTACCGCCCCCACCGCCGCACCGGTGACATTTCCCCCGTCGATTCTCCCTGCCCGGCCTTGAACCCAACCTGAATCCATTGCACCGATAAGGGTGAGATCTCCCAACCCCGGCTGCCAACTAAGCTCATTACGCCAATAGGCTCCGCGGTTACCGGTCAGGTATTGCTCTCTGAAGCCACGCACCGAATATTGCCCGCCAACGGAAATACGTTCACTGGAATACAGGTTGTCCGGGGTGGTTTGACCATAGGCTGAAGCTAAGTAAGACAAGGAAGAAACCAGAGGATGAAAATAGCTAGTGCTGAGACTGAATTTACGGAATTTGCTGCGCGGCAGGTCACGGTGTTGCGGATCGTCCGCCGTCGCTCCCAACATAGATAAACCGTGACTGATAGTGGGATTGAACGTCAGATAGCCCTGTCCTAAAACCGCACTGTAATTGCCGCCAAAGCTTAGTGAACTGATTGTTGGGCTACTTACTGCCAATCGTTCCCCCGCCAACCGATTTTCCGTACGCCGCCGGGTCAGCTCTATATCTATGCCGAACTTACGCGTACCATCACGAAACAGCGTTCGGTTGGCGCTCAATCGATGAGTCTGGCTATCTCCCTGATAGTGATAAGTCGCTTGGTTGAACGGTATTGCCTGAAAAAAATCACTCCAGGCATAGTGATAACCAACTTGCCAGTAGCCGTAAGGCAGACTCATGCTGCCACTGAAGCTGCGACTACGGTGGTTATGGTTGAAATGGCTATTGCGCGCGACGGAAAATGCCCACTGGTCGGCAAGGCGTAGGGGATTATCCAGTGTCACCCCCACATTCATCTGGCCGGTGCCCGTGCTTTTTTGGTCGCTGTTATCGGCCCCTAAAGAGAGAGTCAGCGGCAAGCGCTTGGAAACTCGCAGCAATACAACGTTTGAATATCCGGGACGTAAATCGGGTTGGATATCAATATTCAACTGCTGCGAAGGCAAGCGATTGAGCTGTTCCATGCCTTGCTCAATATCCCGCAGGTTTAATACTCTGCCGATCAGGCCAGCAAACGCCATTTTCAGCGCCAGCGTCTCTTTCCCATCAAGGGTTATGGAACCAATCCGCCCTTCGCTAACGCTGATGATCAGCACACCGCTAGAAATATCCTGGGCTTTCAGGTAGGCCTGAGAGGTCACAAAACCACGTTGCAGATAAGCATTGGTCGTTTCACGTACCAATTGGTTGATATTGGCCAACGTCAGGCAGCGCCCTCGAAAGGGGAAGACAAGTTGTTCCTGCACTGACCATGAAAGGCTGCCAACTCCCTGTAAAACGATCAGGTGAACTTTTTGGCAGGCCTCCCCTGACAGATCTGGCGTCGGAGAAGGAAGTGTAGGCAACGAAACTTGGTTTTCTAATGCTTCACGCTGTTGCTGTGCCTGCTCCAACATCCCCCTTTGCCGTTGAATGATGCTATCGCGGTCAGCCGGGCTAAATTCTGCTGCCTGACTGTAATGAGTCATCCCACCGTAGGTGGATGCAATAAATACCAAAGATGAGACCCATCGCTTCCATGCAAACATTTTAATGTATCCATTTACGCTTAGTTACTAACGTGATCGTTATTCTATCAATTAGACCTAAATGTAAATGATTTTCATTTTCACCACTATTCGAAAATGATCACTTTATGAACAGTTAAGGCGATGGTAATGCCGATTTTTACGAGACAAATACTAAGTATGCAGGAGAGAAACGATGGGAGAAGGGAAACTCTTGTTGCGGCAAATCCTCAGGTGGGTAGAACTGACTAGGCTGTGCTCCTAAGGAGCACAGCTTATTATCAAGTAACTGTTACGCCACCGTGGCTACCGGCGCTTCAGAACGTTTAAGGACCGCATAGGCCACGCCCGCCAGCAGGGTACCCGCCACAATCGCCAGCAGATACAGCAGCACCGGCGAGATAGCACCAGGGATCAACAGCACGAACAGCCCACCGTGTGGTGCCATCAGTTTTGCACCGAAGGCCATCGACAGTGCACCTGTCAGGGCTCCACCTGCGATACAGCACGGCAGAACGCGCATTGGGTCACGGGCAGCAAACGGAATTGCCCCTTCAGTGATAAAACACAGGCCCAACACCAACGCGGCCTTGCCCCCTTCCTGCTCGGACTTCTCGAACTTGCGACGAGCCAGAATGGTCGCCAGCCCCATCGCCAGCGGTGGCACCATACCTGCCGCCATAATCGCTGCCATAGGTGCGTAGACCGAAGAACTCAACAGCGCTACACCAAAGGCATAGGCCGCCTTGTTAACCGGACCACCCATATCGGTACACATCATTGCACCGAGGATTGCGCCCAGCAGTACCGCGTTGGCGGTGCCCAGCGATTGCAACCAGTTGGTCAGGCCAACCATGATTTTGGCAACGGGTGTGCCCACTACGTAAATCATGATCAAACCGGTGATCAGGCTGGCAACCAGCGGAATAATCAGGATCGGCTTGAGCGCTTCCATACTCGGTGGCAAACGCAACTTACCGCTGATGGCCTTGGCCACGTAACCCGCCAGGAAACCGGCAATGATACCGCCAAGGAAACCCGCACCGGTGCTAACTGCCAACATACCGCCGATCAGGCCCGGCGTCAGGCCAGGACGATCCGCAATGGAGAACGCGATGTAGCCCGCCAGAACCGGCACCATCAGCGCAAAGGCCGAACCACCACCGATCTGCATCAGCGCCGCAGCCAGCGTCCCTTTGACTTCAAACGCCTTGATACCAAACACGAACGACAGCGCAATACACAGACCGCCCGCCACCACCATCGGCAGCATGTAAGACACGCCGGTCAGCAGGTGGCGATAAGGCCCTGCGCTCTCTTTCTTCTTGCCTGAGCTCGCGGTGCTGCCACTTTTTTGCGGTTGGAAAATCTCGGCTTCTACCTGTGCCTTATCCAGCTCCTGCGCGGTTTTCTTCAACGCCAAACCGGTCGAGGTGCGGTACATCGGCTTGCCGGCAAACTTGTCCAGATCCACTTCGATATCTGCCGCGACAATCACCAGATCGGCCGCCGCCACTTCTTCTGGGGTGATCGCATTCCCGGCACCGACGGAACCGCGGGTTTCAACCTTCACCCACCAGCCACGTTTCTTGGCTTCGCTCTCGATGGCTTCGGCCGCCATAAAGGTATGCGCAACGCCGGTCGGGCAAGCGGTAACGGCAACAATGCGTTTCGGACCGGCGGATTTTGCCGGTGCTACCGTCTGGGCCGGAGCCTGATACGGTTTGGCTTGCGCCTGTGCCGTGGCCAGGAAGGCTTCTGGTTCACGCACCGCGTGTTCCACATCACCGATATAAACCTGTTTGCCGTTCAGCTCAGCGTCAGCAGGTGCAGCAACACCCGCTACCACCACCAGTTCAGCCTCATTGGCCGTATTAACCAGCGTCAGGCCGGTTTTGGCCGCAGCGGCCTCAAGCATGCGTTTCGCCAGGTGGCTACGAGCCTGCCCGAGCGAACTGTCTATCATCAGCAGCGTTTTCATTCTGACTCCTGCGATTAATTAAAGGGTTTCAGATCGACGCGCGCCATCATCGCGGCCAACTGCGGGCGATCGGTGATACCAACGTTGCTCTGGCTCACTGCCAGGGCAGCCACGGCAGTGGCCAAGCGCAAGGTATGCTCGCTGGATTCACGCATCAGCAGGCCGTAAATCAGGCCGCCGACCATGGAATCACCAGCCCCCACGGTGCTGACCACCTCACAGGCTGGCGGTTTGGCGATCCAGGCGCCGGAGGCGTTAACCCACAGCGCGCCTTCAGCACCCAGTGAGATCACCACGTGGGCAATGCCCTGTTCACGCAGGGCGTGAGCGGCTTCCACTACATCTTCCAACTTCGGCAGGGGTTTGCCTGCCCAGATTTCCAGTTCACGACGGTTAGGTTTTACCAACCACGGCGAGGCTTTCAGCCCAGCCACCAGCGCTTCACGGCTGCTGTCAAAAATGATGCACGGACACTGCGCACGCAGACGGGTCATCCACTCGGTGAAGGCTTCCGGAGCAACCCCGGCAGGCAAGCTACCGCTGACCGCTACCATGTCGAACTGGCCCAGCCAGCTCAGGGAGTCCACCACAAAGCGTTCCCAATCCTGCGGCGTCACTTCAAAACCGGAGAAGTTGAAATCGGTCACTTCACCGTCTTTTTCCGTCAGCTTAACGTTGATACGTGTACGCCCAGGGACCACCTGGAAACGGTTGGCAATGCCCAAATCGCTGAACAGCAGTTGGAAACCATCCTGGTTATCTTTACCAAGGAAACCGCCAACGGTGACGTCGATACCCAAGTCTTTCAGTACCTTGGCAACGTTGATCCCTTTACCTGCCGCATGGAGACCGGCGGTTCTTACCAGGTTAACCTCACCCCGTTCGATCTCCGGGCAAAAGCCCACCAGATCGTAAGCCGGATTCAGGGTTATGGTGGCTACTCTTCTGCTCATGCTGCACCCTCGCCAAGACCTTCACTGATGGCTTCGCCGATGGCTTTCAGCGCTGCTTCAGCATCGTCACCACTGGCGGTAAAGCGCAGGTGATGACCTTTTTTCACTCCCAGTGCCACAACCTTCATCAGGCTGCGGCCGTTAGCCGGTTTACCGCTGCCGTCGAGATTGGTAACGGTAATTTCACTGGAGAACTGTTTGATTACGTTGACCAGCGCAGTGCCTGGGCGGGCATGCAGGCCATGCTCGTTGCGCACCACGTATTCCGCACTCAGAACCGCGCTCTCTTCAGCAACTTCGCTGGTCAGTAACGCCAGCACGCCCACCGCATCGGCGTTCAGCAAGCGTTCAGCTTTTTGGTTCACTAACAGATCGCTTAAATAGTTCAGTACCGTCAGCGGCTGTTGATCGGCGACGGCGACGGTCAGCAACAGCGCGACCTTTTCGCCCTCTTCATCAAACGCCTGTGCCGGGCGGCTGACGGTAGCGGCGCTGGTCAGGTTGCCTTCAGTGCTGTCACTCAACCAGATCCCCTGCCCCAGATTCAGCGGCTTGCGGGTGATCACATCGCTGACAAACTGGGCGTTAACCGCACCGATTTTTTGCAGACGGCCCGCGTTCAACGCTTGCAGCGTCATCAGCGAATCAGCGGCCACATCAAGAGCAATCAATGAGGCATCAAACTTGAATTCAGCCGCCAGTTTCTCGCCCATCAGCAAACTGCGCAGTTCTTCAGCTGAAGTCGTTTTTGCCAGCTGTTCGGCGACGCTGTCATCACTGAGCACATGCGTGAGCTGACGCAGTAGCGCCAGGTGTTCATCGGAACGCGCGGCAATACCGATCACCACATAGGCCGTCTGGCCTTCGCCCCACTCGATACCCTGTGGAAACTGGAATACCTGAACACCGGTGTTCAGCACCAGATCGCGGGTATCTGTAGTGCCATGTGGAATGGCGATGCCGTTGCCCAGATAAGTAGAGGTTTGCAGCTCGCGCTGCAGCATGCCGTCAACATAGGCGGCGCTGACGCATCCGGCGGAGGTAAGCGCTGCCGCTACCTGCCGGATGGCTCCCTGTTTGCCGCTAGCGGCAGCTCCCAGGTGAATATCTTGCTGTGACAACTGGAACATGGTTCTCCTCTCCTGCTGAATTGAATCGTTTCAGCCAAGTTAAGAAAAAGGAGCGTTACCCATCGCCTAACCAGGCCATCGATGACGCTGAAACGTTTCAATGAGTGTGTGAGCAGCTATCACCGAAAGCAAGTTTTCTCGATCTCCGCGTGATAGTTTTTTGACCTTACGCACACTTTTCTGGCTAAAACCCCCCTCCACGGGGGAAAATGGCATACTGTGCTGAAACAGTGCTGAAGGAAGATAACAACATGGTTGCCACCGGTATCGGGGTCATAATCGTTAACGCTCAAGGGCAAATCCTGCTGGGGAAACGCTGCAGCACCCATGCCCCTTTTTGGTCGATCCCTGGGGGGCATCTGGACGCGGGGGAAACCTTTGAACAGTGCGCCCAACGCGAAATCGCCGAAGAGACCGGGTTGCAGATCGATCCGCCAACCTTTATTGGCGTCAGCAATAATTTGCAAACCTGGCGTGCAGAGGGAAAACACACGGTGTCGATCTGTATGCTGGTTCAGCATCCAGGAGGAGAAGCCGAGCTGAAAGAGCCGGAAAAATGTGCCGAATGGCGCTGGTGTTCCCCGCACGACCTGCCGGAGCCCCATTTTGAAGCAAGCAGAACGGCGATCCACCTATGGTTGAGCCAACAGGTATATCTGCCGATATTGTGACGTTATTCCCTTCAATTTATCCTCAGCTCATCTCAAGCAGATCCCTATATAACCCAGAATATAACGCTACTTTATTGCTCAATCACTCTACTTTTCGCTGTAAATACCCCTAAGGTATTAGGTTTCTTTTGGGAAAATACCTATACTAATTCAGGTGTTTTTGACCTGGTGTCGAAACCTTTTTGGCAAGTTTTTCCTTGGTATTTCATAACTATAAGTGGGTTCAATATGAGCAAAAAACAAGCTGGCTTTGAAAAGCGACGCCGGTGGGGATGGCTATGGATTTTAGTGATCGGGATTATTCTCGGTGCCGCACTGCTGGCGGGGACCGCAACGGTCTTCCATAAAACCAGCGATACCGCCTTCTGTGTCTCCTGCCACACCATGCAACAACCTCTGGCCGAATATCAAGGCAGTGTCCACTTCCAGAACGCCAAGGGGATCCGCGCGGAATGTGCCGATTGCCACGTCCCTCATGAGCCACTCGATTACCTGTGGACCAAGATCCGTGCGGTGAAAGACATTTACGGCGAAATGACCGGCAAAATCGACACCCCGGAAAAATACGAAGCCCATAAGCTGGCCATGGCACAATCGGTCTGGAAGACGTTGAAAGAAAACGATTCAGCCACTTGCCGTTCTTGCCATAGCTTCGATGCCATGGATATCACCGCCCAGCGTCCTGAAGCCCGTATTCAGCATCCGGTGGCCATCAAGCAAGGTGAAACCTGTATCGACTGCCATAAGGGCGTAGCGCATATCCTGCCGGATATGAGCGGTGCCGCACAGGCCGGTGCTGCCGAACTGGCAAAAGCCGCGGCGGAAACCTCACCAACAGCAACCACGCTGTTTACCATCGCTACCGAACCGTTCTTCCTGAAAGCCGACGATACGCATAATGCCGGTAACCTGATGCCTTCAACCGAAGTTCACGTCGTGAAACAGGAAGGTGACAAGGTGCTGGTAGACGTTAGCGGCTGGCAACAGGATGGCGTCAGTGAAGTCTTCTACGCCGCACAAGGTAAACGTATCCTCAGCGTTCTGCTGGGCGAAGACGCGCGTAAACTGCTGAAAACCGGCAGCACCATGACCGATGCCGAAACCGGCCTGGTCTGGCATCAGGTGTCTCTGCAGGTCTGGTTGCCACGTAAGCAACTGATCGACGATCAGCAGAAAATCTGGCGTTACACCGCCGATATGATGTCCGCCAACTGTACCGGCTGCCACGGCCTGACCGCCCTTGATCGCTTCAACGCCAACCAGTGGATCGGCGTGATTAAAGGTATGGCTCCTCGCACCTCGCTGTCGCAAGAACAACTGCGCGTTCTGACGCAGTACGTTCAGAAACATGCCAGCGATATGCAACCTGCCACACCGGCCAAAAGTTAAGGGAGAAGCGAAATGAGCAAGTACCAACAACAACCATTGGCCATGAGCCGCCGTCGTTTCCTGGCCGGTGCCAGCGCCCTGGCCGCCGTGCCTCTGTTTGCGGGTCTGTGGCCTAAATCAGCATTGGCGGAAGCCATCAGCCAGGCATTGCCACAGTTCGTGGCCCTACGCCAGGCGCAGAAGGGCATCCTGACCGGTGCGCACTGGGGCGCATTTGAAGCCATCGTGCAAGACGGAAAAATGGTCGGCGTGTTGCCGGTCAAAGACGACCCTTACCCGAACGATCTGATCACCATGGCCCCCCACCAGGTCCATGCGGAAAACCGTATCAAGTATCCAATGGTACGTAAAAGCTGGTTGGAAGGCGGCCCTGGCAGCCGTACCGAGCTGCGCGGCAACGATGAATGGGTGCGCGTCAGTTGGGATAAGGCTATCGATCTGGTCGGTAACGAAATCATCCGTTTGCAAAAAGATCACGGCCCTCAGTCAATTTATGCCGGTTCTTACGGCTGGAAAAGCGTGGGCATGCTGCACAACAGCCGTACCCTGCTGCAACGCCTGATGAACCTGAGCGGCGGCTTCCTTGGCTATGCCGGTGACTATTCTACCGGTGCTGCACAGGTGATCATGTCGCACGTGATGGGGTCAATGGAGGTTTACGAACAGCAAACTGCCTGGCCAAACGTCATCGACAACAGCCAACTGGTGATCCTGTGGGGCTGTAACCCGATGGTTACGCTGAAAAACAGCTGGAACGTGCCAGACCACGTCGGCCAGACCGGCTTTGAGGCGCTGAAGAAGAAAGGCACCCGCATCATCAGCATCGATCCGGTGCACAGTGACAGTGCCAAATATGTCGGCGCACAGTGGATCGCTCCGCGTCCGTACACCGACAGCGCGATGCTGATCGGTATCGCCCACACCCTGTTGACCGAAAAGCTGCATAACCCGGACTTCCTGAAAACCTACACCGTGGGCTTCGACAAGTTCCAGGCCTATCTGCTGGGTGAAACCGACGGTACGCCGAAAACTGCCGAGTGGGCTGCCGATATCAGCGGCGTTGATGCCGAAGTGCTGCGCCAGTTGGCGCGCGATATGGCAAAACAGCGCACCATGATCATGGGCGGCTGGGGGATCCAGCGTCAGCATCACGGTGAGCAGCAGCACTGGTTGCTGGTGACCGTGGCGGCCATGCTTGGCCAGATCGGCCTGCCGGGCGGCGGCTTTGGCTTTAGCTATCACTACTCTTCCGGCGGTAGCCCAACGGCCAAAGGCGGCATCCTCTCCGGTATCTCTGCGGGGAATGCACCGAAGAATTCACCAACGCCAATCCCGGTGGCTCGTATCGCCGAGTGCCTGACCAACCCAGGCAAGACCATTCACTTCAATGGGACCGATGTCACCTACCCAGACGTGAAGATGGTATACGTGGCCGGTGGTAATACCTTCCACCAGCATCAGGATACCAACAATCTGGTCAAAGCCTGGCAGCGGCCGGAAACCATCGTGGTTAACGAACCGTACTGGACGGCCACCGCCAAGCATGCGGATATCGTGCTGCCTGCGACCACCAGCTATGAGCGTAACGATCTGGAGATGGGCGGCGACTACTCGCAGCTGTATGTCTTCCCGATGCATCAGTGCGTGCCGCCGCAGCATGAGTCACGCAACGACTTCGATATCTTCGCCGCTCTGGCCGCCAAGCTTGGCGTGCTGGATGCCTTTACCGAAGGCAAAGACGAAACTCAGTGGCTGAAAGGCATGTACGACGACATGAAGTTGCAGGCCCGCGCCGCCCGCGTTGCCCTGCCGCCGTTTGACATGTTCTGGGAGTCGAACAACTACATTCGTTTCCCGATCCCGCAGGAAAACAAACAGTGGGTACGTTTCGCCGATTACCGTGAAAACCCGCTGCTTAATCCATTGGGGACTCCATCCGGCAAGATTGAGATCTATTCCGATGCCATCTCGAAGATGGAGTATCTGGATTGCAAAGGTATCCCGACCTGGATGCCGCCGCATGAATGGTACCGTGGCCCAGAGGCAGCCAAATACCCGCTGTCACTGAATACCGCGCATCCGACCAACCGCCTTCACTCACAGCTCGACAACACGCCGCTGCGTAAGAAGTATGCGGTGGCCGACCGTGAAGCGATCTTGATCCATCCAGAAGATGCCAAGTCGCGCAACATCACTAACGGCGATTTGGTGCGGGCGTTTAACGACCGTGGGCAGATCCTGGTTGGTGCCATTGTCAGTGAAGACGTGCGCCCAGGTGCGGTGCGGATCAGCGAAGGTGCCTGGTACGATCCGGCCGATCCGTCAACGCCGGGGTCGATCTGTAAGAACGGCAACGTCAACTGCCTGACTTTCGATATTGGCTCATCCAACCTGGCACAGGGCAACTGTGGCCAGATGGCACAGTTGGAAATTGAGAAATATCAGGGCGAAGTGCTGAAGAATACCGCGCACGACGTTCCTGCTGGCGCATAACCGCTAGCCACCAGCGCAGGGTGATGGTGACATCGCCCTGCGCTTTTCCTGCCGACAGAGACAATGTATTTACCCTTTCCTTGATTGAAACCGGTTTTTGTTTTTTTTTAAACGAGCGTATCATGCGCGCGTCTCCCTTCTCTTTGGCTAGTCATTCAGCTTATGCGTACTTCCACTGCGGCGACACGACGCTTGCCCGATTTAACTTCGTTGGCATTTCTGGTCGTGGCTTTTCTCACCGGGATTGCCGGTGCCTTACAGACGCCCACGCTGAGTCTGTTCCTCTCCACCGAAGTGAACGTACGGCCAACGATGGTCGGGCTGTTCTTTACCGGCAGCGCGGTGATCGGCATTTTGGTCAGCCAGTTTCTGGCCAGCCGCTCAGACAAGAGGGGCGATCGCAAATCACTGATCTTTATCTGCTGCATGTTAGGCGCCTTGGCTTGTGCGCTGTTCGCCTGGAACCGTAACTATTACCTGCTGCTGTTCGTCGGCGTGTTGCTGAGCAGCTTCGGCTCGACCGCCAACCCACAGATGTTTGCCCTGGCACGGGAACATGCCGAGCACACCGGCCGGGGAACGGTGATGTTCAGTTCTATCCTGCGCGCTCAGGTTTCGCTGGCCTGGGTGATTGGCCCGCCGATCGCCTTTGCGCTAGCCTTGGGGTTTGGTTTTAAGGTGATGTATCTGGCCGCCGCCGCCGCCTTTATTCTCTGCGGAGCGCTGGTATGGAAGATGTTGCCCTCCATGCCAAAAGTGCAGAGTACCGGCGGGACGACGCTGGAAGCCCCCCGTCAGAATCGCCGGGATACGTTATTGCTGTTTATGGCCTGCACCTTAATGTGGACGGCCAACAGCATGTATTTGATCAATATGCCGCTGTACATGGTGCGGGAGCTACAGTTACCGGAAAAACTGACGGGAATACTGATGGGTACCGCTGCCGGGCTGGAAATCCCGACCATGTTGCTCGCAGGCATGGTGGCCCAACGCTTTGGCAAGCGTTTCCTGATGCGCTGTGCGGTAATTGCCGGGGTGCTGTTCTATGCCGGGCTACTGTTTATAACTGGCACCTGGCAACTGATTGCCCTGCAACTGCTGAACGCGCTGTTTATCGGGGTGTTGGCGGGAATTGGTATGCTTTATTTCCAGGATTTGATGCCCGGCCAGGCCGGAGCGGCCACCACGCTGTTTACCAATACCACCCGCGTAGGCTGGATTATTGCCGGTTCGATCGCCGGGGTCGTGGCTGAAATGTGGAGTTATCACGCGGTATTTTACTTTGCGTTGGCTATGGTACTGGGTGCCGTACTGTGTATGTGGCGGCTGAAGGACGTTCAAGGGGCGGTATCCGCCTCCAACTTGGCAAGATAGATCAGCGCCTCATCACGGCGGTCGTGGCACATCTCACGGCTGGCCTGCAGGCTGCCACAGACTTTGGGCCGCAGCGGCGAATGAAATATCCCACAGCGCAGTTGCGGGTCCAGATGGATGCAGCGGGTATTGGCCGGTTTGCCGTTGGGCATACCAGGGATCGGGCTGGAAATCGAAGGTGCGATACAGCAGGCACCACAGTCGGCACGGCAGTCCATCTGCGATCCTATGGGGGCTGATTATGTGGTTGAGACAATAGCAGAACGCCGCATTAAGTTATACTCATTCACAATGCTTACCAATAGTGCTAGAGTTTATTTTTCATGGAGTGGAAAGCTTAGAACTATCAATGGAGTGAGATCATGTCAGATAAAAATTTCAACCCAAGTTGGGAAGGCTACATGGGGGACTTCCTGAAGGGTAATGTCGGGATCAACCAGCTAAAACCCCAGCATGAGTTCCTTGATACTATCGGCTTAGAGAAAGCATTAAGCGATAATACGCAATATCACGTCGTTCTCACGATCGCTGAGGCAAAAGGTATTATTGATGACATCAACTCTCGCCGCCCTGGAAACCCAGGTCTGGGCCGTGGTGAAGCGTTCGCTCGGGGCTTTGAGCAACAAAGTACCAGCCGTGGCGATGCATTTTCCAGAGGCCTTGAACCAAAGAATGTCGTCTCCTCTGTATTTAAAGTGACAGATCCTGTTTCTACTTATGCAGGCAATATAAATGATGCGCGTGGGTTATATGATGTCATCATTGAATTCAAGAGAATAGGAATAACTGCCATGGTGTTTCCGGGAGCGAATGGAGTGAATCTTATTCACATATCCGGCTATGCGGGGCTTAGAAGAACTATAACTGGAACGCGATATGCTGCTAACCATCCACAAATGTTAGCGATGGGCATAGGACAGCAGGGTATTACTTCAGGAATAATGAGAGGTGTGAGGTTTTGCATTATCTTTTCTATAGGATATAGAATCATAGAAAGCATTTTTAAAGATGACTACACCTTGGCTGATTTCATCGGAAATATAACTATGGATATGGCTAAACTCGCCATTACCACCGTTGCATCTTATGCATTAGGTGTTTTTCTAACGGCAACAGCAGCAGTGGGTGGGAGCATTATCGGTGTCGCAGCAATAGTTTTTTTGTTGGATTTTTAATTGTTGCCGGTTTAGACGCCATCGATAAACATTATGGAATAAGCAATAAATTAATAGCATTATTGAAAGAAAGGATGAAGGTAAAACCAAGAACACCAGAAGCAAACTTTCAATATATCCTCAATGGGTTAAAAAGATGAGTGTAAATAATCGATTTTGGAAAGTATTAGGAGCAACGGCATTACTGATTGTATTTATATGCTTATCGATATTGATTTACAGTTATATCATCTCATTGATATTAATGAAGGATGAAATAACATTTTCAGCCTCTATATTTATCTGCTTTTTTGCAACACCTTTGATACTCTACACTTTTTCTTGCTCTGTTTTTTTCTTTATTTTTGACAGACAACCAAAATATAACATGATAATCAGCAAGTATTTAATCATGATAGCGTTCGCATCATTAGTTTTTAGTTTTCCTATATCCCTGTATGTGAACTACAAACTTAAACATGATGGTTATTTCACATGCGATAGAATTTCTTGGATGTCACCAACTACTTATGTAAAAGATTTATCACTTTGTCAATGATTTTACTATATTATAGAGGGACTTATGGCCAATTTAATTTATGCAAGTATCAACGGTATTAAGCAAGGTTTGATATCTGCTGGTTGCTCGACTCTTGACTCCATTGGCAATAGATGTCAAAAAGGACATGAGGATCAAGTTTACATTCTTGCTTTCGATCACAATATATCCAGAATGCAAAATGTATCCCACCAGCCAGTCAGAATAACCAAGCCGATTGACAAATCATCGCCCTTGCTTGGAATGGCAATATCAAATAATGAAAAATTACAAATTGCATTATACATGTACCGTGTCAATCCGGCTGGGACTTTAGAAGTTTTTTATACTATAAAGCTTAAGGATGCCTATATCTCAGACATCACCCAGCACTGCCCAAATGCACTGACACAAAATGATGGTCAGCCCTACGAGATCATTTCATTATCCTACACAAGCATTGATTGGCAGCATAATATTTCAGGCACATCGGGCTATAGTATATGGGATGAGAGAGTTTATTGATTTAGTGAATAGCCAGCAGATTTTCTGGTGGCTACTTATTGAACACGTCAACATTAAGACTACTATGAATAATAAATACGTTAAAATATTGCTAGCAACAGTGCTCTTTATACTATGTTCATTCGCAGCATTACTAACTTATCAATATGTAGTATTATTAGTATTCATGGAAGATGAGATAACATTTTCCGCATCTGTTCTTATGGTTTTCCTTTCCAGCCCACTGCTAATATATGCCATGCTTAGCGGTATATATTTTTTTATTTTCAATAAGCGCCCAAAATACGACAAAGGAATCACTCGATATTTGGTTTATCTAATGTTTACCTCATTTGTTATCAGCTTACCCATTGCTTTATATGTTGATTATAAACTAAAGCATACCGGTTATTTAACATGTAACAGGATATCATGGCAGTCACCTACAACTTATGTCACGAACCTATCACTTTGTCAGTGAAACCTACCATAAGATAAGGATAGTCTTGTGAAAAACAGATACTGGAAAGTATTAGGGGCAAGAGTACTGCTAATTATATTCACTGGTGGAACTTTAATGATTTACAGTTACGCCACTTCATTGATATTAATGAAGGATGAAATAACTTTTTCAGCCTCTATATTTATGTGCTTCTTTGGATCACCTCTGATACTCTATGCCTTATCTGGTTCTGTTTTTTTCTTTATTTTCGATAGATTGCCAAGACATAATATGATAGTTGTTAGGCATTTAATGAGATTGGCAGTGGCATCAATCCTTTTTAGTTTACCGGTCTCGTTGTATGTAAACTACAAACTTAAACATGATGGCTATTTCACGTGCGATAAAATTTCCTGGATGTCACCAACGACTTATGTGAAAGATTTATCACTTTGTAGATGAGTGGCATTTCCCGCAATACCCAACAATTAAACAAAGAAATACATCACAATACGTAAAGTGACGCCCCTCACCCTAACCCTCTCCCGCAGGGAGAGGGGACTGAATGTGCTACAACTTAACGTCAGTAACTGGCCTCGGCACCGCAATAACTCCATCTCGCTTAGGGAATATTATAACGTGACACTGATAGACTTCGGCACCTGACTACAGCACAGTTCTAACCCTTCGTGAGTGCGAACAGAGAGATTTCTGCACCTGACCACAACGCCATTGCAGCCCCGCCCTGTTAGAGAGGGCTGTATGAGCAAAAAAACCACCAAAATAACGCTCCTAACCGCTGAAGATTGCACCAATCACACCAAATATCCGCTTTACATGCACACATCGCGCACGTACCATTGAGCTAGTACAAAAGAACTCAAGGCCAACGGCCAACCAGGAGCAATAATGTCTGCGGACACCATCCAGAAGCTTTCCCGCCCTTCCGTACTCGGTGGCGCGATGATCATTGCCGGCACCGCCGTAGGTGCTGGTATGTTCTCCATTCCTATCGTAACTTCTGGCGTGTGGTTCAGCGGCTCCGTGGCGCTGCTGATTTATACCTGGTTCTGTATGCTGATCTCCGGGCTGATGATCCTGGAAGCCACCATGAATTATCCGGCGGGCGCCAGCTTCCACACCGTGGTCAAAGATCTGCTCGGCAAAGGCTGGAATACCCTTAACAGCCTGTCGATCACCTTCGTACTCTATATTCTGACCTATGCCTATATCTCGGCGGGCGGTTCGATCATCGCCCATACGCTGGAAGGCGTCTTCGGGGCCAACCAAACCCTGTCCGGATTGGTGTTTGCCATCGTTGTGGCCTTTATCGTCTGGTTATCCACCCGCGCCGTGGATCGCCTGAGCACCATTCTGATTGGCGGTATGGTGATTACCTTTGTGTTGTCCGTCGGTGATATGTTCACCCACGTGCAACCCGCCGTGTTGTTCAACCAGGGTGGTAGCGACGCCAACTACCTGCCCTATGCGCTGGCGGCATTGCCTTACCTGCTGACCTCGTTCGGCTACCACGGCAACGTGCCCGGCCTGGTGAAGTATTATCAGAAAGACAGCGGTGCCGTGGTGCGCAGCCTGGTATACGGTACCTTGCTGGCGCTGGCGATCTATATCCTGTGGCAGTATGTGATCCAGGGAAATATCGCTCGTGATGCCTTCAAACAGGTGATCGCCGAAGGGGGCAACATCGGCAGCCTGCTCAAGCAGATGGGTAACATTTCCAGTAGCTATGCGGTAGGCCAACTGCTGAATGCCTTCTCGTATATGGCGCTGGCCAGTTCATTCCTGGGGGTGTCGCTGGGGCTGTTTGATTTTCTCGCCGACTTCTTCAAGTTCAAGGATAACCAGGCAGGCCGCACCAAATCGGCACTGGTGACCTTCGTGCCGCCAACGTTAGCCGCGTTACTGTTCCCGAACGGTTTCCTGTACGCCATCGGCTTTGCTGGCTTGGCCGCCACCATTTGGGCGGTGATCGTCCCTGCGATGATGGCACGCGCCAGCCGCCGCCGTTTCCCACAGGCGAGCTACCGTGCTCCCGGCGGTCAAGGCATGATCCTGTTCATCATCCTGTTTGGGGCGATCAACGCCGTGGCCCACGTGCTAACGCTATTAGATTTGCTGCCGGTGTTTAAATAAGCCTCAGGAGCGGCTACGGCCGCCCTTTTTCCCCACTCTTTTTGCGCGCGGCTCTTGCCTGAAAAGCACGGCGCGAGTAACTTGTCGCAACTTCCTAAAATCCATTTCGACAGGGTATTCCAATGGCAAGAGCGAACGAAATCAAGCGCGGTATGGCGATCAATTACAACGGCAAACTGCTGCTGGTAAAGGACATCGATGTCCAGAGCCCAAGCGCCCGTGGTGCCAGCACGCTGTATAAAATGCGCTTCTCCGACGTCCGTACCGGGCTGAAGGTAGAAGAACGTTTTAAAGGTGATGATATTCTGGACACCATCAGCCTCTCCCGCCGCAAGGTAAACTTCTCCTATATTGACGGCGAAGAGTATGTGTTCATGGACGATGAAGACTACACCCCTTATATCTTCAAGAAAGATCAGATCGAAGATGAGCTGCTGTTCATCCCTGAAGCGGGTTTGCCGGGTATGCAGGTACTGACGCTGGATGGCCAGGTGCTGGCGTTGGAACTGCCGCAGACCGTGGATATGGAAATTGTTGAAACCGCTCCGGGCATCAAAGGAGCTTCTGCCAGTGCGCGTAACAAGCCGGCCACCATGGCGACCGGCTTGACCATTCTGGTACCCGAGTACCTGAGCAGCGGTGATAAAATCCGCATTCATATTGCAGAACGCCGCTATATGAGCCGCGCAGACTAGTCAACGGTAGGGGCGCAACCTGAGTGCGCCCTGCTTTTGCTAGAGTAACTCTGGGAAAAACCGCCGCTTTAACGCCAGCTCAACCCCACGAACCTCCGCCAAACCTTTCAACCGACCGATGGCCGAATAGCCCGGATTGGTTTTCTTCTTCAGATCGTCCAGCATCTGGTGACCATGGTCTGGTCGCATTGGGATAGGCCGCAGATCGCCCGCTTTATGACGGCGCTGTTCTTCTGCCAGAATAGCTTCAACCACCGCAACCATATCCACATCCCCTTGCAAGTGCGCCCCTTCGTGGAAGGTTTTAGGGTTTTGCTCGCGGCAAGTAGCACGCAGGTGGGTAAAGTGAATGCGATCGCCAAAGGTCTCAATCATCCGCACCAGATCGTTATCCGCACGCACGCCGTAAGAACCCGTACACATGGTGAAGCCGTTATAGATGCTATCTACCGTCTCTTTCAGCCACTGCATATCTTCGATGGTGGAAACAATACGCGGCAAGCCAAGGATGGGGCGCGGTGGATCATCGGGATGCACTGCCAACCTGACCCCCACCTCTTCCGCTACCGGCACGATAGCGCGCAGGAATACGGCCATATTTTCGCGCAACTGCGCCTTATTGATATGATCGTACTCCGCCAGCCGAGCACGGAACTGATCGAGCGTGTATCCCTCTTCCGCCCCAGGCAATCCGGCTATGATATTTCCGGTCAGCTTGGCAATATCTGCCGTACTCATCGCCTTGAAATAGCTTTGTGCCTGGGACTGCTCTTCGTCGGTGTAATCTTTTTCGGCCCCACGGCGGCACAGGATATGCAAATCGAAGGCCGCAAAGGCGATCTGATCAAAGCGTAAAGCCTTGGAACCGTCCGGCAGTTGATATTCCAAATCGGTACGCGTCCAGTCGAGGATCGGCATAAAGTTGTAGCACACGGTATCAATGCCACATTCCGCCAGATTGCGCAGCGATTGTTGATAGTTGGCGATATAACGTTGATAGTTGCCGCTGTGGGTTTTAATTTCCTCGTGCACCGGGATACTTTCCACCACCGACCACACCAGCCCTTTTTCCGCTAACAGAGCCTGCCGCGCCTTGATCTGTTCAACCGGCCACACTTCGCCATTAGGAATATGGTGTAACGCGGTCACTACGCCAGTCGCACCAGCCTGACGCACATCGTCCAGCGAAACCGGATCGTTCGGCCCATACCAACGCCATGTTTGTTCCATTGATTTATCCTTGTAAAAGTCGCTCTGTCATCGTTAAAGCGATATCGGTGGTGAGGTAGATCGCAAAATCAAATCAATCCTGTTATACCACATTGCAGTAGATATCATTCATCTTTAACCTTACTGATTAGCGGCATGCTGTCAAAACAGAAACGTCGATTGATTGATCCAACTCACGATCCTGGGATATTTTGGACCGACCAATTTTATTCACCTCTCTACCGCTCTACACTGGCGGTTGTTAACAGATACGCGAGAGCCGGGCATACACCTGCGGCTAACTGGTCTGATAGCTTTATACCAGCGATCAACCGCCCCTTGCTCTCGTCATGGAGCCATTAATGAAAACTATCGCCAACTCACCGTTACCCGCCAAGACACAACTGCCCCAGTACGATCGCCAGAGCCTGCGCAGCCGAATTGTCCACCTGGGCTTTGGGGCTTTTCACCGCGCTCACCAGGCATTGCTGACCGACAGAGTACTCAACCGTAACGGCGGCGATTGGGGGATTTGCGAGATCAGTCTGTTCGGCGGCGATAAGCTATTCCAGACCCTGCGCGACCAGGATCATCTTTACACCGTGTTGGAAAAGGGCGCGGCGGGCGATCAGGCCATCGTGGTGGGGGCCGTTCACGAAAGCGTACATCGCAAATTGGAAGGCATCGACGCCGTGCTGGAAAAGCTGGCCGAGCCACAGGTGGCGATCGTCTCCATGACCATTACGGAGAAAGGCTACTGTATCGAACCCGGTAGCGGCCAATTAGACCTGCAACACGACGCGATCAAAGCCGATTTGGCTAATCCGGCCCAACCCACCACGGTGCCGGGGATCCTGGTGGAAGCACTGCGCCGGCGTCGAGAACGTCATCTACCCGCCTTTAGCGTGCTGTCCTGCGACAACATTCCAGAGAATGGGCATGTGGTGCGCAATGCGGTGACTGGGCTAGCCAAAGCGCGCGATCCACAGCTGGCCGAGTGGATCGCGCAACACGTCACCTTCCCCAGCACCATGGTCGATCGCATCGTTCCAGCCGCTACGCCAGCAACGCTTGATGAAATCGCCGCCGCTCTGGGTGGCGTGCGTGATGAATGCGCTATTGCCTGTGAACCCTTCATTCAATGGGTGGTGGAAGATAATTTTGTCGCTGGCCGTCCACGCTGGGAGGATGCCGGTGTGCAACTGGTGGACGACGTTCTGCCGTTCGAGCAGATGAAACTACGGATGCTCAACGGCAGCCACTCCTTCCTGGCCTACCTCGGCTATCTGGCGGGTTACCAATACATAGTTGACTGTATGGCGGATGAGAATTATCGCCGCGCCGCACACCATTTGATGTTGAACGAGCAGGCTCCGACGCTGCAGGTCACTGGCATCGATCTGGCCGCCTACGCGGAGCAGTTGATCGAACGTTACAGTAACCCGGCACTGCAACACCGTACCTGGCAGATCGCTATGGATGGCTCGCAAAAGTTGCCTCAGCGCCTGCTGGAGTCCATCCGTTGGCATCGGCAATATGGCGGCAGCCATGCGGGGCTTGCGCTTGGCGTAGCGGGCTGGATGCGTTATGTCGGCGGGATTGATGACGCCGGGCAACCGATTGATATCCGCGACCCCATGCTGGCCACGTTGCAACAGGCCGTTAGCAGCTCACAGGACGGAGAACCCCGCGTGACCGCATTGCTGGCGTTGAAAAGCGTGTTTGGCGAGCAGTTGCCAGCAGATAGTACGTTTGTGGCGGAGGTAACCCGGGCCTATCTGTCATTGCGCGATCGAGGGGCACGCCAGACGGTAAAAGATTGGGTAACCACCCAGTTGAATTGATCCCTACCGGCCGCCATGCCAATCTACCAGGCATGACGGCCACTTGACTGAATGTGGATTAATGGTATTCCAGCGTCATTATTCCGAGTTTTTTCTGCTGATCCAACCACTTGATTTCGCTCTTGCCGAGATTCATTGGCAGCTCTTTGCTACCGCTCTGCAGGCTCGCTAACCGATGTTTGCTGGTGTAGTTTTGCCCGTCGCGATAGCATTGCGTTTGCGCCGTTGAGTCAGCGACTTCCACCGTGCAAGGGCCTTCGACAATGGCGCCATAGAAGTGGATCACGCCACCGGTAGCTGCATTAGCCACACCAGCTGCCAGCCATGAAAACAACATTCCTGCGATCAAAAATAACCGTAAGCTTTTCATGGTCACCTCACTTGTTATTAAGCCAATATAAACCTGAAAAAAAGTTCTTGGATTAAGCGCAAGTTAGAAAGGTTTTATCTATTTATCATCTAGTTAGATGTATCCCTACCTCTCTGGCGGCGCATAATTTATTGCCGCAAAATACAGATTTCAATTCGGAAAAGTCTTAATTTATTATCTGACAACGGCCTGCTGTGCAGACGGCTTGCCGTGCACAATCCTGGTCAGTCGGTTGGGCAATGAAAGGTGTGGAGAAAACGAATCAAAATGCGGGATCTGGGGAAGTCATGCCGAGCCCCACTCGGCATGACTAGAGGACTTAACGATAAATCACTGTCATTATTGCGAGTTTTTTCTGCTGATCGACCCACCGCATTTCGGTGGTACCGATATTCAGCGGAAGTTCTTTACTGCTGGCATCAAAACTTGCCAGCCTTTGCGTGCCTGTGTAGTTTCGCCCGTTACGATAACATTGGGTATTCGCCGTTGAGTTGCTAACATCTACCGTACAAGGGCCTTCGACAATGGCACCCACAAAGTGGATAACGCCACCTGTGGAACCCGCATGACTTGCTGCCATCCATGAAAACAACGCTCCTGCGATCAAAATTAACCGTAAGCTATTCATGGCAACCTCACTTTTGTTAAGCCACTTTAAAGATAGGTTACTTTTTTAGGAATAATCGTAAGGATAGGCAGTTTTTTTAACGGTTAATCGTTGAATTAAGGTCGTGGAAACAATACGGTACGGTACAGTTGACTTTGTTAACGCCACGTTTTTATGGGAAAAATCCTATCGTTTTAGCGAAAAACAAGCGCACAAAAAACAGGCGATTTTTATGCTTAAATTTGTGATCTTCTCCTCCTAGTTGGCCAAGAGCGATAAATAAGCAAATAATTGCCAACCTGCATACATTGAAAACATCACTAACGGGAATCTCCAAATGACAAAAACCAATCTGATCACCGGCTTTCTCGGTAGCGGCAAAACCACCACCATTCGACACCTGTTGGCCAATAAGCCGGAAAATGAGCGTTGGGCCGTGCTGGTCAACGAGTTTGGCGAGATTGGTATCGATGGCGCCCTGCTGGCCGACAGCGGTGCGGTATTGAAAGAGATCCCCGGAGGCTGCATGTGCTGCGTTAACGGGCTACCTATGCAGGTAGGATTGAATATGTTGCTGCAACAGGCCAAACCCGATCGGTTACTGATTGAACCCACTGGATTAGGTCACCCTAAGCAGATCCTGGCGCTGTTGACCCAGGAAACCTATGGTGGGTGGATCGATTTGCTGGCAACGATCTGTGTGCTCGATCCCCGCCAACTCGGCGAATCTCGCTATAGCGAAAATGAAAATTTCCGCGATCAGCTGGCCGCAGCCGACGTCATCATCGCCAATAAAATGGATACCTGGCAGCCGCAAGATGCCCTGGCTCTGGAAACCTGGCAAACCCTGCATGGCCAGCAGCGGCCGGTCTTTACCATCGAGCAAGGGCGCATGGATATCAAGCTGTTGGATCGGCCACGCACCAATTGCACAGAATTGCCGGACGCACAGCATCATCATAGCCACGCCAAGACCCAAGGATTGGCAGCGTTGCGTTTGCCCGAAAACTCCCGCTGGCGCCGCGCCCTTAATCAAGGCCAAGGATTCATCAGCTGCGGCTGGATATTTGATGGAGAAACCGTCTTCGATACCGTCGGTATGATGGAATGGATCAGGTTAGCACCGGTTGATCGGGCCAAGGCAGTGGTACGCATTGCCGAAGGCAGTTTGCTGATCAACCGCCAAGGGCAGGATCTCAGTATCGAGACGCGCCCCACCGCTCCGCTCGACAGCCGTATCGAATTGATCCACAGCGACGAGGCCAACTGGAATGCTTTGCAAGCGGCCTTGTTTAACATTCGTTTAAGTTAATGCTTTTAACGTTGGCATTATTTTTTTGATTTTTACAGGTTAGCCATGACACGCCGTAATTTACCCTTCATCCTCATGCTCAACGTCTTGGGCATCGTGCTATTTCTTTCCTGGTATTTACCCACGGATCACGGGTTCTGGTTCAAGATTGACTCAGCAATCTTTTTCTACTTCAACCAACATCTGGCCAGCGATGCCTGGTTTCTGAGAATGGTGGCGATCACCAACAATCGGATATTCGACGTCATTTCACTCATCGCCATGGGGTTGTTGTACCTTTACTTCTACCTCAAGCAGGATGCCTTTGGCCGCCGCCGTCTGATCGTTACCGGCGTCGTGATGTTGTTAACGGGAGTGGTGCTCAACCAGTTTGGCCACCTGCTGCCGGTCAAACACGCCAGCCCAACCCTGACTTTTGACAATATCAACCGGGTCAGCGAACTCACCGGCATCCCAACCAAAGACGCCTCCAGCGACAGCTTCCCTGGCGATCATGGCATGATGCTGATGATTTTCTCCTGCTTTATGCTGCGCTACTTTAATCGCACGGCATTTGCCATCGCGCTGCTGATCACCCTGGTCTTCTGCCTGCCACGCATCATGATCGGCGCACATTGGTTTACCGATATTGCCGTCGGCTCGCTGTCGGTGGTGATGGTCGGAACCAGTTGGTGGCTGATGACACCGGCCAGCGATGTTGTGATCCACTGGTTGAACTGCAAACTACCTGGTAAGTATCGCCCAACGCAGCCATAACTTTAGGTTATGATAGCCGGGAGGCCAGCGCCTCTCGGTTATTTACCGGCCGGATCTTGTTTACTCAACAACCACACCGTTAACATGCCTACCCCATTAATTAACCTCAATCCAACATAACCGCCAAACCGCGGTTTTTTATATGAAGATTTACATTATGTTACATCACAATTTCATATAAAGAATGTCGGAAAAAGGCTCGCAATCCTCACGTCATTCCGGTACTCTCGGATGCGTTTGTGCCTGGTTTAGCTTGGCTCATTAGTAAAAATCCGAAAACTGTGCGTTCCTGCACATTTCCGATGCTAACTGATTGTCCTTCCTGCCAGTGCCAACTAGTCTCGTTCCGTTTGGTATTTTTCAGATAACGACTTGCGTCGTTAAGGACTTCAAGGGAAAACAATTACAATGGTCAAATCTCAACCTTTTCTGAGATATTTTTTGCGGGTTTTACCTGCAATTGCGGCAGCCTTGGTGCTCTCCGCCTGTAGCTCAACAAACACTTCGAAGTTAGATAGATCACAAACTGAGATGCATGCAGTTAATGACAAAAACGGTCTTTTACTGCAAGCCTCTCAGGATGAATTCGAAGCGATGGTGCGTAACGTTGACGTCAAGTCAAAGATTATGGACCAGTATGCTGATTGGAAAGGCGTCCGCTACCGTTTAGGCGGTGAAAGCAAGCGCGGTATTGATTGCTCGGCGTTTGTGCAACGTACCTTCCGCGAACAGTTTGGTATGGATCTGCCCCGCTCAACCTATGAGCAAGAAGATATGGGCAAACAAATCCAACGCGCCAAACTGCGCCCAGGCGATTTAGTGCTGTTCCGCGCCGGTTCTACTGGCCGCCACGTCGGCATCTATCTGGGTAACGACAAATTCGTTCATGCCTCTACCAGCAGTGGTGTGACAATCTCTAGCCTTTCGGATAACTATTGGGATAAACGTTATCGTGAAGGCCGCCGGTTACTGGGTAAAAGCTCCAGCTAACGGCGCAGTATCTGAATCTGGTCCTGAAAGCCAAACAAACGAGACGAGAACGCTGCCCCAGGGCAGCGTTTTTTTTCACGGTCATGCTGGCGCCGAACAAACCCGCATCGCTATTTTCGCTTATCACTGTGCCATAAACCACGCAACGGTTGAAAAAATAGCCTATTATCGTCAAGTGACATGCCATTTCGTAACGCACTATTTACGCTGTGTCTCAACAGACAGCCTTGGTGCAAGCCAAACGAATAATGACGCAGGCAGGATCGGTGGGATATATTAATCACCAGCAATATAACAATAATATTTTTATGCTGCGCTCAGGGGGCGAGTAATGGGATTGAAGGGAGCATTTGCACGCCATGCATCCAACACACGACGTAGCCTGACTAAAAGCTGTATTGTCGCCGTCGTTTTCCTCATTGTTTTTACCTCTGTCACCTTATTTCTGATCGATCATCAGCGCTCGCAATATCAGCATAAAATCGAAACCCGTACGCAGAAATTTGCCGTTAATTACCTCGATCATCTGCAAGAAATGATGCAACAAATCATGCCGCTTACCGGTAAACCCTGCGAACAGGCTCAGTCCGATCTGACCTACCGTGCTGCATTTACCCCCGGCGTACGCACCTTTGTTCTGGTAAAAGACGGTTTTGCCTATTGCTCCTCGGCAACCGGTAACATGATGCTGCGGATGAGCCATATTTATTCCGATATCGACTGGCATAAGCCACTGGATATGGCATTACAACAAGGCACGCCGATGGTGCCTGGAAAACCAGCGATTGCCGTGTGGTTACGCCAACCAGGGCCAGGCAATACCGGCATATTAGCCACGCTGGATCTCACCCTGGCCCCCTACCTGCTGCTCAATTCGCCCGATAGGGATACTCCCGGATTTGCCATAGTGATCGGGGGGCATGCGGTTACCACCTTCAGCTCGAATATGCTGCCGCTGGCGCAATTACCTAAAAGCCACGCCAGCCAACTAGCCGTCCCGGGCTATCCACTGAGTATGATCTTCTATCACCAATCCCTGACGGCTAATGATATCCGTTTGACCGTGCTGGGTAGTCTGGTGCTCTCCCTGATGGTGGGCGCGCTGTATTACTATATGCAGATACTGCGCCAAAGCCCCGAACGGGCCCTGATGAGAGGCATCAAGCACAATGAGATCTTTGCTGAATATCAACCCGTGTTTCACTCTGCAACCAACACCATTGCCGGCCTTGAGGCATTGATCCGCTGGCAGCATCCCACCGAGGGGCGCATTCCACCCGATCTGTTTATCCCCTATGCTGAAAGCGAAGGGTTGATCGTAGCGCTGACCCGCCACCTGTTCCGTAGGATCGTGGCAGATATCCCGCAATTGGTACAAGCTCTGCCACGGGGCGCCAAACTGGGCATTAACCTCGCGCCTTCTCACCTTAATGCGCCTTCGTTCCATGACGATATCACCGAGCTACTGGCTAAGTTGCCAACCGACTATTTCACCGTGGTGTTTGAAATCACCGAGCGCGGCATGGTGGAAGAGCAAAATGCCTTGGAAGAGTTTGACTGGCTACATCGCCAAGGGGTTGAAATCGCCGTGGATGACTTTGGTACCGGCCACAGCGCCTTAATCTATCTACAACGCTTTACCCTGGATTACCTCAAAATCGACCGCGGTTTTGTCAATACCATTGGCCAGGATACGGCGACCGCTCCCGTCCTGGACGCAGTGATCTCGCTGTCTAAAAAGCTGAAAATGCTGACCGTGGCGGAAGGCGTTGAAACCGCCGAACAGGTGAGTTTTCTGCAAGAACGCGACGTTAATTTCATGCAGGGCTATTATTTCAGTAAGCCACTGGGTATTGAGGAGTTTGTGGCCTTTTGCCAGAATAAGGCCGTTTTTGATTATCAGGCCGCAGTTAATCCCTGATATTTAAACTTCTTTACTCAGAAAACCAGCCTGAAATGCTATGCTACCGGCTGGATTAATTGACTTATATCCGACGTATTTCAAGCCATGGCTTGAAAGGCAACGGGTATAGCTAGCAGGAGCTTACCGTAGAGATGTCCGTACGCATTTTTGCTGCCTTGGTGCTTTCGGCACTCAGTTTTAGCATGCAGGCCGAAACCCTTAATGAAAGCTACGCTTTCGCCACGCTCGGTGAACCGAAATATTCCACCGACTTTAGCCATTTTGACTACGTGAACCCTGCGGCCCCCAAGGGCGGCGACGTTAGGCTGGCAGCCATCGGCACCTACGATAACTTCAACCGTTTCGCCTCGCGCGGTGTACCTGGTGAAAGAACCGGGGAACTCTACGACACGCTGTTCACCAGCTCGGACGATGAGCCTTCCAGCTATTATCCGTTGATTGCGGAATCTGCCCGCTATCCGGCAGATATGCGTTGGATGGAGCTGGATATCAACCCACGCGCGCGCTTCCATGATGGCAGCCCGATCACCGCCGCCGACGTGGCCTTTACCTTCAACAAATTTATGACCGAAGGGGTGCCGCAATTCCGTTCGTCGTATAAAGGCGTCACCGTCAAGGCCATCTCCCGTCTGACTGTGCGCATAGAACTCCCCAAACCGGATAGAGATCAGCTACTCGGCCTCTTAAGCCTGCCGGTGATGCCAGAAAGCTTCTGGAAAGACCATAAACTGAATGAACCACTGACTGTTCCCCCACTAAGCAGTGGCCCTTATAAAATCAGCAGCTACCGATTGGGCCAATATATTACCTATGAGCGCGTACGTGACTATTGGGCCGCCAATCTGCCGGTGAATCGTGGGCGCTATAACTTCGACACGCTGCGTTACGACTATTACCTGGACGATAAGGTGGCGCTTGAAGCCTTTAAGGCCGGGGCTTACGATTTCCGCGTCGAAGGCTCGCCAAAAAGCTGGGCCACCCAGTATCAAGGCGGTAACTTCGCGCGCAACTTCATCATCAAACAGGATGAAACCAATCAGGCGGCGCAGAATGCCCGCTGGCTGGCATTCAATATCCAGCGCCCGATTTTCGCCGATCGCCGGGTGCGGGAAGCCATTACCCTGGCCTTCGACTTCGACTGGATGAACAAGGCGCTGTATTACGATGCCTATCAGCGCGCCAACAGCTATTTCCAGAATACTGAATACGCGGCCAGCAGCTACCCAGACGCTGCGGAGTTGGCCTGGCTGGCCCCGCTAAAAGGTAAAGTGCCAGCAGAAGTGTTTACCTCAATCTACCAGCCTCCAACATCCGACGGCAGCGGCAATGACCGGGCGAACCTGCTGAAAGCCACCGAATTGCTTAAACAGGCCGGTTGGGAAGTGAAAAACCAGCAGTTGGTCAACAGCAAAACCGGTAAGCCCTTTACCTTTGAACTGATGTTGCCGAGTGGCAGCAATTTCCAATATGTACTGCCTTTCCAGCACAATCTGAAGCGGTTGGGTATCGATATGCAGATCCGTGAGATCGACATCAGCCAATTCACCCGCCGCATGCGCGAACGTGATTTTGATATGATGCCGAGGGTCTACCCCGCGATGCCGTTCCCCAACTCCAACCTGCAGATCTACTGGGCCACAGAATATCTGAACTCCAGCTACAACAGCCCTGGCGTCAGCGATCCAGCCGTCGATGCCCTGATAGAACAGATCATGAAGCATCAAGGGGATGAAAAAGCGTTGCTGTCCCTTGGCCGTGCACTGGATCGGGTGTTGACCTGGAACATGTATATGCTGCCGATGTGGTACTCCAATCACGACCGTTACGCCTATTGGGACAAATTCTCTTCGCCAGCGGTACGCCCGGCCTATTCGATCGGGTTCGACAACTGGTGGTTCGACGTCAACAAGGCGGCACGCTTGCCGGCGCAACGGCAATAAGGAGCCTCAGGTGGCCGCTTATCTGATACGCAGATTACTGCTGGTGATCCCCACGCTGTGGGCGATCATCACCATTAACTTTTTCATTGTGCAAATCGCCCCCGGTGGACCGGTCGATCAGGCCATTGCCTCTATTGAGATGGGGCAAACCAGCGGCTTTGGCGGCGGTGGCGCAGGTGAAGGCCTAGGGCATATGAAGGCCGGCGCGGGCAACGTGGCCGAAGGCCAATACCGTGGCTCACGCGGCCTGGATCCCGAAGTGATCGCCGAGATCACCAAGCGTTACGGTTTCGACAAGCCGCTGCACGAACGCTATTTCACCATGCTGTGGAACTACATGCGCCTCGATTTCGGCGAAAGCCTGTTCCGCGGGGCCTCGGTAATGCAGCTGATTGGCCAGAGTCTGCCAGTTTCCGCGACCCTGGGGCTATGGAGTACGCTGATCATTTATCTGGTGTCGATCCCGCTGGGGATACGCAAGGCCATCCACAACGGCAGCGCCTTTGACACCTGGAGCAGCACGCTGATTATCATCGGCTACGCCATTCCGGCATTCCTGTTCGCCATCCTGATGATCGTGCTATTCGCCGGTGGCAGCTATCTGGACTGGTTCCCACTGCGCGGGCTGGTTTCCAGCAATTTCGACACACTGCCGTGGTACGGTAAAATCACCGATTATCTGTGGCACATTACTCTGCCAGTGCTGGCTACGGTGATCGGTGGCTTTGCCGCCCTGACCATGCTGACTAAAAACTCGTTTCTTGATGAGATCCGCAAACAGTATGTGGTCACCGCCCGTGCCAAAGGGCTGGACGAGAAGAAGATCCTTTACCGCCACGTGTTCCGTAACGCCATGCTGCTGGTGATCGCCGGTTTCCCGGCCACCTTTATCAGCATGTTTTTCACCGGTTCGTTGTTGATCGAAGTGATGTTCTCGCTCAACGGCCTTGGGCTGTTGGGCTACGATGCCACCCTGCAACGCGACTATCCGGTGATGTTCGGAACGCTCTACATATTTACCCTGATCGGCTTGCTGTTGAATATCGTCAGCGATATCACCTATACCCTGGTCGATCCGCGCATTGATTTCGAGGGCCGTCAATGAGCCGCTTAAGCCCCATCAATCAGGCCCGCTGGGCACGTTTTCGCAGCAACCGCCGTGGTTACTGGTCGCTGTGGATTTTTCTGTCTGCCTTTGCACTCAGCCTGGCCGCCAACCTGATCGCCAACGACCGGCCGTTGCTGGTGCGCTATGAAGGCCGGCTGTATGTGCCCTTTATGGTCAACTACAGCGAAACGACCTTCGGCGGGGAACTGAATACCACTACCGATTTTCAGGATCCCTTTGTTATCAAGCAGATTGAGCAACACGGCTGGGCCATCTGGGCCCCGATCCGCTTTAGCTACAACACCATCAACTTTGCCACCAAAGTGCCCTTCCCGTCGCCGCCGTCACGCCAAAACCTGCTCGGCACCGACAGTAATGGCAGCGATGTGCTGGCCCGAGTGCTGTACGGTTTCCGTATCTCAATGCTGTTCGGGCTAGCGCTAACGCTGTGTTCCAGCGTGATTGGTATCTGTGCGGGAGCAACGCAGGGCTATTACGGTGGCCGATTCGATCTTTGGGGGCAACGGCTGATCGAGGTTTGGTCGGGGATGCCGACGCTGTTCCTGATCATCCTGCTGTCCAGCATCATCCAACCCAATTTCTGGTGGCTGTTAGGCATCACCATCCTGTTTGGCTGGATGAGCCTGGTGGGCGTAGTGCGTGCCGAATTCCTGCGTACCCGTAATTACGACTACATTCGTGCCGCCAGAGCGATGGGCGTGCCGGATCGCGTGATTATGTATCGTCATATGCTGCCTAACGCCATGGTGGCCACGCTGACCTTCCTGCCGTTTATTCTGTGTGGTTCGATCACCACCCTTACCTCTCTCGATTTCCTCGGCTTCGGCTTGCCGCTCGGTTCGCCTTCGTTGGGTGAGCTCCTTTTACAGGGCAAAAACAACCTGCAAGCTCCGTGGTTGGGCATTACCGCCTTCCTGGTGCTGGCGGTGCTGCTCTCACTGTTAATCTTTATCGGCGAAGCGGTGCGCGACGCCTTCGACCCAAGCAAGGCGCATTAATATGACCACTCCTCTGCTCGCTATTCAGGATCTCAGTATCGCCTTCCGCCAGGGAGGCAGCTTGAATCAGGTGGTCAACGGCGTCTCGTTACAGGTGGAACAAGGGGAAACGCTGGCGTTGGTGGGTGAATCAGGCTCAGGCAAAAGCGTCACCGCCCTCTCCGTGCTGCGGCTGCTACCTTCCCCGCCGGTGGTGTATCCCGGTGGGGATATTCTGTTTAACGGCAACTCACTGTTACATGCATCGGAAGCCGAACTGCGCAAAGTACGTGGCAACCAGATCTCAATGATATTCCAGGAGCCGATGGTGTCGCTCAACCCGCTGCACACCATCGAAAAGCAACTGGCCGAAGTGCTGATGCTCCACATGGGTATGCGCCGTGACAGCGCCCGTGCCGAAATCATTCAGTGCCTGGATCGGGTGGGAATACGTAACGCCAAAGCGCGCCTGAAGGACTATCCCCATCAACTCTCCGGCGGAGAACGTCAGCGAGTAATGATCGCTATGGCGGTGTTGACCAAGCCCAAGCTGTTGATTGCCGATGAGCCTACCACCGCGCTAGACGTGACCATTCAAGCGCAGATCCTGATGCTGCTGAAAGAGTTAAAGCAGGAGCTGGGGATGGGATTGCTGTTCATCACCCACAACCTGAACATCGTGCGCCGGTTGGCGGATAACGTGGCGGTAATGCGCCAAGGGTTGTGCGTAGAACAAAATAGCCGCGATGGGCTGTTTAGTGCCCCACAACACGCCTATACCCGTCAGTTATTGGCTGCGGAAGACGTAGGCGAGCCTCTGCCACTACCTGCCAGCGATAAGCCTATGCCACTGCTCAAAGTGGAACACCTGCAGGTCAGCTTCCCGATCAAACGTGGCCTGTTACGGCGTATCGTCGATCAGAACTACGCGCTGAAAGATCTGAGCTTCGAAATACGGCCTGGGGAAAGCGTGGGCCTGGTAGGCGAATCGGGTTCAGGTAAGAGCACGACTGGCCTGGCGCTGCTGCGCCTGTTGAGCTCCAAAGGTGCGATCTGGTTTGATGGCCAACCGCTGCATCAGTTCAATAACCAGCAGATGTTGCCTTACCGCAGCCGGATGCAGATCGTGTTCCAGGATCCCTATTCCGCGCTGAATCCACGCCTGAACGTGCTGCAAATCATCGCCGAAGGGCTGGAGATCCACCAGCAACTGACCGCAGATCAACGCGAACAACGGGTGATTGAGGCGTTGGAGGAAGTCGGATTGGATCCGGCCCTGCGCTATCGTTATCCCACGGAGTTTTCCGGTGGGCAGCGACAACGTATCGCCATCGCGCGTGCGCTGATCCTGCAGCCGCAGCTGTTGATCCTGGATGAACCGACGTCCTCACTGGATAAATCGGTGCAGGCACAGATCCTGACGCTGCTGAAGTCGCTTCAGCTCCGTCACCGGCTGGCCTATCTGTTTATCAGCCACGATTTGCAGGTGGTACGATCGTTGTGCCATCAGGTGATCGTACTGCGTCAGGGAGAAGTCGTGGAGCAGGGTAACTGCCAGACGATTTTCAACGCACCTGCTGCTGCCTATACACAGCAGTTATTGCAGTTGGTTGATTAGCGGCATCATTCAGAAGGGGTACTGCGCGCTGAGCTGCTCGGCAATCGCCGCACCGACGTTTTTCAAGCGGCACATGGCGGCACTTTCATCACATTGATGAACGAACAGGCAAGGCTCGCCTTCCCATTCAACGATGGAGCAGTTGACCTGTATCTCTTGCAGAGACAGGTTGAGCTGCTGCATGACCCGCCAGGCTTCGCGCCCGTCATGGCTGAGCAGCTTGAGGCCGATCAGATCGTTATCTTCGTCTATGCCGCTAAGCGGAATCGGTTCAACCTTGCTGCCGGTAAAACCTGATAGCCAACGATAACTTTGCGGCAAGCGATGCACTACCGAAAGCTGGAAACTGTCCACATGAAATCCCTAGTATGAAAAGATGAAACACTTTTTACATCACAGGATGACTTAATTATAGCCGGGATCATCCGACTTTGCCGCCCACAAATGTTATTTTAAAGTAAAATTTGCAACAAACAATTAACCACATCCTGCGCTTGCTGATATCACTCAGTTTTTCTCCACCGTAGAAGGTTCTCTCACGGCGTTTTGCGACTCAGCTCGCATTTTTGCGTTATATGTAACCCTTTCCTGCCGCGATCTCAACATTTTTTTCTTGCAATGCGGTTACTTTACAATCGGTATAATTTTACATTGTGCAAACATCTCGCTCAAATACCCAAGGCAGGTTAAATCAATAATATTTTGATTTAAAACAATATTATCCCGATTAACCGCCAAGGAAATACCCCATCAACCAACGGGTTGCACCTCTGGCCACCAGGGAAAATAACGCCGCCATATTTAACAAAAAAACTACAGTTCGTTTGGTCGACGTTTAGTTAGCCTGCATATATTTCGCAACAAACTTAAACTTGCTAGCAGGCAGATTGGGGTCTAATTGCATTTGATCTCCCTCACCCCAACCCTCTCCCCAAGGAGAGGGAGCTGGCCCGGCGCTGTAATCCGATGCAGGATTTAACCTATGGCACATCCGGTCCCGAGGGAGTCAGGTGTTGTGGTAGGGTTCAGGCGTAAAGTGGTGGCACATTCATTGGAAGAGCCAAGGTGATCTCAGTATCGATAAAATAGCTCGATCGGTCCCCTCTCCCTGTGGGAGAGGGTTAGGGTGAGGGGTAATCAGGCAGGATTATTGCGCGGACGGCTGGCATAAAAATAGAACAATACCGCAACGATGCTGCACAGAGCCATCGATGAAACCATCGGCCACGCGCTCTTACCTGGGGCCAAGGACAGTATTGCCCCAACCAGCGCGCCAATGCTGAAGCGCAACGTCCCGGCCAGTGAAGAAGCGGTTCCCGCCATATGGGGGAAATCGTCCAGGATCACCGCCATTGCGTTAGACGAGATCATGGCGATACAGCCGAGATAAACCGCCACCCCGAGCACCAAAGCCCAAAAACCCAGCCCGCTGGCGGTGACGGCCAGCAACCACACGCCCATCGTCAATTGCACAAACAGACCAAGACGGAACATTTTTACTGCCCCTAGGCGTCGCACGTTGCGGCTATTGATCAGGGTTGTCAGGAACAGAAACACGATGTTCAGCGCAAAGTAATAGCCAAAATGCTGCGGTGAAACGTTATTCAGCTCGATATAGACAAACGGCCCGGCGCTGAGGAAAGAAAACATCCCGGCAAACGAGAAAGCACTGGCCAGCATGTAGCTCAACACGCGCTTGTGGCGGAACAACGAGCCGAAATTCCTCAGCGTGGTACGCAGATGGAATTTTTGCCGCCGCTCCTTGGGTAACGTCTCCTTGATAAAGAACGCCACCAGTACCGACCCCAACAACGCCGCAGCCCCCATGGTCCAGAAGATGGCATGCCAGCTGAACCATAGCAGCAGCACGCCACCGATCATCGGAGCCAGCAATGGCGCAATGGTCATCACCAGGATCACGAACGACATCATGCGTGAGAACTCATCCTTGGTGAACATGTCACGCATCAGGGCGTTGATCACTACGCTTGCCGCAGCAGCGGCCAGCCCGTGCAGGAAACGCAGGTTGATCAGTTGCTCCACGGATTGGGCCATCGCACAGGCCCCACCGGCGATAGCAAAAATCAGCGTGCCCCACAGGATCACCGGCTTGCGACCAATGCTGTCGGACATCGGCCCATAGAACAGTTGGCCAACGGCAAAGCCCAACATGTAGGCACTGAGCGTCATCTGCACCCGGCCCGACTCCACGCCAAACTCCTGGGCGATTATCGGCATGCTGGGTAAGTACATGTCGATCGCCAGTGGCATCAGCATGGACAGCAGGCCCAGAATAAAGATCAAACCGAGGTGAGAGGTCCGGTTCTGTTGCACGTTCAACGACTCCTTGGTCGGTCGCAAAAATTAATCCAGCAGGTGC
Organism: Serratia sp. N21D137; assembly: GCF_047530005.1. Lineage (NCBI taxonomy): Bacteria > Pseudomonadati > Pseudomonadota > Gammaproteobacteria > Enterobacterales > Yersiniaceae > Serratia > Serratia sp. N21D137. Next base: position 73,937 of record NZ_JBLJAJ010000007.1, read on the forward strand.
GGTGCGCCTACGCTGGCAATCTCTTCTTCGGTCAGCGGGCGATATTCCCCCGGTGCCAAATCGTCATCCAACACAATGGCGCCAATGCGCTCACGGTGTAATTCGATGACCCGATTACCCACGGCTGCAAACATGCGCTTCACCTGATGGTAACGCCCTTCGCTGATGGTGAGGCGCACCAGGGTCTCTTCGATTTTTTCCAACTTCGCTGGCTTGGTCAGATTTTTTTCGTTATGTAGCTGCACGCCTTGCTCGAACTGCTGAGCGGTATCAGCGGCCAACGGATGTTCCAACGTCACCAGATAGGTTTTCTCACACTCGTGGCGCGGTGAGGTGATACGGTGCGACCACTGGCCATCATCGGTCATCAGTACCAGGCCGGTGGTATCAATATCCAGCCGTCCTGCCGCATGCAGCTTGTACGCAACGGGTTCATCCAGGAAATAGAGCACGGTTGGATGATCCGGATCGTCGGTCGAGCACACATAACCCTGTGGCTTATTGAGCATGAAATAACGTGGTCCGTTCAGCTGTGACAACACGTTGCCATCAAACCGCACTTCCTGTTCCGGAGCCAGCTTGAGCGCCCCGCTCTTGACCACTTCACCGTCTACGGTGACACGTTTTGCACGGAGTTCACGCGCTACCAGCGCACGGCTGATACCCAACTGCTGAGATAAAAACTTGTCCAGTCGCATTGAATCTGCTTTGCCTGTCGTTGTTATGATCGCATTGATCTGGTTGCTAAATATGACGCCCCGTTGTCGCACCAGGTGCAGAAAACAGGTTCGAAGAGGATGTTCGAGTAGGGAAGCCGCTTAGTATAGCGACGGAAACGATGCCATAACAGGGGTAATTTCCATGCTTCTCGCACTGCGTAGCCGCAGAGGGCATAATAATAGAAATTTTTCCGCCGTCTGAGGAGCAAAATGTCACAATTTCAGTGGAATGTTACAGCCCACTTCAGCGAGCGATACTAACGCATGGCTTTTACCCTTCGCCCCTATCAGTTGGAAGCGGTCGATGCCACCATCAAGCATTTCCGCCAACATCCTGAACCGGCCCTGATCGTGCTGCCAACCGGCGCAGGCAAAAGCCTGGTGATCGCCGAGTTGGCAAAACGCGCCCGTGGCCGGGTGTTAGTACTGGCCCACGTTAAAGAGCTGGTGGCGCAAAACCATAGTAAATACTGCGCTTACGGCCTGGAGGCCGACATCTTCGCCGCCGGGCTTCAGCAAAAAGAGAGCAGCGGCAAGGTGGTGTTTGGTAGTGTGCAATCGGTAGCACGTAATTTATCGCTGTTCGACGGCGCGTTTTCACTGCTGATCGTCGACGAATGCCACCGCATCAGCGACGATGACGACAGCCAATACCAACAGATTATTCAACACCTGCAAAAAACCAACCCACAGTTGCGCCTGCTTGGGTTGACGGCCACCCCTTACCGGCTGGGCAAAGGCTGGATCTATCAATATCACTACCACGGCATCACCCGTGGCGACGGCAACAGCCTGTTTCGCGACTGCATTTATGAGCTGCCGTTGCGCTATATGATTAAACACGGCTTCCTGGTGCCGCCAGAACGGCTGGATATGCCGATCGTGCAGTACGATTTCAGCCGCCTGGAGGCCAGAAGCAACGGCTTGTTCAGCGAAGTGGATCTTAACCGCGAGCTGAAACAGCAAAACCGCATTACGCCACACATCATCAGCCAGATCGTCGAATACGCCGAAACCCGCAAAGGCGTAATGATTTTTGCCTCCACGGTCGAGCATGCCCGTGAAGTGCATGGCCTGTTACCAAGTGGGGAGGCGGCGCTGGTCAGTGCAGAAACGCCCCCCGGCGAACGTGACGCGCTGATCGAAGCTTTTAAGCAACAGCAATTGCGCTATCTGGTTAACGTGGCAGTGCTGACGACGGGTTTCGACGCACCTCATGTCGATCTTATCGCTATTTTGCGCCCCACCGAGTCCGTCAGCCTGTATCAGCAGATCGTCGGGCGCGGTTTACGGCTGGCCCCAGGCAAGACCGACTGCCTGATCCTGGACTATGCCGGCAATCCCCACGATTTGTTCACGCCGGAAGTGGGCGTTAGCAAACCCCACTCAGACAGCCAACCGGTGCAGGTCTTTTGCCCTGGCTGCGGTTTTGCCAACCTGTTTTGGGGCAAATGCACCGAGAACGGCGACATCATCGAGCACTATGGCCGTCGCTGTCAGGGCTGGCTGGAAGATGATGAGGGGCATCGCGAGCAGTGTGACTATCGCTTCCGTTTCAAATGCTGCCCGCACTGCGGCGCAGAGAACGATATTGCGGCACGCCGCTGCCATCAGTGCCAGGAAGTGCTGGTCGATCCGGATGATATGCTGAAGGCCGCATTGAAGCTGAAGGATGCGCTAGTCCTGCGCTGTGGCGGAATGGAACTGCAGAGCGGCAAGGACGACAAAGGGGAATGGCTGAAAGCCACCTATTATGACGAAGATGGCACCAGCACCAGCGAACGGTTCCGCCTGCAAACGCCCGCACAACGCAAGGCCTTCGAGATGCTGTTCCTGCGCCCGCACCAACGGGCACCAGGCGTCCCCTTCAGTTGGCAAAACGCAGCGGACATTCTGGCTCAGCAGGCGCTGTTGCGCCATCCAGACTTTGTCGTCGCACGTAAACGCGGCCAGTTCTGGCAAATACGTGAAAAAGTTTTTGATTATCAGGGCCGCTTTCGCCGTGCCAATGAGCTGTATTAGGCCCGAGCGGCAGGTTTTCATTGCCCAGCGAGCGGCTTTCCGTTAAAATGCCGCCCGCTTTACCTGGGTTCGCCCAGTGTGAAAGCAGGTTATCGAGCCTGTTACTGGGTCGCCTGTAGCAGGGTAAATTTTCTTTTAAGAGAAAAAACAATGTTCACTATCAACGTACAAGTACGTAAAGACCAGGGTAAGGGTGCGAGCCGCCGCCTGCGTGCAGCAAACAAATTCCCAGCTATCATCTATGGTGGCGAAGAAGCTGCGATTGCTATCGAACTAGACCATGATTCTGTCAAGAACATGGAAGTTAAACCAGAATTCTACAGCGAAGCCGTAGTTTTGGTTGTCGACGGTAAAGAAACCAAAGTTAAGGTTCAGGCTGTACAGCGTCACCCGTTCAAGCCAAAACTGGCTCACATCGACTTCGTTCGCGTTTAATCGCCACGTTATCGATTTTCGGGACGCCGAAGTGAAAAACGCCGCAATTGCGGCGTTTTTTATTGGCTATCATTCTGCGATGCTTACTTGCCGCCCGTGCGACGTTGCAACTGATCGCGCAGATTCGGTGGCGTACCTCTGATCGTCAGGGTATCGGTGGCCGCATCCCAGAAAATGCGCTCCCCCAGCAGCATCGCATCAAAGTTCAGGCTGATACCGCCGCCGCTGCCGGCAAATTTGGTCAATTGGCGTAACGTGCCGCGATCCGCCGGGAAGCTATCTTCCAGTTCGTAGCCCTGTTCGCTGGAAAACTGCAGGAAATCCTTCTCGCCCACCGGGGCTATCTCTTTCGACAGTTCCTGCAGCTCAATCTCTTCACCGGCCTGCAACTGCTCATTACAGTAGCTGTAAACCTGCTGACGCACCGTCTGGCGTTCGTGTTTGCCTAGTTGAGCATCGGCACAGTAATCATCCACCGCCTGTAACAAGCCACGGTTTTGCGCTTTGGTATCCAGCCCTTCCGACGCCGCCAGGAAATCCATAAAGAAATCGGAGACCTTGCGCCCTACCCGCCCTTTGAGGAATGTCAGGTAGCGAGTCGATTGCGGGTTGGTTTCCCATTCGGTCAGATCGATACGCGCCACAATGTCCGCGTGGTTGATATCCAGATAGTGGGTGGTGCGGATATCCAACTCTTCATTGACACGCGTACTGTTGCAACTGTTCAGCACCGTGATCAGCAAGTATTCCACCGCCAGATAGCGGTAATGAGCGAACAGCACCACGCCACCGTCGGCAAACGGATATTTGGCCAGTTCGTCGCGCAGACGGCCGGTGGCAGCACGGCTAAATGCGAGGAAATCGTCATCACCTTTACGGCAGTTACGCAACGCGTCCGCCAGTTCGCTCTGCTCGTTGAACAGGCCGTAAGCCTTACTCTTGGCGCTGTAAACGCGATGCAGCTCTGCCATCATCTCTTCCACCGCCGCATTGGTGGTAAGAAGGGAATCGCGCAACACCACTTCCAGCGTCTGCTCATCGCGTTTTACCAACTGGTGCAGTGCAATCTGCTCGATATCCAGACTCATGATCAATCCTCCTGTTCTTTGAGCGCGTATTCAAGCACTGACGAAGCCGAAAGACAACGGGCATGGCAATGCCTTAACGATCTTCACGCTATAAAAGAGCGGAAAATCACGGCTCCATACGGTAAGATATGGGACTTTGTCGAGCTTTGAGCACAATATTTATGCCACAATCATCTCGTTATAGTGACGAACACGTTGAACAACTGCTCTCTGAGCTGGTCAACGTTCTGGAAAAACACCATACTCCCACCGACCTCTCTTTGATGGTTCTGGGCAACATGGTAACCAATTTGATCAACACCAGTATTGCTCCCGCACAGCGGAAGACACTGGCCAGATCGTTTGCTGAAGCCCTGCAGGCTTCTATCCGTGAAGATAAAGCGCATTAATAATTACTTATGGTGACAAACCGTCAGCGTTATCGTGAAAAAGTCTCCCAGATGATTAGCTGGGGGCACTGGTTCGCCTTATTTAATATTCTGCTCAGTATCGGGTTGGGCAGCCGCTACCTGTTTGTTACCGACTGGCCGTCCTCATTGCTGGGGCGAGTCTATGCGTTGGTCAGCCTGATTGGGCAGTTCAGCTTTATTGTCTTTGCCGCCTACCTGCTGATCATCTTCCCGCTCACCTTTGTGGTGATGTCGCAGCGCCTGCTGCGATTTATTTCCGCGACGTTGGCCACCGCTGGGCTGACGTTGCTGCTGGTCGACAGCGAAGTCTTTACCCACTTCCACCTGCACCTTAATCCGGTGGTGTGGGAGTTGGTTATCAATCCGGACCAAAGTGAGCTGGCGCGCGACTGGCAGCTAGTGTTTATCTGCGTGCCGGTGATATTCCTGATCGAAATGCTGTTTGCGACCTGGAGCTGGCAGAAACTGCGCAGCCTGAACCGGCGCAACTTCGGCAAACCGCTGGCGGTGCTGTTCATCTGTTCGTTCTTTGCTTCGCACCTGATTTATATCTGGGCGGATGCCAATTTCTATCGGCCGATCACCATGCAACGCGCCAACTTACCACTCTCTTACCCCATGACGGCGCGTAAGTTCCTGGAAAAACACGGCCTGCTCGATCAGCAAGAATATGAGCGCCGCCTGATGCAACAGGGCAATCCAGAAGCGGCTGCCGTTGAATATCCGCTCAATAGCCTGAACTACAGCGATAAAGGCAGCGGCTACAACCTGCTGATGATCGTGGTGAACGGTGTGCGTACCCAGGATATGGCGCAAGACATGCCAGGCCTGAGCCGCTTTGCCCAGGAAAATATCCGCTTCAGCGACCATTACAGCTCCGGTAACCATGCGGACACCGGCCTGTTTGGCCTGTTCTACGGTATTTCGCCTACCTATCTGGATGGCATTCTGGCCGGGCGCAAACCGGCCGCTTTGATTAGCGCACTGAGCGATCAAGGCTATCAGTTCGGCCTGTTCTCTTCAGACGGTTTCAACGCCACGCTTTACCGCCAGGCACTATTGACCGATTTCTCGCTCCCGCCGGAACCGTTCGTGCAGAGCGATGCCGCCACCACGCATCAGTGGCAGAGCTGGTTGGCCACACAGAGCGGAAATAGCCCCTGGTTCTCCTATATCAATTTCAGCGGTGCAAAGTTCCCAGAAGGCGACAACAAGCTCTCGCCGGAAGCCTTTACCCAGCTCTATCGTACTGGCGCGAAAGACGTCGATGCGCAGATCGAGCAGGTGCTGGCAACGCTGAAAGAAAAAGGCCTGTTGGATAAAACCGTGGTGGTGATCACCGCTGAGCACGGCATAGAATTCAACGATACCGGTAAAGGCAACTGGGGAGCAGGTAGCAGCTTTAATCGCAGCCAGTTGCAGGTTCCGTTGGTCATTCACTGGCCAGGCACCCCGGCACAAACCATCAATAAGCTGACCAATCATAACGATGTGATGCGCACGCTGATGCAACGTCTGCTGCATGTGAAAACACCGGCTAACGACTATTCGCAGGGCGAAGACCTGTTTGCCGCACAGCGTAAAAACAATTGGCTCGCCACCGGTGACGGCACCCAGTTGGTGATCACCACGCCAACGCAGACGCTGACATTGGATGGTAATGGCAACTACCGTGCCTACGATCAAGACGATAACGAGATTAAAGACGAGAAACCCCAGCTAGCCCTGCTGTTACAGGTGCTGACCGATGTAAAACGCTTTATCGCCAACTAACTGCTTAAATCTAGAGCAATCGGTGAGGTAGCTGCTTGAATTTACTTCTGAAAACGGTAGTATAGGGTTCTGCGTCGGCATGTAGCGCAGCCTGGTAGCGCACCGTCATGGGGTGTCGGGGGTCGGAGGTTCGAATCCTCTCATGCCGACCAATATTCGATAGAGAAACCAACCACTTACGGTTGGTTTTTTTATGCCTGGAATTTGGCAATGGTAAAACGATGGTAAAATTGCCGGCGAAATGAGTGATTCAGCTAAATACGTCTATACCGTATACCAAGTCTGCTTATTCTATGTTTTAACAGTGTTTTTTTAACCCTCCTGGTTTAACCGTGCATGCTCAACGTAATCCTGATCAGGAAAGGCGCTGCCCCTCCCTATGTTCCAACCCTATTGCGAACATTACGGAGCCGGTACGGGGCAGCGTTGATTATGTTGTGGCGGCTTTGGGGATTTCAACTACCGCCATGGCCCTTGCCGTCTGAAGTGGCTAATGCGCGCTTTATAAACTCAATCTTTGCCGTTTGCCGCCTGAGCTCCAAGATGTGTAATACGTTGAAAACGTCTGCCTGGTCGATGGTTTTATCACTCGCTCGCCAGGGGCCTGAATTCCAGTACAGTGTTTTTAAAAACACTATAAACAACTTGTGATGGAGGTTTGGGGAAGGTGGTATTTGCTATTGCCTTGATAGCTGCACGACAAAGTGCAGGGTCACCATCTACAGCCTGGACATCCAGAAGCATACCATCCGGAGCTAACTGGATCCTTAAATTGCATTGTTTACCAGCATATGAATTGGCATCGTAAAAATTGCGTTGAATAGCGTATCGAACCTGCTCGGCATACTTTTCCCCCCCCACCCCAGAGGCATTAGTAGTACCACCGTTGAGGGGAGTAAAAAGATCATCAACACTGTTTCCGGATGGCCTGGTTTTAGCAACAGAGTCTGTTTTTACACACCCCGACAATAACGATGTGGCAATTACTAGCAGCAATGTCGGCAAGCCAATTTGAAATCCTATCCAAACCCTCTTCACGCTTTGTTCCTTATGGAATATCCACAGCAAAGAATAATAAACTAGCAAAAGAATTCAGAAGATTAGAGCGGTTTCTTACGCTCACGCGTAAAATGTTAATAAAAATGATAAAACCCCGCCAAAGCGAGGTTTTTTGATTAAATAAGCTACTGACTAGCAACAGGCCATACCAATGTATCATCTCAGGTCGTTCGTCAGCTTGTGTTTCTCATTGGATAGCGCTGCCATGGCGACTGTTCTCAAGCACATCACTAATCAGAGACCACCATCGATTAATAACCCAACGAGTTTCAGCTCTGCGGGCAAGCGACCAGATAAAGATCGTGAACGGGCATACTCGCATCAAAACCACGCACTCTCTCTGGATCATCAATAGCCGGGTCAGCAAGCTGCTTGGCTACGTCGTCTACACTGACATCTTCAACATAAAAAGTCGCATCAGTCATTTTATTGCAGTTAAAGTAGGTCCCCATTAATACCATTTTCCCAGGGGTCGTATAGCTCTCCTGTTTATTGACCAGTGCAACAACACCATCCGCTCGTTTAGCGACGACAGTATAGCTTTCCTCTGAGCGATCAAAAACATAGGCATCATTTTCAGGATAAGTCGACCATATACCAGACTTTTCAGCAAACAACTCTGCCAAATTAATCGCTGGCTTTAGTGCATTTTTGTTATCAGCATCTTGGGCAACTGCCGACGTCACCACACCGATGGTGCCAACCGATAGCACACCTAAAAAGAGTAATGTTTTTTTCATGTAATTAATTCCCTTTGGAAAAATTTTAAATATAAGAGCTTAAATACTAGCCTTAGACATGTAAAAAAAGTATTGCACAACCAAGCATCTTTGCACTCAACTATGATGGATTCATTCAAACTGACGCACAAATATCAATATGCATAATAAAAACCAACGATGCATACCTTGACAAATAGTGAGTAATGGCAACAGCAAAATCCAGGTTAAGAATGTCACCAAACCTGGCAGCACTGACACCACCAACATCGAGGGATCCCCTTTCACAAGAAGTGTGGAGACCATAACTCATTATCGATGGCACTCAGTTCGGAGATACCCCATCGTCGCAAACAGGCAAAGCGAATAGCCAAATAGCTCACAGCCCTCTTCCACCATATTCTTCACCACGCGGTTATATCCATCGAGCATCAGCTCATGCCATAGCAGTTGCATACCAAACAGACGTGAAAAAACTAATATGCATAACAGCCCGGAAAACATCACGCCGTAACTTGGGTGACTGAAGAAATGTGCTAGCCCACGTAGCGTAGCGGGCAGCTCTTTGAGAGCATAAAGTACACAGGTCAGCGCTACGGCTAAGGCAAACCACACCCAGGCACCATGCCGCAGCATATCGAACACAAAGTCCATCTCGCGGATCAGCATACATAGGAAGAAGCCACCGATTAATACCCTGGCATACCGATGTTCCGCCTGACGATAAGCGGAGATAAAGAAGCTGAGGGCTATCGCCACCAGTATGATCTCTTGGGTTACCTCGGTGAGCGACGTCTCGGAGACAAAGTTATGCAACCAATGAACGTCAATGAAGATAAGGCCTATCAAGAATGCTAGGCAGATACCTGATAGAAAGAAGGCACTCAACCTTCTAATAATTATGGATAAATCTTGTTGCATATTAAGAATGATTATCAATTTCAAGGTAGCTCTATACTATTAATCTCAGCCAGGGATACCGTGGCAAATAGTGCGTAATGGCGATATTGGCAACTCTATAGAGCACACATTCCCCAAAATAGACCACGATAAAATTTTCCCCTCCCCCTCTTGCACTCACCCCGTCCCTTCGGTCAAAATAACTGTATACATAAACAGTAAATTTAGGGTTGGGCTATGTTCGTTGAATTGGTGTTTGATAAGCGTAATGTCGCAGGGATCCCCGGTGCCGATGAAATCATCAAGGCCGAGCTGACAAAACGGGTACATCGCATCTTTCCGGATGCAGAAGTGAAGGTAAAACCCATGCAGGCCAACGGCCTTAACTCAGACGCCAGCAAAAGTGACCGCGAGAAGTTAAACCGTATGCTGGAAGAGATGTTTGAAGAGTCTGATCAATGGCTGGCCACCGATATTTAAAGGGCCTAAGGGCGCGGTCATTGACTGCGCCGCACCATGGATGCCCAAAACAAAAAACCCCAACATTTCTGCTGGGGTTTCTTATATGGTGCCGGCTACCGGAATCGAACTGGTGACCTACTGATTACAAGTCAGTTGCTCTACCTACTGAGCTAAGCCGGCGAAATCTGTTGGAAGTCGTGCTGTTTCCGTGGGGCGCAATATAATACAGCCAGACTGGAACAATCAAGCGTAATCAACAGATTATTTATCTTGTTGATTAAAAAACGGCTTATATGCCGAATTTCTCACCGATGGCCCGTTCTTCGCGGCTTAATGTCTGATTAATATAGTCCACAAACAGCTCCAAAGCCGTGCTCCGCTGCCGCCCCAGAGGTAATTGCAGCTGCAAGGTCCGCGGGCTTTGCTGCTCGACAGCAAAATGTTTCAGGATCAATCCTTGCGGTTGCAACAACGGCATCGCGGTAAACTGGCTACAGATGGTCACCGCCAGCGGGGAGCCCTGTAAAAAATAGTACAGCGTGGAGAAGTTATCACAGGTTAGCACTGGTTCAATGAAGGTGCCATTCATCTGGCAAGCGATATCAAACAGTTGACGTATTGTGGAGCCCGGCTCTGGCAGACACACCGGATACTGGCAGAGATCTGCCAAAACCACCTGCCTGCCGGCTAATGGGTGCTCCTTCCTCATCAACAACAAGACCGGTGCAGGCCACGAAGCCGCTACCTCAACACCCCGCTCTGGGTGCAAACTAAACTGCAGCACCATGTCACACTCGCCATTACGTACCAACCGCGCCAACGTTTTAGTGTCTGCCACCGTCAGCACGAAGCTGACAGCCGGGTATTCTGCACGAAAACGCGCCATCAGTTGTGGCATCAGCATAAAAGCCACTCCATTACTACAGGCCACGCGTAGCGCAGTACGGCGTTCGGCTTTCAACCCTTTGATTTCTGCCACCGCCTGTTCAATATTCAACAGGCTTTTACGAATATGGTTTTCAAAAATCTGCCCGGCCTCGGTCAGCACCATCCCCCGCGCGTGGCGTTCGAACAATGGCGTGCCAACCTGCACTTCCAGGCGCTGGATCTGCCTGCTGATCGCCGAGACCGCCACAAACAGCTGTTCACTGGCCGCACTGAGCGAACCACAGTTGGCGACCACCAGAAAAAAGCGAACCTCGCTACTCAACATGCCGTCCCTCTCCATGGTGCAAAGCTTGCCAACGAGCAAACCACCGTTGCCTTTAAAGCAAAGCTTGTTTGTTAAATGGATAATTGTGGCAAACCCCGATTTTAGCTTAGATAACAAACACAACAAGTAAAACAACACAACGCAAACACAACGGGGAAAATAATCATGACGGGTGAACAGGCCGTCGCTTTGGCGACAGCGTATTTTGACAGTGGCGAATTCCGCCGCATATTGGCACGGCGCATCGCGCTGGCCACCGAAAGCCAGCGGCATGACGACGATGCCGGCATTTTGCTCTACCTCGAACAGGAAATCATGCCGCCGTTACGGGCATTGGGTTTCGAGTTACAACTGTTCGATAACCCGGAAGCAGCCAACCGCCCGTTTCTGATCGCCGTACGCATTGAAGATCCTTCCTTACCTACCCTGCTGAGCTATGGCCACGGCGATGTGGTTTTCGGCGATGACGAGAACTGGCGCACAGGTCTTTCGCCTTGGGAATTGAGTGAAGAAGGCGATCGTTGGTACGGCCGTGGCAGCGCGGATAACAAAGGCCAGCACAGTATTAACCTGGCGGCGCTGGAGCAGGTTTTCCACGCACGCGGGGGCAAACTAGGGTTCAACTGCAAGCTGATTTTCGAAATGGGCGAAGAGATCAGTTCCCCTGGGCTCGCGGCCATTTGCCAGCAGCAACGCGAATTGCTGCAAGCCGATCTGTTTATCGCCTCCGATGGCCCACGGCTGAACGCCACACAGCCCACATTGTTCCTAGGCTCACGCGGCTGTATCAATTTCCGCCTCAGCATTCACGCCAGGGATAACGCCTATCACTCTGGCAACTGGGGGGGATTACTCAGCAATCCTGGAACCCAACTGGCTAATGCCATCGCTTCTCTGATTAATCAACATGGGCAGTTACAGGTTGCAGCGCTGAAACCCGCCCCTCTGGATAGCAACCTGCGTGCCATTTTGCGCGATCTCAGCGTTGGCGGCCAAGCTGGCGATCCGGCGATCGATGAGAACTGGGGTGAAGCTGGCCTGACCCCTAGCGAGCGCCTGTATGGTTGGAACACGCTTGAAGTACTGGCCTATCAAACGGGCAACCCGGCTCGGCCAATGAACGCCATCCCCGGCAGCGCAACGGCGGTATGCCAACTGCGCTTCGTGGTCGGTACCGACTGGCAAAATCTGGTTAACCATATCCAACAGCATCTGCAATTACACGGCTTTGGCAATGTGGAGGTGGAATGGCTACATGGTTCACCGGCCACCCGGCTCAATCCACAAGATCCACTCGTTCCCTGGGCACTTGAGATCCTGCAACAAACCAGCGGCAAAAAGCCCGCATTGCTGCCCAATCTGGGCGGTTCGCTGCCTAATGACGTGTTTGCCGATACGTTGGGACTGCCCACGCTGTGGATCCCCCACTCCTATCCGGCCTGTGGTCAACACGGGGTCAATGAGCATATGTTGAAATCCATTGCTCGTGAAGGATTGCAGATCATGACTCGCCTGTTCTGGGAGTTGGGCGAAAATGGCAGCACGATCCTGGCACAACGCCGGGCAGGAGAGTCTTCATGAGCGCGATAGCCCAACAGGATAGCGTAGCGGCCAAGCCCAATTTGTATAAAACGCTGTTTGCCACCTGCATCGGCAACGCGTTGGAATGGTTCGATATCGCGGTTTATGGCTTTTTCGCCAGCTATATCGCCCATGCCTTTTTCCCTACGGAGGATCCGGCCGTTTCATTGTTGCTGACTTTCGGCAGCTTCGGTGTCTCATTCTTAATCCGCCCTCTGGGTGCTGTGGTGCTCGGAGCCTATGCCGATCGGGTTGGCCGCAAGAAGGCACTGTTGATGTCCATCAGCCTGATGCTGCTTGGCGGTGCGATCATCACCTTTATGCCTTCTTACGCCACCATTGGGCTGGCGGCTCCGCTGATGATCTTGATTGCCCGATTGATTCAGGGTTTTTCCGCCGGTGGGGAGTTTGGCAGCTCAACCGCCTTTCTGGTCGAACACTTCCCGGAGCGCAAGGCGTTTATCGCCAGTTGGCAGTTTGCCACGCAAGGCGCCAGCACGCTGATGGCTTCCGCCTTCGGGTTAGGTATGACCCACTGGCTGACAGAAAGCCAAATCCAGGACTGGGGCTGGCGTATTCCCTTTGCTTTTGGGCTACTGATCGGCCCGGTGGGGCTGTATATCCGCCGCCATGTGCATGAGCCGGCCAGCTTTGTACAGCAGAAGAAACCCGAAGCACCGTTAAAGATGCTGGTCGGTAATCAAAAAAACCTGCTGTTGCTGGCCATCGGGCTGATGGTGATTTCCACCGCCATCAACTACATGCTGAATTATGTGCCCACCTACGCAACCAAAAACCTGAATCTGTCCGGTTCCGCCGCCTTTAGTGCAACCCTGTTAGCCGGTGTGATTTTAACGGTAGTCACCCCGATAATGGGATTATGGGCGGAAAAAGTCGGCCGCCTGCCGTTGATGTGGGGTTCACTGATCCTGCTGCTGCTGACTATTTATCCGGCATTCCTGCTGGTGGTGAACCACACTTCGCCGATGATGCTGATGTTAATGGTTGGCTGGCTGGCCTTGCTGAAGTCCATTTACTTCTCGACGGTGCCTTCGGTGATGGCCGACTTGTTCCCGATGGCAACACGGGCCAGCGGTATGGCGATCAGTTACAACGTGGCGGTGACGGTATTTGGTGGCTTTGCACCGCTGATCTGCACCCTGCTAATCACCGCAACTGGAACCAGCCTGGCACCAAGCTATTATCTGATGATGATGGCACTGCTGAGCGGCTGGGCACTGTTAGGTAGCAGAAAACATTTGCGTTCGGCCTGATAAACAACCCCAGGCTATTGGAATAATTAGCCTATTTAACCCCTTGAAGGGATCTTCAAGGGGTTAAAAAAACCTCACGTCAATTAGCAACCATCAGCACACTGGGGTTCAGGATTGTTGAACAGGATACGAACCAGCAAAGCCCGGGGTTCGCGCAACGGATCATTGCCGATAGCTAACACTCGGCCATCATGGGTCGCAGTATATTCCCGAATGATGTCGCCAAATGCATTACGCTGAACCGCCACCTTCTGCCCTTTGACCACCGTATCGCCGACCTTAACCAAAACCTCGGCAAATCCGCCAACCTCAGCTCGGATCGAGCTCATTTCATTACCGATAAAGGTTTTTTGCTCTTTAGCCGTTGTCCCTAATGTTCCGGCTGTCATGCCTTGTTGAACCATCAGATTACGCACCCCTGTCAAACTGCGCGCGATAAGTTCAGGTTGATAGAGCTTGGGCTTGCCAATTTCGAGTGTAATGGCAGGGATCTTGTTCTCAACGAAAGTGGTTTCGACGGAGCCTTCCTCACCAGGATCGGCTTTAATCTGGTCCGCCGGGAACAGTTCAGCCATTTGCTTCACCTGCGGGTTACGATAATCCGCATAGATGAACAAGGGATATTCGGTACCCCGGCTCTGCGTGTGCATATCAACGAACAGCGTGGCATTGCCCGCCCACAAATTATTCCATAGCAGCCAAGCCTGCTGTTCGGCGGCGTTACCTTTTTCTTTACCCGGCCAGACCCGGTTGAAATCGACCATATCTCCGCCGTCATTGGCCAACTGCCAGTTTCGGTTATTGGCCAACATGCCTGAAGGATTCGCACCCACGGCACCGATCACGCTGCCTTTCAACTCTGCGGGATCCAGCTTTTCAAACACCTGCTGTATCACCCGGGTACCATTTAATTCATCACCATGGACCGCCGCTTGCAGACCCAGCTTAGGACCAGGCTGCGCACCTTTGGCCACCATAACAGGAACATACCAATGTTGACCGATCCCATTGCTGGTTCCCTGGAACATGAAGCGATAAACCTTTCCTGCCTCCAGATCGTCTACATCCAACTTGCTGATAACCGGATTACCCTCAATTTTATCTCCGGTATAAACCGTTGCCGCCTGAGCATTAAGCATTCCCGTAAGCAACACCGCCAACATCGTAATCTTATACATAACCATTCCCTTTAGTATCAGTAAGTAACACGCGTGTGATTTCTTGATCATTGGTCAACCGACTAACAAAAGTCGTACTTCAGGAACAAGACTGGGTGCGCTTGCTAGCGCTTCCAATCAAGATATAGGCGCTTAAAAGCTCCAGGGTATAAACATATTGACCGCGCCCGACACGGCGAGCCAGGGGCCAAAGGCTAACGGTTGATTAAGATCTTGTTTCGCCAACCCGCGCTGTATCAGCGTAACCAGCAGCCCACTGGCCGCCGCCACCAAAATCACCTGTGGCAACGCTTGCCAACCTAACCAGGCCCCTAACGCCGCAAGTAATTTAAAATCACCATAGCCGAGAGCCTCTTTACCGGTTGCCAGCTTGAATAGCCAGAACACGCTCCATAGGCAGACATAACCCGCTACTGCGCCAATCGTCGCCTGTTCCAGCGAGGCAAAATGCCCCTGAATATTGAACAAAAGTCCGATCCACAGCAGTGGCAACGTCAGCACATCTGGCAACAGTTGTCTGTGATGGTCAATAACTGCCAGCGTCAGCAAAAAGGAGAGCAATATCCAGGCGCCCAGCAAAGGGAAACCTAGCGGGAATATAAGCGCCGTCAGCACAAACATCATAGCCGTTGCCACTTCAACCAGCGGGTAGCGCCTTGGGATCCGCTCACCACAGCAACGAGCCTTACCCTTTAACAACAGAAAACTCAGCAAGGGGATATTGTCCCTGGCTGCAATAGGATGCTGGCAATGCGGGCAACAGGAATGCGGTAATAGCAGATCAAAACGTGGTGTGGATTCAGGTAAGGGCAGCGCCAGCTGCACTAGCGCCTCACGCTGCCATTGCTTTTCCAGCATCACCGGTAATCGATAAATCACCACGTTGAGAAAGCTACCCACTATGGCCCCCAATATCCCCGCGACACACAGCCAGAGGAGGGGAAATGCAACGGTAAAATCCAATAATAAACTCAAAAAACCTCCCTGCAGTCAGCCAAGTACCTACCCAACCCTTTTAAGACGGCCTAGCGCCGTTTAAAGCAACCGCCCCTGAACCTGCCAGGGTATCTGCCCCTGATCGTTGGCCCTGCCTAACTGATTTATCAGTGGCCTCATCGTCTCCGGTAACACCGGCCCTCGGCGAACCTGACCGTTGAACTGATAGCGCCCGTCAAATCCGACGGTGCCACGCCCCGTCAGGCTCAGATGAGAGGAGTCTTGTTTCAACACCAACACCAGAGCCCCTTTTCCATCACAGCTCAATTGTCCTTGCACGTTGGCCAGCTCCAACGCCCCCAACGGGGTCGCAAGCTGTGCGTGCTGCCAGTTGACAACACCACCGCCAAGACTCCGGCAACCCGCGGAACTGAACTCTCCTTGTTGCAACCGCAGTCGCAGCTCTCCCTGGGCGGTGATCGGTAAAGGCAACGACAACTGTTGCCGCACAACATCTGCAGGAACAGAGAGTTGCCATTCATGCAGTTGAAGATCCTGCCAACCACGCAGGATACCGGCTCCCTGCAAGCCTTGCGGATCTCGTAGCTCAATCTCCAAGGCTGGCATCCAAGAGGAAAAAGTGAACTGCCAGTTCAGCTTGGCCAGCATAATGTTACGCCAGCTTAACTGGTGCAAACTGCCCTGCCACAGGGAACCCGAAAAGCCACCGACCTTCATATCTGCGGGTATAAAAGCTTGTAATACCCGTGCTGGCGCATGGCCTCCCAACAATAGGAGATAACAGGCCAACAAAAGCACGGCCTTTTTGGCTTTAGCTCCCATCGCTGCGCTCCAGCATCAGTTTGTTTACTGTCACCCATCCGGGTTTATCGGGACGCATCGCCACCTCAAGCGCCACAATGCGAACGCTATAACGTTTTTCCAACTGTGTGAGCCAAAGCATCAGGGCATTAAAATCGCCAGGTTCCAGCGTGACCGCCAGCCGCTCTCCCTGAGGCTGCATGCGGGTAATGTTCATGTTTTGAGCTGTAGCGCTCTGCGCCACCCTAGCCGACAAGCTTAGGGAAGCCTCCTGTATGGGTTGTGCCCCTTGCTGGCGCAAGCGCGGAGCCTGTTGCAACATCCATTCCACCGTGTTTTGTTCACGAGCGATAGTACGCTGCCATTGGCTAGCCTGTTGTTGCCAGGGCAACCACAGTGCGTAGTAGCACAAGCTGACGATAACCAATACACCACAGCCCAATACCAATCCTCGTTCCCGAAGGCTGAGCTGTAGCCAGCGGTGCTTGAGTTCATTCATCCTTTATCCCCAGAGTCAGTCGGCCCTCTACCCCAGTTGGATTCTGCTTGATTTCACCAGGTTGCAGCTGATAACGCTGCCCGGCAGCAACCTGAAACTGTTCCAACGCCTGAAAAGAGGCCGCCTGTATATCGACTTTCAGCTCTTTACGGCCAGCGTCATAAGACAGTGCCTGGAACCGGATTGCCGAGTTCTCCGCCATCAGCTGTTGCAATTGGCGCATCTGTGCGACCACACCGGCTTGCTCGATGGGTTGTAATTGTTGCAAGTGCTGCTGCATCTGCACGCGCGGATTAACCACCTTTTTATCAGCCGGAAAAAGCTGTTGGTAGACCCGCACACTTTCCTGTCGCCAATGTTCAGCCTGTTGCCAAAGCCGGTAATGAGACAGCCCGGCGCTCACACACAACAGCAGTAAATACACCGTTAATGCCATCATCACGGTTCGCCAGGGGCGTAATCGTGTACGCCAGGGGCTAGAGCGGGTGAATTCGCCCTGGCGCAGATCGGCTCCGCTCTCGTGCACACCTTCTGCCGCCAGTTGCAGTAAATCCCTCGGTGGTTGAACACGCCATTCCGGAGGGCTAGCGGTTGATGCTGGTGGCGCGGAGTAGCTTTCAATTACCGGCGGTGCCCACACGGCCAAAAACTCCGATAACCAGGAGGATTCAACAATCATGCCGGCATGCTTTTCCCGGCGAAACAACCATTGATCATTGAGACTGACCGCACTCCAACCGTCGGCGGCCAAGGGTAACGCCAGCACATCTGGCAACATTGCCTGCACCTGCCCCCCCAGACGTTCACAACGGGCTACCCACTGATGCATCAGGCTTTTATCAACTACCGCAACGTCACACACATCACCACTTTGCTGCAAAATGGCAAAATGCAGCCGTTCAACCTCCGTTGCCAGTTGCTCCTCCAGCATAAACGGCAGTACTTGCAGACTCTGACGCCTGGCACGACGAGGCAGCGTCACACGATGGAAAACCAACTCGCTCGCAGGCACCAATACCCAGGCAGGGTATCTGGCAAGCAGGCTCACCAATTGGTCATCGTTCTCCCCCATAGCCAAACTACCTTGCTGATGACCGTCTGCTGAAGCGAAATACCACAGCACTGGCTGCGTTTCATCGCTGGGTAAGCGCAGTATCAACCTGGCTTGCTCACGGGGCTTTCTGTTAGGCATCAAGGCTCCACCATCATGCTTAATCCATATTGCCGCTGTACTACCTGGAAACTGTTACCGGCTTTGCGCAACAGGCTGCGCTGGCTATAGTGAGTCTCCCCCATCAGCACGGTGAAACTGGCTAAAAACAGCTCACTCTTTATCGTCAACAGCGATCTGACCGTTGAGGTGTCGATGTCCTTCAGGGCAACCTGTGCCAAAAATGCCGTCGTACTGCTCCACCCTTCACGTGGACGCTGTTGTAACAATCGAGTCGCCATGGCTGTATCAAGCTCCTTGAGAAATAGCGCCGCCAGTAATGGCCCTTGAGACTCACTCAGGGTATTAACGTTTACCAACAGCGTCTGGGTTGGCAGCGCGCAAACGTAAGGCAAAAGACGCCGATAAAGGCTGGTATCAACCCCTGAGACGGTGCGCAACTCGCTGACATCCTGCATGGGTTGATTGGCGGGCAAGTAAGCCACCGCCTGGGCCATATAGACCTCATCTTCAGCCCCGTCACTGACTGGTTCGCTATCACTGTCTACCCAGTCGCGCAGTGCCGCGGCTATCTGCGTCGCACGCAGGGGCTCTTCCCCCAGGTTGATTAACAGCTGTCTAAAAACCTGGCTAGGATAAGGCAATGTCGGCTGCATCCCCTCACTGGCTGCCCCTTGGTTAATGGCATTGAGATTAAAGCAGGCCTGCCCATCAACAATCTGCCCAAACACCTCCCCGCCTTCAACGGGGAAACGGCGCTGTTCTTGCGCCCAGTTTTGCGCCAAATGCGTTTTATTCGGTGAGTCCAGCGCATCTCGTTGCAAAATTTTTACCGCCAGTGTTTCTGCCGAGCGGGCATACCATTTTGCCTGCTGGCGATCCAAATGAGCCGCTGTGCGCAGATAGGTACGCCCGTTTCGCTCGGCAATGGTCGCAGCAATCGTCACCATCAGCGCCAGGATCAGCAACACCACCAGCAGGGCAACGCCCTTTTGCCGCGTCCTCATTCTTGCCCCACCGCCGTGATCAAAAACAGACGGGTCAATTCACCCACGCCAGCAACCACTAATGTCACTTCAATCCCCTGCGGCAAAACCGACGCGTTGTCCCAACTCTCCCGCCACGTCCCCTCGGCAAAAAAGCGCAGACGAAATACACTGACCTCATTGAGCAAAACCTTGACCACCGGCGCTTCCCCAACGAGCGGATCCGCATGGGCATAGCTCAACCGCTCTAACTGCTGATGGCGCAGACGATATGCCACCGGTTGTAACTCGGCGCGGGGCAACATTCCCATCGGGTTTTGCCAACCGTTGCGCATGAAAGAGACGCCCCAGTCCTCACTTTTTAATTGATAGCGCGCCGCGGAAAATACGCGTTCATTCCCTCTGTGATGGCGAGGGATGATCTGACCGAAATCCCCTTCCAACTGCATAAAGGCACGTTGAAGTTCGGCCAACCGCTGCGCCTTGCGCTGCGAAATCTCATCATTGCGCATCACCCCCTGCAACACCTGGAAGGCGCTGATGCTCAACGCAGCAAAAATTGCCAATGCCAACAGCATCTCAAGCAACGTGAAGCCCCGCTGGCTACGACCATTCATTCCCGCACCACGTAGCTGCGTAAAGAAACCACTGGCGCAGCGTCTTCTTTATGACGCCGTACCTCAACATCCAGTGCCCGTAATTGACCCAGTTCGGTATCAACCCCCTGCCAGCGTACAGACCATTCCTCGCCAGCATAGGTCACCGTGGTGCCGACCCAGCGCTTTTCCGGCCAGGTTTTATCAAGATGTAACCTGGCCTGTTGATTATCCGCCAACCAACTTGCCAGTATTTTTTCCTCCATACGGCCAATACTGCCAGCCTGCTGTGCCGTGGTTTGCAGCACGGCTAACCCCGCCAAGGCGAAAACGATCAGTGCCACCAGCACTTCCAGCAACGTCATCCCTCTTTGGGCGTTCACTGTGCTGCTCCGTTTACTGACGATTCGATCGCGCCCACGTCGTCGACCCGCAGCCATACCAATGGCTGGCTACCGGCCTCACTGAACACCAGCTCAAATGGCGTAATCTCCCCGCCAGGTAACAGCAGAATATCGGGTTCCGATGCAGATTCCGCAGCACGCGGCCACTCCTGCCGATCGGGGAAATGCAGCTTGAGCCGAATATCATCAGGCATTTGGCTCCCTAACGCCGCCTGACGGGGTTGCCAATTCTGCCAGACGTAACCTTGCCAACTATCCGAGCCAGATACTGCCCCGCGTTTTTCAGCGGCCTGACGCTGTAGCATTTGGAATTGCCAGCCGTCAGGTCGAACCCGGATCCCCAGCAACTGGTCATTTTGCACCGCGGCATCCATGGCAAACGCCAACTGAGCCTGAAAACGTTTCAGCTGTAGCTGCGGGTTATTTTGTTGCATGGACGGAAATGACATGATCACCAAACTGGCTGCACTCCCGATCAGCAGCACAACCAGCATCATTTCCAACAACGTAAAGCCGCGTTGGCGCACTACTTCTTCCCAATCGTCCAGTTACCGATATCATCCTCGGTGTCCGGTATGCCATCGGGGCCATAAGAGAAAACGTCTAACTGACCGTGTTGGCCTGGGCTAAGCAACTGATAGTCTGCCCCCCAAGGATCCTGTGGCAAACGGCGAATATAGCCACCTTGGGGATAATTGCGCGGTTCCGGTTGTGCCGAGGGCTTGGTCACCAGTGCCTGCAACCCTTGTTCGGTGGTGGGATATCGACTGTTATCCAGCTTGTACATATCCAATGCGCTCTCCAGCGCGACAATATCGCTGACGACCTTCTGATGGTCCGCCTTCTCTTTATTTCCCATCAGGTTAGGCACGACCAGACTCGCCAGGATGCCCAGGATCACAATCACCACCATAATTTCCAGCAGGGTAAAACCTCGCTGACGCTGTTGCCGCATTTTTCTCTCCGTTATTTGCAGATTGAATTTACATACTCATCAAGGTATTTAATTGCAGGATTGGCTGCAGGATCGCCAAAACGATAAACAGCACCACGCCCGCCATACTCACTACCAACAAGGGCTCAAAAAGCCCAAATGCCAACTGCATTTGGGCAGTAAACTCCCGATCCTGGTTGTCTGCCGCACGTTCCAGCATGCTGTCCAGTTCCCCACTGCGTTCACCGCTGGCGATCATGTGCCGCATCATCGGGGGAAACAGCGCAGTGATTTCCAGAGCCCGATGCAGGCTCACCCCCTCGCGTACAGATTCCGTTGCCAGTGACAGCTGGCGGCGCGCATATTCATTGGTTAAAACCTCTCCGCTGATGCGCATCGCTTGCAGCAATGGCACCGCGCTGGCATTGAGAATGCTTAGCGTTCTGGCGTAACGGGCAGTATTGAGCCCTCGTGCGATGCGTCCGATCACCGGGAGGCGCAGCAACTGCCGATGGAAAGCAATGCGCCGGGCTTGTTGGCGCAGCAACAGACGCATCAGCATCGGCGCCAATAACAGCAACAGCAGCACCCAAGGGCCAAAGGCTCGAACTCCGTCACTCAGCCCCATCAGCACACGAGTGGATAGCGGAAGTGCCTGCTTCATGTGAATGAACTGTTCCACCACCTTGGGCACGACGGCGGAAAGTAAAATGGCGATCACACTGATGGCGACCACCGTCAGCACGCAGGGGTAGATCATCGCCTGCAGGATACGAGCTCGCATTTGCTGGCGCTGCTCGGTGTAATCCGCCAACCGGTTCAGAACCAGATCCAGATGACCAGAAGCTTCACCCGCCGCCACCATCGCGCAGTACAACCGCTCAAAACTGGTGGGATAAGCGCTCATGGCTTCAGCCAAGGAATGCCCCTCCAGTACTTTGGTGCGCACTGCGGCCATCAGGCTGCGCTGGCGGGGTTTTTCACTCTGTTTTGCCACGGCATCCAGCGCCTCCTCCAAGGGTAAGGAGGCGGCGACCAAGGTCGCAAGCTGACGAGTCAACAACGCCAGATCGGCACTGCTAATCCCCCGCCCCCATGAAAGACGCCGCCCGTTTTGGGCCTGCTGGCGTTCATCCTGCCCTTCGTCCAGGCTTACAGGGACCAACCCCTGTTCCCGTAAAAGTTGACGGGCATGGCGGGCTGAATCCGCTTCCTGCACTCCCCGTCGTTTTTTGCCGCGCTCGTCTAGCGCCTGATAATGAAATAGGGCCATGTCATCCCTCTTCCTGAGACTGGCTTTCGGTCACGCGGATCACCTCTTCCCAACTGGTCTCACCCGCCAACACTTTTTCCAATCCCCCCTGGCGCAATGTCTTGTACTCATGACGTAATTGACGAGCAATCGCGAATTCACTCTCTCCCTGATGGATCGCCGTACGCACTCGGTCATCAATCAGCAGCAGCTCATGGATACCCGTACGCCCACGGTAACCGGTAAAATTACACTGCGAGCATCCTTTCGGCTGCCATAATGGGGTTCCGGGTAAAATCCCCATTTGATCGGCCAAGGCCGGATCGGCGGCGTAAGTTTGACGACAATCGGGGCAGAGTGTGCGAACCAGTCGCTGCGCCAGCACGGCCAGTAATGAGGTGGAAAGCAAAAAAGGCTCGATGCCCATATCCTGCAGCCGTGATAAGGCCCCCAGCGCGCTGTTGGTGTGCAGCGTGGAGAGTACCAGGTGCCCTGTCAGTGATGCCTGAACCGCAATCTGAGCGGTTTCGCTGTCGCGGATTTCCCCAACCAGCACTACATCAGGATCCTGACGCAGAATGGCTCGCAGACCGCGAGCAAATGTCATATCTACCTTGGGGTTTACCTGCGTCTGGCCGATACCCTCGAGTTCATACTCGATCGGGTCTTCTACCGTCATGATATTGCGTTCGCTGGCATTGAGGCGGCTCAATGCTGCATAGAGGGTGGTGCTCTTACCCGAACCTGTAGGTCCGGTGACGAGGATAATACCGTGTGGCCGCTGGATCAGTTCATCGATCTGCCGCCGATTATGTGAAGACATGCCAAGCGCGGCGAGATCCAGACTGACGCTGTTTTTATCCAGTAAACGCAGAACAATTCGTTCACCATAATTAGACGGTAAGGTCGAAACCCGCACATCAATGGCTCGGCCACCGATTCGCAATGCCATGCGCCCATCCTGCGGTATCCGCTTCTCGGCAATATCCAGCCGTGCCATGACCTTGATGCGCGATATCAATAAAGAGGCCAACCGCCGCTGAGGGCGCAGAATTTCACGCAACACGCCATCGACCCGGAAACGGATCTGCAAATGGCGTTCATAGGTTTCGATATGGATATCCGAGGCTTTATCCTTGATGGCTTCCGTCAGCATCGCATTGATCAGGCGGATAATAGGGGCATCATCATCGGCATCCAGCAAGTCGTCGCTGTCGGGTAGCTCTTCTGCCAGGGTATAAAAATCCATTTCATTGCCGATATCGGTCATCATGCGTCGCGCCTCTTGCGAATCGCGCTGGTAGCTGATCACCAGTTGTTTCTCAAACTCTTCACCCGACACCGTGCTGATAGTCAGCCCACACCCGGCCACCCTACGCACCTCAAGCAATGCTGTGGCGGTGGTTTCCGCCAGACGGAGCACTCGGCACCCAGCATGATCCCGCAAAAGCAAAATGCGTTGCTCGCGCGCATAGGCAAATGGCAACTGCGGGCGTAATTCACTCAGGTCCTCGGGGAGAGTGTTCATCGTCCCCCCGTTGAATAGAATGCGCTGATCGCGGCATTAACCTGGCGGAAAGTGGCACCGTTTTGATCGGGTGGCAACTTCAATACTTCGTTATTCAGCGTGGCTTCGCTCCCTTGTTTGCCACGCTGATGGTCTTGTTCCTGATTAAAAGCCTGATACTTTTCTGAGGAGGCCTGGCGATACTGGTCACGATCCCGGATGATCGACGGGCGGATGAACAGCATCAGGTTGCGCTTGGAAACCTGTTTGCTGTTGGAGCGGAACAGATAGCCCAGCACCGGGATATCCCCCAGCACCGGAACCTTGTCGCTGCTGTCGCGGACGGTTTTATCCAGCAAGCCACCCACCACCACGGTTTCACCGCTGCCTACCAGCACCGCGTTATTGACCGTGCGGGTATTAAAGGTCGCCCCCAGATTAGCACTGCTGCTGGACGCCGCATCAGCCACACTGGAAACCTCCTGCTCGATCTCCAGCAGCACGGAGTCCCCTTCGTTGATCTGCGGTTTGACTTTCAGCTTAATGCCGACGGTTTTACGCTCTACCGTGTTGAAGATATTATCGCCCGACGTCGTTTGCGAGCCGGAGAGGACAGGAACTTCCTGGCCGACATTGAATGTCGCCTCCATGTTGTCAAGCGTGACAATGCTCGGTGTCGCCAGAATGTCATTCTTGCTACTGCTGGAAAGCGCGGTCAGCAGCATTGCCCAATTGCCCTGATAAAAACCGGCAGCAATACCGTTAAAACTGCTGAGAGCGCTGGCCAGGGTACTATTCACCGTCCCGTCCTGATTGTATTGATTGGCTCCGGCAATCGCCGTAGTGATAGGCAAACCGGTATTGGTGAACTGCGTCACTCCAGCATTCTTGTTGGCCCACTGGATCCCCAGGTTCAAACCATCGGCGTCTTGTACCTCTGCGATAATCGCCTCTACCAGTACCTGTGCACGGCGAATATCCAACTGAGCTATCACCTTCTCCAGATCTCGCATGACATCCGGAGCCGCCGTCAGTATCAGTGAATTGGTTTGCTCATGGGCTTTGATGGTGATGTCTTTACGCAGTGCTTCCGCCGGCTTGGCATTCTGTTGCTCACTTTGAATACTGGTACTGACGCCAGTCAACACCTCAACCAGATCGGTGGCTTTGGCATACTTCAGGTAAATCACTTTGGTATTGCCTTGCACGGCCTGCTCACGATCCAGCTGCTTGATCATGGCGATGATCCGCTGGCGGGAGTTGGGTTCTCCGCTCACCAGGACCGAGTTGGTTCGTTCATCCGCAACAAGATTGGCTACCATCAGGCTTGGCATCGCTGATTTGCTGGCATCCTTGGTTAATTCGGTGACCAGTTTGACGACTTCAGCAGCTGACGCGTAAGCCAACGGTACCGTGACCACACTACGGTCACCGACCTTGTCAACGCGTTCAACAATCGCCATCAAGCGTTTGATGACCGCTGCACGCCCGGTCATCAGCAACACGTTGGAAGGCTCATAATGCACAACACTGCCAGCCCCGGCGTTATCGTTCAGTTGACGGAGTAACGGGGCAAGATCGCGTGCCGCCACGTTATTGACCGGCACGACACGTGTCACCACTTCATCACCCTCGCCCGGCTGAGCATCGCTGGCTACCGGCACCGCAGCGGTTTTAGCATCCTTGGAACGCACCACTTTCAACACGCCGTTACGCATATCGACCACGGCAAAGCCATAAACGTCCAGCACGCTGAGGAAGAACTGGTAATACTGCTCCTCATTGAGCATGTCATAACTGCGTACGGTGATAGTGCCGCGCACGGCAGGATCGATAATCACCGTTTTATTCAGGTTCTTGCTGACCGTATTAATAAACTCCTGAATATCCGTGCCCTTGAAGCTGGCAGAAAACTCGGCACTCCAGCCCGGCCGAGTACCAAGCAGCATCACCGCCAGTAGCACAATGCGTAAGCTCCTGATTATTTTTGTATTCAACAATTAGTCATCTCCAAGAGCCAAATAGATATCCTGTAACTGACCGCCACGCTCAACGGTAAGATTCAGTTCACTGAGTTCTGAAAGCTGTTTCAATGCCTGTTGAGCCTGCTGTGCATCACGCAAATCCAGGCCATTTAGCGCTATGGCAAGATCGTTTTCCTGCAGCCCGACCTTGCGGAATAACTCGCCTTGTTTGCCCGGATTGAGTCGGTAGCCGATGAGTTTGTCATCCACCATCACCGGTGAGATATTCAGGTAATTGAGAATGCTTTGCGGCTGCTTTTGCAGCTGTGCCTTGAGCTGCGACGCTGAGGTTTTTTTGTCACTTTTAGCGGCCTCGGGTTGCTCGCTGAACAGCAACAACGATTCATAATTCCCCTGATAGGCGATCACGATACGATCGGCAAAAATTGACGCAATTCGGGCGTCATAACCAGGCACCTTCTCACCCACGCCAAGGCTGAACTGTTTGCTATCTTTGGCGATAATGGCGATGGAACGCTCTGGGCTGGGGCTGGCGACAATGCCGGTCAGGTTTAGCTTGAGAGAAGAAGGCGGTGCGTTACGCAGGGCTTGGTCAGAGACAGAATGCTCAGTAGCAGAAGATGA
The DNA here is from genome assembly GCF_047530005.1 of Serratia sp. N21D137. Lineage (NCBI taxonomy): Bacteria > Pseudomonadati > Pseudomonadota > Gammaproteobacteria > Enterobacterales > Yersiniaceae > Serratia > Serratia sp. N21D137. The sequence goes on from NZ_JBLJAJ010000007.1 coordinate 100,486, forward strand.
GGGCAGCGAAGTACCAAAGAGGGTGAAGCGGTAACGTTCAGACTCACCTCCACCGCCGGTTGTTACTGGTGCGAAGTCTGCTTTGGATAAGCGTACGGGGGATATTTCTGGGGGCAGGAACCCGTGCCAGGTGAGCAAGGCGAGTTGATTGCAAATCAACAGTGACAGAACGCATAAAGCCCATCGCGGCGTGAACAGCCTGAAAGTAGCCTCTCTGCATACCGATAACAATACAGAAAATCGCATCTTGCCTTCCTTTGCCTGCTTCTCTGTTTACGCCAGCCAGAAGTTCACCGATATCAGTCAATCGGTGGGCATATCGTTGGGGGCATTGTCGTTGGAGAATATGTAAGGTTATGACTGAAACCTTACAACTCAGTACCTCCATCAGCCCTTACGTTTCTGAATACATCCTCTCAGAAAGGGTTACTTTATACATACTCCCCTCAATAATAAATCATTATTTTTGCTTATCGAAATAATTTATCTTTCTGTTTTTATAGCTATTTATTTCTTAATCTCGCTAGCATAAAAGCGGTTTAACCCGTTTGATCTCCCTACTCTAAACTTCGCGTCCTCCTTCCACCTACGCCCCTCCTCCTCCTAAAGCAGGAGGATGCTCCTCCTTATCATGCAATATCTAATACCACTGCTTTACACATTGATACGATTTTTTACTTTCTATAATGCAAGCCTGATAGGGAATTTAGAATGCTGAAAAATACCTGTAATGCCCTACTTTTCGGCTCGCTCGTCATATTGAGCGGCTGTGATAATAATAATTCTTCAGACGTTAGCCCCGATACCAACAACCAAGAGCCGATTGCACGTCTGCCTGACATAGCCATGCCTGGCGAAGCCGTCATGGCAGGTGAAAACCAGGCGGTCATTCATCTGGTCGATATTGCTGGTATCACCAGCGGCTCCGCCGCTGATTACAGTACCAAGAACCTGTTTTTGTGGAATAACGACACCTGTGACGCCCTGGATAAGCCCTCTGGGGACTGGAATGACACCAGTACAACACCGACAGGCAGCGACAGTTATGGCCCGTATTGGGTGCTACCTCTGAGCAAAACCACTGGGTGTATCAACTTCATTCTGCGTGATGGCACCAATAAGCTGATTGATGCGGATATGCGTTTATCGTTCAGTGATTTTCCGGACAGGACCGTTTCTACGCTTGCAGGCAGCAGTACGCTTTATGATACCCGTGCCGAAGCTTTCCGCGCGGCCTTCGGGGTGGCTCTGGCTGAAGCCCATTGGGTAGATAAACACACCCTGCTGTGGCCTGCCGGGGAAGGGAAACCTATCGTACGTCTGTACTACAACCACAATGGCAAAGTGGCCGCCAACAGCGAAGGGAAGTTTACCGATCGCTATCTTTCGCTGACACCGACCAGCATCAACCAGGAACTGGGTTCACGCTTCCCTCACCTTGCGGGTTATGCCGCCTTCAAATTGCCGGACAATGCAAAAGTAGACGAACTGCTTAGCGGCGAGACCGTCGCCCTGGCCGCCAATCAGGACGGCATCCTTATTTCAGCCACCCAGGTACAGACCGCTGGCGTTCTCGATGATCGCTTCTCAGCCGCAGCGGAAGGCCTGGAATATGGTGCTCTGCTGACTGATTCTGGCGTCACTTTCCGTGTCTGGGCACCCACGGCCCAGCAGGCAGAACTGGTGATCTACAGTGCGGATAAAAAAGTCATTGGTAGCCATCCGATGACCAGAGATAACGATTCCGGTGCCTGGTCATATCAAGGAAGTCATGACCTTAAAGACGCTTTTTATCGTTACGCCCTGACCGTTTATCATCCGCAATCGCGCAAAGTGGAGCAGTATGAGGTCACCGACCCTTACTCCCATAGCCTCTCCACGAACTCCGAATACAGCCAGGTCGTGGATCTCAATGACAGCGCGTTGAAACCAGAAGGCTGGGACGGCCTGACAATGCCACACCCACAGACCAGCCAGGCTGATATTGCCAAGATGGTCATCCATGAGTCGCATATCCGCGATCTTTCCGCCTGGGATCAGACCGTTCCTGAACAGGTACGGGGTAAATATCTGGCGTTGACTGCCAGTGACAGCAATATGGTGCAGCATCTCAGACAGCTTGGGCATGCGGGCGTAACCCACATTGAATTGCTACCGGTGTTTGATCTGGCAACCGTCAATGAGTTCAGCGACAAAGTGGCGGATCTCACCCATCCATTCAGTCGGCTTTGTGAACTGAACAGCGCCGTTAAGCAAAGCCGTTTTGCTGGCTACTGTGGGAGTTCAACCACCATCGGTGATGTACTAGAAGAACTGAAACAGAATGACAGCCAGGACAATCCGCAGGTGCAGGAATTGAATGGCTATGTGGCCCAGACTGACTCCTACAACTGGGGTTATGATCCGTTCCATTACACGGTGCCTGAAGGTTCTTACGCTACCAATCCCGAAGGCACTGCCCGCATCAAAGAGTTTCGTACCATGGTGCAGACCATCAAACAGCAACTGGGTATGAACATCATCATGGACGTGGTTTATAACCACACCAATGCGGCTGGCCCAACGGATCGCACCTCGGTGCTGGATAAAATCGTGCCCTGGTATTATCAACGATTGAATGAAACTACGGGCAGTGTAGAGTCGGCCACCTGTTGTTCCGACTCGGCCCCCGAACACCGGATGTTTGCCAAACTGATTGAAGACTCTCTGGTGGTCTGGAGCCGAGACTACAAGATTGACGGATTCCGCTTTGACCTGATGGGCTATCATCCGAAAGCACAAATCCTGGCGGCCCGGGAGAAAGTAAAATCGGTGAACCCCAACGTTTATTTCTTTGGTGAAGGTTGGAATTCAGGTCAGGACGATCGCTTCGAAATCGCTTCGCAGATCACGTTAAAAGGCACCGGCATTGGCACCTTCTCCGATCGTCTGCGTGATGCTGTTCGTGGAGGCGGCCCGTTTGACTCTGGTGATGCCTTGCGTCAAAACCAGGGGGTGGGTAACGGTGCCGGAGTATTGGCTAACGAGTTAACCCAGCAAAACGAGGATACCGTGCGCCATCTGGCCGATCTGACCCGTCTGGGCATGGCCGGCAACCTGGCTGAATTCCTGTTGATCGATAAAGACGGCTCCGTCAAAAAAGGCAGCGAAATTGACTATAACGGGGCGATTGGGGGTTATGCCAACGATCCGACCGAAGTGGTCAACTATGTTTCCAAACACGACAACCAAACCTTATGGGATATGATCAGCTACAAAGCCGCACGTGAAGCCGATCTCACCACTCGCGTACGCATGCAGGCGGTGTCACTGGCCACTACGTTGTTGGGCCAAGGGCTGGCATTCGATCAACAAGGCTCTGAACTGTTGCGTTCCAAGTCATTTACCCGTGACTCATATGATGCCGGGGACTGGTTCAACCGTGTGGATTACAGCTATCAAGACAACAACTTCAACGTTGGTATGCCACGCATCAGCGATGACGGTGACAACTATTCGCTGATCGCCAGCGTAAAAGATGCTGTTGCCACACCTGGCCAAACAGAGATCGCGCAGATGAACTCGTTCTATCAGGAACTCACGCAACTGCGCCAATCCTCGCCTCTGATTGCCTTGGGTAGCGGCCACGAAGTGATGAAACGTGTCGATTTCCGTAACACGGGCGCAGAACAGCAACTGGGCTTACTGGTAATGACCATTGATGACGGAGTTCAGGCCGGAAACGATCTTGATCCCCAAGCCGATGCGTTAGTCGTTATCATCAACGCAGCGCCGGAAGCCAGAACGCTTAATGACTTTACCGGTGAAAATCTCACCCTGAGCGCAATCCAACAAAACCTGGGAGACCGCTCACTCGCCTCCGGCGTCAATATTACCGCAGAGGGCAGCGTTACAGTTCCCGCCTGGTCGGTGGCCTTGTTGGTCAAACAACAAGTCACTGCCCAAGGCACAGGTTTGCCTGTAAGCAGTAAATAAAACGGTTCGTTTCGGGTCACCATCAGGTGACCCGAAACGAGATGTTAAACCCACTGAGTCACATCAATCCCGAATATCAGTACAATGCTATTGACCCGAGTTTTCGGGCAGGATATACCCTTCATACCTTGGCGTTACCCAGCGTTGGCGACACGCCAATAAACAACCTCTGGCTGTAGAAATCAGCGTTTATTAAAGGTTCAGGGATGTGGACAATAAATCGAAAGTAGAGCTAGAAGCCAGCGTTCACCCCGCCAAGGGGCTGTTTATTCCCCGCTATCTGCTGCCAGTGTATGCATTGCTGTTAATAGCGATAGGCTGGTTTTCCGGACAGCACTGGCGTAACAACGAAGCTTTCGCCGCCCCCGCGTTGACTCAAGTTGCCCCCTCTGTCGTGGTAAAAATGGAGATGCCCAGGCATACGGTCACCAACGCTGATAGAGAAACTGCGCATGATGAAAATAAACCAGCGCAACAAGTGGGATCAGATAATAAAGTCCCCCCCTCCTTAGCCAGTGATGAATTAGCCCCTTTAAGATACAGCGCGCACGTTTACGCATCGGAAGATGACAAACGCAGCATCACGCTGAACGGTCAGCGTTATCAGGAAGGAGACAGCCCTGCCCCCAACCTTACGATTGAGCAAATACAACAGGACGTGACCATCTTTAACTTCAATGGCGAGGTATTCACACTTGACGCATTAGAGGATTGGCCGGGCGGCAAGGTGGATAGCGACAGCACCGCTGAAGAGTCAGAATAAAGCTTACCACTAGCCCGTACACTGGGCACAGGACACCAAGTTGGTGTCACTAACTGCTTTTTTCTGCACGCAGTTCGTCGGTAAAAGGTGCCAACAGGCTGTTAAAGCTGCTGCACTTGGTTTGTTCCGGCGTGTTGTCTCTCATCAGGCTTTGATAAATTTCCTCGCTACGCTGCGGCAAAGCCCCGTAGCCAGCGCTATTCCAGCCTCGTTGTTTGGCGACTTTGTAGGCAACCTTGTCAATGACCGCATCGCTGGGTAAATCACTACGATTACACTTATATTTCAAATACTTGGTACTGGCAATCACTGAAGCCAGCTGTTCTACCTGTTCATTAAGGGCGACAGGCTCCTTTTGCAGAGAAGAACGGGGTTGCTGACAACCCGCCGTTACCAGCAAAAGCAACACAGGGACAAGACGAAAAATCTTAGTTAACTGCATGATAATAATAATCTTATCTTGATTAAGTGGGTCTATTTTAACAAATCCCCCAGCACTGTCACTTGCTAGAGAGAAAAGTTTTCCTTATTGCGATCCCGCTTGCAGATTCATTTTCAGTGCTTTGCATTTTACCTCGTCGCCACACAAGTAGAGCACTGCGCGCAACAAGCACCGTGTTCCGTTGGAACCAAGAACCATTGAGATCTTGGAAGGTATGTGGGGATGACAAGGTGAGTTGGTGTTCTCCCTCCTCCCCCGAACTTCCTGGAAGCTCGGGGTCATCAATAATACGCGTAACTCAAATAAAAAAGTTATATTTTGCCACGTTAAGAAACACTCATCCTAGCTATATAGGCTTCAATTTTTTGATGTCCTTGTCTATCTGACAATGTCGCCCTCATCATTTTAATTTATGGATATATCTTTTAAAAAATCTATTTTCATCCTGTTACACATACAATAATGAAAACCATCACATCTACTTGCTATTCATTATGTTCAAGCATTACTATCTCACCGTTTTATTCTCACCACGGGGGCCTTATGGACGATGGAAGTTTTAGTTTTAGCTTAGTACTACTGGATAAATTTCAGTAATGTAGTTCATGCTACATTCTGAAATAAACAGAATGTAGACAATCAATCAACGGCTTATCAGCAACGTCCTGGCACTGCCTATGTGCCTTGGCATCTGATAATACCGGCTTGTCATGCCTGTTCCTGTAGTATTCATCGTTCACCATCAGCGTAACAATCAGCAAATTAATTTATCTCAAGCTATATATTTTCGTTTAAAACGGAGGCGCTCGGCTTTATCAAGTTGACGTTCCCGCCGGTTTTTTGAGAAATTTATGGGATTGGCATTATGCAAAAAAGCAGAAGTACATCTATTTCTAGAAAGTACTATCTAAATGACCTTATTGTTTTTGTAATAGCATCATTGGTCATCGTCTTTCTTATCCGTGCCTGGGGGGACATGCACGGTTCGTTCGATGAACACAACGTGGGTGCCATTAGTCTGGATACCTGGAATCTTTTCTATTACTCACTAAGAACGACAATGCGGTTTGCCATCGGCATGATTTGGTCATTGTTATTCTCCATTGTCTTTGCCGTCCTGGCGGCGCGCTACGTGCCGTTACGCAGGGTGATATTACCTTTCGTCAACTTTATGGAGTCAGTACCCTTGGTGGGCTTTTTAACCTTCACCACGGTGTATTTTCTTGGCCTGTACCCACACAGTGTGATGGGGCTGGAGTGTACCGCTATCTTTGCGGTATTTACCGGCCAGGCATGGAACATGATGCTAACGTTGTACCAGACGCTGCGCATCGTTCCAAGTGAACTGGATGAAGCCGCACGCAGTTTCAACTACAATCCATGGCAACGTTTCTGGCGGTTAGAGTTTATCTATTCCGTACCCGGATTATTGTGGAATGCCATGGTGTCACAATCGGCAGCATGGTTCGCTCTGGTGGCGTCGGAGGCGATCCCGGTCAACGATAAATCGGTGGCGTTGCCTGGTGTAGGTTCCTATATTGCCGAAGCGCTGGCGCAGCAAAACCTGCACGCTATTCTGTTTGCCGTGATCACATTAGCGGCCAATATTATCGTGCTTGACCAATTGGTTTTCCGCCCGTTGGTTCGCTATACCTCCCGTTTCAAATACGAAGATGTTAGCGCCAATAAAACTGAAGGCAGCTCATGGTTTTATAACTGCCTGAGCTATTCCCATCTAGGATCAATGTTGTCAGCGGCCCTACACATGCTGGCTGATGTATGGCTATTTAAGCTGCCGCAGATCTGGTACGGCCTTGGTTTGCACAAGCTGTTTCGCATCACCGCAAAAGCCAACTGGCTGTGGCGCAGCACTTGGTATCTCGCGGTGGTCATGGCCTGTGCCTGGTTTGGTTATCAACTGTGGGAGTATTTCCCAAAGCAATACTTCGCCATGATGCCTGAATGGATGCTGCTGACTACTGCACGTGTAGTGGCTGCAATGGTGCTCAGTATCGTGATTTTCACCCCACTCGGCGTCTGGATAGGGATGAATCCACGCCTGGTGAAATTCTTCCAGCCGATCATTCAAATCCTGGCTGCTATCCCACCCAATATTTTCTATCCTCTGATCGCCGCTTTTATCGCTGTTTATCATCAGGATCTTGGCTGGTGGGCGATTCCAATGATCATGCTCGGCACGCAGTGGTATGTGTTGTTTAACGTCATTGCCGGCGTCACGGCAATCCCATCACATATCACCGAAGTCAGCGAAACCTTCGGTTTACGGAGTTTCAAATGGTGGCGTTACTATATGCTGCCCGCGATTTTCCCCTACATCGTTACCGGCATTATTTCTGCAGCAGGCGGTGCCTGGAATAGCGCCATTGCAGCAGAAGTCATTCAATGGGGAGCTACCACGATCAGTACTACCGGGCTGGGCGCTTTTATTTCAGTCGTGACCGATGCCGGTAAAAACCCGGAATCCGCGCTGGGCTGTGCTGCCATGTGCTCACTGGTGGCGTTATGCGTAATCTTTATCTGGCAGCCACTGTATCGCGTTGCAGAAACCAAATTCAAATATGATTAATGCAGGGAAATTAAATGACTATTCAAGAAGTGGTACTCAGCGCCAAGCAGGTAAACAAAGCCTTCATTGGAGAAAACAAGCTCCCCAAGGAAGTGCTGCGCGACGTGGATCTGAATGTTCACAAGGGTGAGTTCGTTACGATCCTTGGGCAGTCAGGTTCTGGCAAATCAACGTTGATGCGCATATTTGCCGGCCTGATTTTCCCTGATACCGGCACGGTATCACTGGCAGGAAAACCTATCGAAGGACCCAATGCCGATATCAGCATGGTATTCCAGTCTTATGCTCTTTATCCGTGGCTCACGGTGTATGACAACATCGCCTTTGGCCTGATCGCACAAGACTTGCCACCGCAATTGATCGACAAAAAGCTGAAAGCATTACTCACGCTGGTTGGCCTGAATGGGTATGAGAAAGCCTGGCCCCGTCAACTTTCCGGTGGTATGCGCCAGCGCGTAGGTTTTGCCCGAGCATTAGCCGTGGAGCCCAAAGTTTTGCTGTTGGATGAGCCCTTTTCTTCTCTTGATATCTTTACCGCACAGAAACTGCGGATGGATTTAATGAATATCTGGACGAACAAAAAAAATAATATCAGCGCCATCATCATGGTGAGCCATGACATAGAGGAAGCGGTCATGATGTCCGACCGAGTCGTCATTATGGATGCCAATAAACGGCAAATCACCGATGAGATCGTTATCGACAGGCCAAGAGAATCACGAGGCAGACAGAATATGGCAGCCATTATTGATGAAACCAGCGATCGTTTGTATAAGAGAATTGCGATATCACAAAAAGCATCATAGCTTTCAACGTATTTATTAACATCAGGTTATTGAAATGAAAAAAATAATGCACTTGGCTGTATTGGGGTTACTATTGCCAGTAGCCAGCACCACGTTAGCTGCAGAAATCGTAAATAAAGACGGCAATAAATTGGATTTATATGGGCAGATTAATGGTGTTCATTATTTCAGTAATAATGCTGGCAGCAGCGGCGATCAATCCTACACTCGCTTTGGCTTTAAAGGCGAAACACAAATTAATGATGACATCATTGGATACGGCCAATGGGAATATCAGATTGGGCTGAACGGAGCGGAAAGCGGCGAGCAAAGTGGTAACTACACTCGGTTGGGTTTTGCCGGGGTGAAATTCGGCCCGTTTGGAAGCATCAGCTATGGACGCAACTACGGTTTACTCTATGACGTGGGAAGCTGGACCGATGTATTACCCGAGTTTGGTAATGACAGCTATGAAGCTGCCGATAACTTTATGACCAGTCGGGGCAACGGTATGTTGACCTATCATAATCAGGGTTTGGGGGGGATTATTGATGGCCTGAATATTGGCATGCAATTTCAGGGAAAGAATCGGGGGGACGATGCCCATCACACGCAAGACCTGCAGACACAAAACGGCGACGGATATTCCTTCTCCACGACCTACGACATAGGTTGGGGACTGAGCGCTGGCGGTGCCTACGCCAATTCGGATCGTACACAGGCACAGCGTAGTTTTGGTCTGGCCAATGGCGATCGTGCCAGAGCCTGGACTTTGGGCCTGAAGTACGATCGGGATAACCTCTATCTGGCAGCAAACTATACCCGCACTCAGAACATGACCTACGTAGAGGGTGGCAACTACACCGGCTTTGCACCAAAGGCAGATGCCGTCGAAGCCGTGGCGCAGTATCACTTTGATTCTGGCATCACCCCTTCTCTTGCCTATTTGCAGTCACGTGGGCGTGACCTACCTGGCATCGGTGATACCGATCTGGTCAAGTATATAGATATGGCGCTGGGTTATAGCTTCAATGCCAATATGTCAGCCTATGTAGAGTACAAACTGAACCTGCTGGATAAACACAATGCAGCCGGTTTAGGTTCTGATGATGTCGTTGAAACGGGGATTATGTACCAGTTCTGAGAAGTTAAGCGCTGAAACCCATGCCTGATGAGGTTTGACCTCATTGGGCTTTTTAGCATTTTTGAATGGGTAAAAGCTAGCAAGCAAGACATATGAATGAAAGTTAAAAACAGTGAATACAATCATATTAGCCGTTTCTTTCCCCATTCCACATTGCCAATAGGCATTTCCCTCTGAAATTAGAGTATTTTTCATAGCGACGCCAAAGATAACAATCACCACGTTGACTGCATTACCTTCATTTAACGTTTTAGTTTCACTTCCAATGCTCCGGGGTTTATAGTCAGCCACTCATTTAAACTCCAATCTCGTTGATGCTGTGTTTAGTTTAAACATCCCTTGCGATATCCATTAATATTAAATTACATTTTGCAGTTATAAAACATCACTCAGTTATTGAGCTTCCTGACCCTTGTGGGTACTATGAGACTCCGATTTGATACAGGATAAAATTATGGACACCGACGGTTCGTTATTCATTGGTTTGTTGAGCCTGCTGGAGGCTTAGGCGCAATAGTCATTTTACTGCATCCTGAAAAGTATTCGTATGTGACGTCATCACGTTACAGCTGCACTTTATTCTCACCTCCTTCAGCGCCTTATACTAGGCGATCCTAAGCTGACAGCATCTCTCAATAACCAGAATTCAACTTATTAATCAGACCAATAAGACCGCTGGCATTCTCTAGTGTATATTTTCACGTCTGGATGTTTCTGTGAAAAACTCAGCGGCATATCCTATTCACCTATTTATTTTTTAAAAGATAACCAAGGAAATATGATGGCCAAGAAAAAAATATTACTTACTGTCAGCAACGTGAGTAAGAGCTTCCAACCTACGACCCAAAAATCACATTTGGTCCTTAGTGATATCGACCTCAACGTCTATGACAATGAAGTGATCAGCGTATTAGGGAAATCCGGCTCGGGCAAATCCACCCTACTGCGGATCATCTCAGGTTTGATATCTCCTGATTTTGGGGATGTCATGCTCGGTGAGGACAAAGTCACAGGCCCTAACCCACAAATCAACATGGTTTTCCAGAACTTTGCTATTTTCCCTTGGTTAACCGTTTATCAAAATATCGCCTTTGGATTGCAGGCACAGCATTATTCCCAAGACATCATCGACAAACAGGTGATAAAAATGCTGAACCTGATTGGTCTGGAAAAATACCGCAATGCTTTCCCACGAGAACTTTCCGGTGGTATGCGCCAACGGGTGGGGTTTGCCCGTGCGCTCGTCGTCGAACCTGCGTTGCTGTTACTGGATGAACCTTTCTCTTCCCTGGATATTTATACCGGAGAAAATCTACGCAACGACCTAATGCAGATCTGGTCGACGCGGCAAATAAAAACTCGCTCCATGATTTTAGTAACCCACAGCATAACAGAAGCCGTAATGATGTCAGATCGGATTATTTTGCTAGGTTCAGACCCCGGTACCGTTACTGGAAATTATGAAATCACCCTGCGGCGTGAGGAGCGGAACAAACGCTCAATGCAAAGCCTGATCGAAGAAATCAGCGCTGAGCTAAGCCAGCAAATTGCTACTTCGGTCTATTAAAGCCCGGCCTGTATAAACGCCACTGCTCCGCGTCTGCCAGGCATAATATCAATTTTTAATCGCTGACTGGCAGATGAAAAGTCTGCCATTTTAACTACCTGTTTATCAAGGACTACCTTTTTATCGGTGTTTCATGATAAGCAGATAACATGTTGGTTTTTATCATGCATTTTATTCAAACATTAATAACGCTATCAACAGCATCTTTACTTGGCGCAATTATTGGCTATGAAAGACAGTTCCGGCAACGCACTGCCGGGTTACGCACCAATACACTTGTTGCCACCAGCGCAGCTATCTTTGTCCATCTGGCCATGACCATTGATGGCAGTGGGGGGGCGGTAAGAGTGATTTCTTATGTGGTTTCTGGCGTCGGTTTTTTCGGAGCCGGGGCAATCATGAAAGAAGGAATGAATATCCGCGGTCTGAACACAGCGGCTACGCTGTGGGGATCGGCAGCCGTCGGTACCTGCGCGGGTTGTGCATTATATGGAGATGCACTGGCCGCTACGTTATACGTACTGGCTGCCAATACACTGCTGCGCCCGATCGTCAATATGGTCAACAAACAACCCTTCAGCGATGTTAACGGTGAATCCACCTACCAGATCTGCGTGATTGCATTTGAACACGAGCAACGCGAAGCGTTAGCCAAATTCAAACAGGTGATGCAAGCCGAAAACTGCTTTATCTCGCACCTGGATATTGAGCCTTTTGGCGATGATGACGTAGAAATCACCGCAACTCTCATGCCCGCCTCTGTCACTACTACGGTACTTGATAAAACCGTCAATACTTTACTTGGCGATAGCATGATGAAACAGGCCTATTACAGCAGAATTTGTGGCTCTGGTTAAAAACGTCATACAGCCCCCTTTTACACCGCCAATTCAAATATGAATGAAGAGACTGATTATGAAAAGTATGCCGAAATTATCTCATCTGACTACTTTTAAAGAAATTATTTACTGCGGTAGCTTACATGAAACATCAAAAAAGCTGGCTATTTCACAACCGACACTCAGCCGTATTATTAAAGAACTTGAAGAAAATATTGGCTCGCGTCTTTTGGAACGCAGAAACCGCGGTGTCCGGCTCACTGCGGTAGGTGAAGCATTTTTTCAACGCATTGACGCTATCACCAATGAGTTAAGAAATACCATTTATGAATTCCGTGGACTGAAAGAAACCGGAGAGAAATTCTTGCGCTTAGGCATGAGCACCTACCCACTGCTATGCTATCTCCCCGAGGCACTTGAGATCTTTAATCAGCGTTATCCACACACCCGCATTATCGTGATTGAGGATTGCTCCGAAGAGTTGATTGCCAAGTTGAGAAATAACGAATTGGATCTGGTGGTCTGCAACCTCAGCGAGGGGATTAACAGTGTCGATCTGGTAACGCAGGACTTCAAATGTGAGACGTTTTCGCTTTATCAAGGGAACAATCACTCCTCTGATGAGCTGCCGCTGGAAGAAACAAAGTGGGTAGTTCCACATTCCTGTACTGCAGGCCGTTTAGCAATGCAAGACTCCTCTTTCCCGTGCACGCAGCAGGGTAATGTCGTGGAAACTGACTCTTTCCTCGCCACCTGGTGTCTAGTGAAACAACAGGGTTATCTCGCGCTATTAAGCGATCGTGTTGTGGAGCATTACAGCCCACAGCTGAACCTCAAGAAAAAATCTGCTGAAGATATCAATATCAGCGCATGCTTTTATATTATTAAACGTGACGAGCCCATGACATCGTCTATCACTAACGATTTTACCGAGATCCTGATGGCAATGTGAACACGCGGAAAATCACCTGGCGAAGTGGTGCAAGCGCCTGGAAAGTAAAGACCTGAAGGCCATCTGAAAACGAAAAACCCCAAGCTCTTACGAGCTTGGGGTCTGTATTTGGCGGAAGGACAGAGATTCGAACTCTGGGAGCTGTTACACTCGACGGTTTTCAAGACCGTTGCCTTAAACCACTCGGCCATCCTTCCAATGGGCGCAGATATTAACGGTACCGTTATGAAATGTCTATCGTTTTGACGTAAAAAAATGCGTCAAAACGCTCGTTCGCTTAAATTTCAGACCAATTGCGCTTAAAAAAACCAGAGCCCCGCATCAGCGAGGCTCTTTTCGGACAATAAGCAGGCAGTTATTTAGGTTGGGTATCGTACTCTGAACAACTCTGATACCCCTTGTTCATCACGTGGCCCGTGTCGTTGAAGCTGACAAAATAGGTCTGTGCTTTGCCGTCCCGTGGTGCCACGGCATAAGTATCACAGGTACCCTGCGCATGGATCAGGCTGGCTGAGGTTGATGGTGGCCCGGCAATTGCGCGCACTTGCTGTTTAGTCATCCCGACTTTTACATCGCTTACCACAGGCTCGTTCACATAGCTCGCGGCCCTGTCGTAAGTGGTACACCCAGTCAGTACGGTAAATAGCGCCGCAGTACATCCGGCCAAAACCAGTTTCATTGTCATAGCTTATCTCCTTAGCATGCTTATTGTTATGTAAGTGTAGAAGCTAAAAGGCTTTTATGCCAATAATGCGTTGCCGCTGTTAATAGTTGGCCCAGATACCCGGCGTCACCAGTTCCAACAGGTGGCCATCCGGATCGCGGAAATAAATGCTCTCCGCGCCCTGCTCCCAACGCATACGCCCTTCTATATCAACACCGTGTTCGGCCAACTGCTGCTCCCACAGGGGTAACTGGGCCTTGCTCACGGCCAAACCAAGATGTTGTGGGCCGCTGCCGTCATGAGGGGGAATATAGCCTCCCGGATACTGAGCGCCGTTCAGCGAATCTCCGGCAACAAACAGCAGCAACACGCTTTGATCGGAGATGTTATAGGCCCGGAAACGCTCGTTCGCGACCATCGCTGGCAGTTGCAACACCTGCTGATAGAAGGCTGCGGCACGTTCGATATCGTTAACATACAACACCGTCTCAATCACACGCTCAATCTTAAGTTCCATACCAACCTCCTGATTTATCAATTTATAAACAGGGTAGGCAGGTACGGACTCAGCAGAATAGCAATCAGTGCCGCGTGAAGATCAATCTGTGCGGCTGGCGAACGGACAAAAAAAACGCGGCCCGAAGGCCGCGTAGTCACATTCACGGTATTGCTTAGAACTGGTAAACCAGGCCTACAGCAACCACGTCGTCGGTATTGATACCGGCTTTGTCGGTGAATGTGTTGTCGTCCAGCAGGTTGATTTTGTAGTCAACGTAGGTGGACATGTTTTTGTTGAAGTAGTAGGTCGCGCCCACATCAACATATTTCAGCAGATCCTGGTCGCCGTAACCGCCGCCAATGTCCTTGCCTTTAGACTGCAGGTACGCCACGGAAGGACGCAGGCCGAAGTCGAACTGGTACTGTGCAACCACTTCAAAGTTCTGTGCCTTGTTCGCGTAACCGTACAGAGAGCTATTGCTGTTGCCGAAACGGGTAGCATTGTAAGACTGGGTATACATCGCTGCCAGATAGACGTTGTTGGCGTCGTATTTCAGACCGCCGCTATAGCCTTCGGCTTTGTCACCACGACCCAGAATGGAAGAGGTGCCGTTAGGGCCACCGTTCTGATCGTTGGTACGGTCAGAGTTGAAGAACGCACCGGCAGCACTGATGCCATAGCCCAGATCGTAGGATACGGACATACCGTAGCCGTCACCGTTCTGGTTCAGGACATCACGGCCATTGTTGCTTTCTTCACCGTTGCCGTTTTTACCCTGATACTGCAGAGCAAAGTTCAGGCCATCAACCAGACCGAAGAAGTTGTTGTTACGATAAGTCACAACACCGCTGGTGCGTTGGAACAGGAAGTTGTCCGCGCCATAGGTATCGCCACCAAACTCAGGCAACACGTCGGTCCATGCGCCGATGTCATACATCACACCGTAGTTACGGCCGTAATCCAATGAGCCGTAATCGCCGAATTTCAGACCAGCGAAGCCCACACGGGTGAAGGAGTCATTTTCGTCTTCAGTTTTGTTCAACTGAACCTGATATTCCCACTCACCATAACCGGTCAGTTGATCGTTGATCTGAGTTTCGCCACGCAGGCCAAAACGCATGTAAGACTGATCGCCGTCGGTTTTATCGTTGTCGGAAAAATAGTGAAGACCATCGATTTTACCGAACAAATCCAGTTTATTGCCGTCTTTGTTGTAGATTTCTGCTGCACCTGCTGTGCCTGCCATCAACAGAGCTGGGACGACCAGGGAGAGTACTCGAAGTTTCATCGTTATTATCCTCTTAATTATGTCGAGCTACGGCCACTGCTCTTCTGAGCATTATTAGCGCGAC
Source organism: Serratia sp. N21D137 (assembly GCF_047530005.1). Lineage (NCBI taxonomy): Bacteria > Pseudomonadati > Pseudomonadota > Gammaproteobacteria > Enterobacterales > Yersiniaceae > Serratia > Serratia sp. N21D137. The sequence goes on from NZ_JBLJAJ010000007.1 coordinate 116,055, forward strand.
TGTGAATCACCATTCTGGTAACAAGGGCTATATTAATCCAGAAAGAAAATGATACCAAGTATCCGATGGTGTTTCACACCTATATTTAAAGGTTTCAAAATGTAAATAATGGCGAACTTTCACAAAACATTACCGACAAGACAAATAAAGCACCGAAAGATAAAAAAATAAAATAACCAATATAAATCAATTGCATATACAAAACTTTATAAAAATAAAGATAACAGTACAAAAGTATCCAGCAATAAGCACATTGTGCCAAAAATCGTTGCCATGCCTGACGCTATAATCATCCCGCTATCATCATTATTTTCATTATTACCTTCATTATCCGTATGATAATTTTTGTAGTTACAACCGGCCTCTGGCCGGTTTTTTTATACCCAAAAATCAGCGATAAAATCGTTCCAATAAAGCATTTTATGCACAAATTTAATCACAGAGAGATATCATAAACATGATCAATTACCGCACTAATAGCTAAATCACCCCTAAAAGACCGCCGATTAATTAACCAACGAATAATTTGCCGCCGCTCATCGTTTAAATAGACAACAATCACATACAAAATAGCAATGAATCCTGCTTCAATTCCCTAGATAATAGATTTGTTACCTTGAGAAACTATTTCTCCCTCATCCGCGAGTGATCTTACACCGCTCCTGCCCCCCTGATGGGTTACACGGTTAACGCGAATCCTTTCGACCCCGATCACAGATTGTGATAAAAACAGGGGTTCATTTAAGCCACTATCCAGAGCCGATCCCGATACCGACATGACAGTCACTTGCAACGAACAAATTAAGCCCGGTGTGCCCGAGCAGAATGCCACCCGCCTGGCCTTTTTTATCGCCGGACTGGCAATGGCCACCTGGGCGCCGCTGGTGCCTTTTGCCAAAACGCGTATCAATATAGATGACGGCTCATTAGGCCTGCTGCTGCTGTGCATCGGAGTTGGCTCGATCATGGCAATGCCGTTGACTGGGCTTTTGACCGGCAAATTTGGCTGTCGCCGCGTGATCCTGCTGGCGGGTATCGCCCTATGCATCGATTTGCCGCTGCTGGTGCTGATGGACTCCACCTTGGGGATGGCATTAGCCTTACTGCTGTTCGGTGCAGCGATTGGTATGATTGACGTGGCCATGAACATTCAGGCCGTGGTGGTCGAACGCGCCAGCAATCGAGCCATGATGTCCGGCTTTCACGGTTTCTTCAGCATTGGCGGGATAGCCGGTGCGGGTGGAGTCAGCGCCCTATTATGGTTGGGGCTCGGTCCGCTACAAGCCACTCTGATCGCCGTCGTCGCCATTCTGGCTCTGCTGCTGATTGCCAGTAAAAACCTGCTGCGTGAAAGCGGCGGAGATAAAGAAGGCCCGATGTTCGTTCTGCCACGAGGCTGGGTGATGTTCATTGGCCTACTGTGCTTCATCATGTTCCTGGCGGAAGGCTCAATGCTCGACTGGAGCGCGCTGTACCTGACCACCATGCGCGGGATGGATCATAACCAGGCTGGCTTGGGTTACGCTTTGTTCTCCATTGCCATGACGATCGGCAGACTGAATGGCGATCGCGTAGTGAATGCCATGGGCAGATATCAGGTACTGTTGCTGGGTAGCTTGTGTGCGGCCATCGGCCTGGCGTTGGCGATTACCATAGACAGCGCCTTAGCCTCTTTGATTGGTTTTATGCTGGTCGGCGTCGGGGCATCCAATGTGGTCCCTATTCTGTTTAGCGCAGCGGGGAACCAACGCGTCATGCCTGCCAACCTGGCCATCGCTTCGGTCACCACGGTGGGCTATGCCGGTATTCTGGCCGGCCCGGCAGTGATCGGGCTAATCGCCCAGGTCTCCAGCCTGACGTTTGCCCTGGCCTGTGTCGCGGCATTACTGCTGATCGTCACTGCCAGCGCCAAAGCGGTGACTCGCTAATTTCAGGAATGCGTAGCCATGTTGCAAGATAGACAACTGACCATTAATTCCCGCTACATCACCCGCAGCTTCTGGCTGTTTGTCGTGCTGCTGGCCATGGCCATTGGGTTGTACAGCTATAATTATACCAACGCCTATCTGACGGAGAAAAAACATGCCGTCAACACCATCGCCAACATGCTGCAAAAGCGTATCGACAGCTACCGCTCTCTGACCGAGCAAATCTACGACAAATTTGGTAATACCGCGTCGCTTGCTGTTGAGACCAACCTGCAGGAAACCCGGCTGCGTCCGGATGTCTATTATGTCGAGAAGCGACGCAGCAAAACCGATGCGGTCATTTTTGGCAACCACGACAACGCCACGCTGGCTAAGGTTGCCAATATCTCGGACTTCCTGGATAACCGCTGGGGAACCGAGACGGAAAACTATGCGATGTATTTTCTCAACGGGCAAGATAACAGCCTGAGCCTGGTGACGACCCAATCGCTGAAAGACCTGACTTCGCGATTGAAAGAAAACTACCTGACTACGTCGGTGTCAGACCGCCGCACCGAAATGCTGCAACAGGCCAATATGCTGGACGAACGCGAGAGTTTTTCCGGCCTGCGTAAACAGCGCTTCCAGAACGCCTACTCGTTTTCTATCCGCACCACCTTTAACCAGCCGGGGCATTTGGCCACGGTGATCGCCTTCGACCTGCCGATTAACGATATCATTCCGCTTAATATGGCCCGCTCCAACTTCCTGCTGCTGCCCGATAATGCAGAGATCGACGACAGCATGGTGCCAAGCGAAACGGCAATCAACGCCCAGGCCGCCCTGAAAGGCAGTTGGGTTGAGTTCAGTGTTTCATTACCCAACTCGCCGCTGCAGCTGATTTACCGCGTTTCAGCTTTTAATCTGGCGATTGACCTGCTACGCAATAACATCTGGCTACTGGCGGTCAATCTGCTGTTGCTGACGCTATCGATGGTGGGCATTTATTTCCTCCGCCAGCAATACATCCGCCCCAGCGAAAATATCGCCGCCGAACTGGATCTCCAACGCTCGCTCAACCAGGAAATTGTTGCCAGTCTGCCTTGCGGGCTGCTGGTCTATGACTTTGCCGATAACAGCGTGATCACCAGCAACAAGATCGCCGAGCACCTGATGCCACACCTCAGCCTGTCCAAAATTGCCCATATGGCGGAGCAGCATCATGGCGTGATCCAGGCGACGGTCAACAACGAAGTCTATGAGATCCGCATCTTCCGCAGCCAACGCACGGCGGAAACCTATCTGTTCCTGCTCAACGATCAGGATAAAGAGGTGATGGTGAACAAACGGCTGCAACAGGCCCGCCGCGAATACGATAAAAACGTTCAGGCCCGTAAGTTGATGCTGCATAACCTGGGGATCGAGCTGAATCAGCCGGTGCGGCAAATGCACGAACTGGCCGGGAGCCTGTGCCAATCATCAGACGCCGAACAGCAACAGACATTGCTTAAACAACTCAACCTGGCTTCGGCATCGGTATTGGATCTGATCGACAATATCACCCTGCTCACCAGGCTGGAGACACAGGATTGGCAGCCGGTTCGTCAACCTTTCAACCCCACTGTACTGCTGGATGAACTGCTGCTGGACGTGCTGCCAGCCATCAACCAGAAAGGGCTGGCGCTGTTCAATCACGTTAATCTGGACGTCAACCAACGGTACATTGGCGATGCTGGCGCACTGCGCAAAATCCTTTCATTGCTGCTGCGCTACGCCATCATCACTACCGCCTACGGCAAGATCACCCTGGTAGTGGAACAGGAAGTCGATCGTCCTGAACACCTGGTATTTCATATCAACGACACCGGCACCGGCATTTCCAATGAGGAAATCAGCAATCTGACCTACCCGTTCCTCAGCCAAACGCTGGTCGATCGCTTCGATCACGGCTCTGGGCTGACGTTTTTCCTGTGTAATCAGCTGTGCAAAAAGCTCAATGGCCAGTTGGATATCCGCAGCAAAATCGATATCGGTACCCGCTATACCATTCGCGTCACTATGGAGCAGGAGAAAACAGAGGAACAGGCGACGGAGAAATTACTCGATGGGGTAACGGCGCTGCTGGATATCACCTCCGACGAGATCCGCCGGATCGTGACTCAGCTACTGGCGGGATATGGGGCCAACTGCATCGTGGCCGAGGAGCACCAAAACAGCCGGGAATATGATGTTTTACTGACCGATAACCCGCAGCAGGCCGACGACTATACGTTGCTGCTAACCAGCGATGAAGCAGGCTGGCAACAGCTTGATAAAGGCTATATCCGCGTCAACTATAACCTGCACAATGCCATGATCGACGCGGTTCTGATCTTGATAGAACACCAGATGGCGGCACAAGAGCAGGAAGAAAACCCTGTAGGATCCCTGGCAGAAAGCGCCCAAGTGTATGAAAAACAATTGAGATCAAGTGATTACTATGGTTTGTTTATTGATACAGTACCCGACGATATCAAAAAACTGTATACTGAGGCGGGCAGCGGTGATTTTGCAGCGCTGTCTCAAACCGCACACCGCCTGAAGGGCGTGTTTGCCATGTTAAATCTGCTTCCCGGAAAGCTTCTGTGTGAATCGTTAGAACAGCACATCGCGGACGGTGATGCGCTCAAGATCGAGAATAACATCAGTCAGATTGATTTTTTCGTCAGTAGACTGCTGCAGCAAGGTAGCCAACAACATGAATAACCTGAACGTAATTATTGCCGATGACCATCCTATCGTACTGTTTGGCATCCGGAAGTCACTTGAGCAAATTGAGTGGGTGAATGTCGTTGGGGAGTTCGAGGACTCTACAGCACTGATCAACAATCTGTCCAAGCTGGACGCCAACGTCCTGATCACCGATCTTTCGATGCCGGGTGACAAATATGGCGACGGCATTACGCTGATAAAATATATCAAACGCCACTATCCGCAATTGTCGATCATCGTTCTGACCATGAACAACAATCCGGCCATTCTCAGCGCGGTGTTGGATCTGGACATCGAAGGCATCGTCCTGAAACAGGGGGCGCCTACCGATTTGCCAAAAGCGCTGGCCGCATTGCAGAAAGGCAAGAAATTCACGCCAGAGAGCGTCTCGAAGCTGTTGGAGAAAATCAGTGCCAGCGGTTACGGTGACAAACGCCTCTCTCCGAAAGAAAGTGAAGTGTTGCGTCTGTTCGCCGAAGGTTTCCTGGTGACCGAAATCGCCAAAAAACTGAACCGCAGCATCAAGACTATCAGTAGCCAGAAGAAATCAGCCATGATGAAACTGGGTGTTGATAACGATATCGCACTGCTCAACTATCTCTCCTCCGTCAGTATGACGCAGTTGGATAAAGACTAAAGTTCAACGGGTGCAGTATGCGGCGCCCCTGAACCAGCATGGTTATCAATCTAAAGGGCGCTCTTAGGCGCCCTTTAGTGTTTATACCGTTTGCGACTCAGCCCTAAGCCGCCGTACCCGTTGACTGTAATAGCCCAGCGACTGCTCCAGCGTCTCCAGCGTGACCGGTTTCGACAGGCAGTTATCCATCCCGGCCTCAAGACAGCGCTGTTTCTCTTCTGCCAGCGCATTAGCCGTTACGCCAATCACCGGGGCAGTGAAATTCGACTGGCGCAGGCAACGTGTCAATTCATAGCCATCCATATTCGGCATATTGACGTCAGTCAATACGATATCCACCGCATTGCGTTCCAGTACGCTGAGCGCATCGACACCATCATTGGCGGTAATCACCTGATAGCCCAACGATGACAGCTGATCGGACAGCAAGCGCCGGTTGATCGGGTGATCGTCTACCACCAGCAGGCGAATATCCCCGTTATCGGCATTATTGGCCTTAACCGATAACGGCAGTTGTACCAACGCCTTATCGTTTTCGGTAACCACACCAAACAACCGGTTCAACAGCAGGATGGCATCCCGTGGCGTAGAGGTACTATGCAGCCAGTAACCCGGGTGCGTTTCCAATGACGGTCCGATGTGCGCAATGGAGAATTCAATCTGTGCCAACAGCGGGGTATCCACCTGCAAAGGATAATCGCTGAGCAGAACGTCCCCTGCTGCGGTTTGCTGCCCCTCATAACGTAATACCGTGGCACCGAAGCCGCCAAGGATCGCCTGCAGATAGCTTTCCAACCGCTGATTACGAATTTGCAGCCACAGGTTTTTGCCCTGCCAGGTATCGCTGGCCTGCGGCGTCGGAAACTGCGCTCCAAACAACGGAATGCGAATGGTAAACAGGCTGCCGAGACCAGGCTCGGACTCCACCGCGATATCACCGTCCATCAGGTTGATCAGTTTTTCACAAATCGCCAGCCCAAGCCCAGTGCCCTGGAAATAGCGCTGTACCCCGCTGCCAACCTGGAAGAAGGGATCAAACAGGCGCAGGACCTCTTTTTCTGGAATACCGACGCCGGTATCGCGAACGCTGAACTCCAGATAGCTGTCACGGGTGCAGACCTGCAGGATAATACAGCCGGTGTCGGTAAACTTGATGGCGTTATTCAACAGGTTAGACAAGACCTGTTGCAAACGCACGGGATCGCCATTGATACGTTCAGGCACACCTTGTTCAATAAAACAGTACAAACCGAGCCGCTTTTTCACCACCAACGGCAAGTAGTTGCCCGCAATGTGGGTAATCACTTCCAGGCAAGAAAACTCACGGGGTTCTATCTTCAACTGCTCGGATTCAATCTTGGAGAAGTCCAGGATGTCGCTGATGATCTTCAGCAACAGCCCCGAGGAGTTGTTCATCGCATTGACCAGGCGATCAACCCCTTGCGGCAACGCCTTGGTCTGCAACAGATCCAGGTTGCCGATAATCCCGTACAGCGGTGTGCGCAGCTCATGACTGACGGTGGCCAGGAACATCGATTTGGACTGGCTGGCCTGCTCCGCTGCCGCGGCCATTTCCTGCAGCGACTCTTCCATTTTGACGCGGGCACTAACGTCAACCAGCACGCAGATAGCCACGTCCTCATTGCGATAACGGGAGTGCACAAAGCTGATTTGCAGATTGTTGTTATTACTGGTCATCACATCTACAAAGTTGACCTGCTGTTCGCAGATAATGCGTGTAATGCGATCCCGATCCTCGTTGGTCAACAGGTTGATATAGTTATGCGCCAGTTCATTACTCAGGATGTTGGTACCATCACTGATGCGCAGAATGCAGATACCCACCGGTGCCGAAGCCACGATTTTGCGGTTGAACTGTTCATGCTCCTCCAACCGGAAGGCATTCTCTTCCGCTGGCAGAAACATCTTGCGCTCGAACAACCACGCCAGGCTGAACAACACCACGGCCGACAGCAGGTTAAGCAGCACCGCATTGAGGATCAGTACCTTGAAACGCTCCACCACGCTCTTCACCGGCAATGAATACACGATGCTGAGCGACGAAGGCGGCAGCGCCTTCTTCATGATCAGATCCTGGTAACTGTCGACATAGCCAAAATAGGTGTGTTCCTGCGGATAAACATTGAGCGAAGAGGCATAGCGATCGCCATTGGCCAGTCGCAGCACCGATTCGTTGTTCTCATCCAGCAGATTAACCCCTACCGGCAAGTTGCTGGTGGTGACAAAGTCTTCCAGGCGGATCGTCTGTTCAATTCCCAGCAGCGCTTCCAGTTTGTTGCCGACATAGACCGGCGTCATTACATACAGGTAACCTACGTCAGGCCGCTGCTGGCTCGGGCTGATCCAGTAAAGGTTATTGTCTTTCTCCGCGCTGTTGGCGGCGTTACGGTATTTAAGGATGCGCTCATGCAGCACCTTGAGCACGTTTTGCCGATCGGTGATGCCGTTACTGCTACCGAATTCGGTCATGCACAGGCTGTCACTGCCGATAAAAAACACCCGGTTCAGATCATAGGCCGCGACAAAGTTTTCTTTCCAGTATTGGATCAGACTGTTTAACGAGGTGATCGAGTCACGGTAGTTGGAGTTCAGCGCACAATTCGATTCCGGGTACAGCGGCTTCATCTCCGGCTGGCTGTCTTTGCCATTCATCATGCCGGTGAACAGCTCGAGGCTCCCTACCGTGCCGTTGAGGCGGTTTTCCGCCATGTATTTGATGTCGCGGATGATATCCGCCGAGTGGCGAATGTAGCCCTGAGCCTGGTCAAAGTTGAGATTATATTCCTGCCTGATATCGGATTCTTTCTCATGCACGATATCCAGGATATAAAACGTGGTCAGCAGTGCACCCAGCGACCACAGCATGAACGCCAGTACCCGAAACAGATAGCGGGAAATTTTTAACGTGGTACGGAAAGAGGCTAAGTATTTCAAGCAGGTACCATGCCAGTGTAAGGGGTGACGAGCATAATCATAGCAAAACAACGATCCCGTGCAGCATCGACAAGTGATTGCAGCAATTAAACCATACAACTGAAAAAGGGCCTAGCATCGCTGCCAAGCCCTTTTTGAACCACCCAGATTATACGGCCAAGGCCGTGCTATTTAGGCGTTCTCGTCATCCATATCGTCTACGGCGCCGGTATCATCATCACCCTCATCGAGTGGTGTGGTATCTTCTTCCGCTTCTTCTGCGCCCGGTTCAAGGCTATCAAGCTCTTCATCTTCAACCGGTTCAGCAACGCGCTGCAGGCCGACAACGTTCTCGTCTTCCGCAGTACGGATCAGGGTGACACCCTGGGTGTTACGGCCAACCACGCTGACTTCCGCGACACGGGTACGCACCAGCGTGCCTGCATCGGTGATCATCATGATCTGATCGGTAGTTTCTACCTGTACAGCCCCAACAACCTGACCATTACGCTCGCTGACCTTAATGGAGATAACCCCTTGGGTCGCGCGCGATTTGGTCGGGTATTCCGTTACCGCGGTACGCTTGCCGTAGCCGTTCTGCGTCACGGTCAGGATATCGCCTTCACCACGAGGAATAATCAGCGAAACTACGCGATCGCCTTCACCGAGGTTGATACCGCGAACGCCGGTAGCGGTACGGCCCATTGAACGAACCTGCCCTTCTGGGAAGCGGACCACTTTACCGTTGGCGGAGAACAGCATCACTTCGTTGCTGCCGTCGGTCAGGTCAACACCAATCAGCTCGTCACCCTCGTTGAGGTTAACGGCGATGATGCCTGCGCTGCGCGGGCGGCTGAACTCGGTTAATGCGGTTTTCTTCACGGTACCGCTAGCGGTAGCCATGAATACATGGCGGCCTTCTTCGTATTCACGTACCGGTAGAATGGCGGTGATACGTTCGTTGGCTTCCAGCGGCAACAGGTTGACGATCGGCCGGCCACGAGCACCACGGCTGGCTTCAGGCAGTTGATACACCTTCATCCAGTACAGGCGACCACGGCTGGAGAAGCACAGGATCGTGTCGTGGGTGTTGGCCACCAGCAGACGATCGATAAAGTCTTCTTCTTTGATACGGGCTGCTGACTTGCCTTTACCACCGCGACGCTGCGCTTCATAGTCGGTCAGAGGCTGATACTTCACGTAGCCCTGATGCGACAATGTCACGACCACATCTTCCTGGTTGATCAGGTCTTCGATGTTGATATCAGACGTGTTGGCGGTAATTTCGGTACGGCGTGCATCGCCGAACTGATCGCGCATGGCCACCAGTTCTTCACGGATCACTTCCATCAAGCGGTCTGGGTTTTCCAGAATAAAGATCAGCTCAGCGATGAGGTTCAGCAGCTCTTTATACTCGTCCAGCAGCTTCTCGTGCTCCAGGCCGGTCAGTTTTTGCAAGCGCAGATCCAGGATCGCCTGAGCCTGTTGCTCGGTCAGGTAATATTTACCGTCACGGATGCCAAACTCTGGCTCCAGCCACTCTGGGCGTGCAGCGTTATCACCGGCACGTTCCAGCATCGCCCCGACGTTACCCAGATCCCAAGGCTGCGCGATTAACGCAATCTTCGCTTCTGCCGGAGTCGGCGCACGGCGGATCAGTTCGATAATCGGGTCGATGTTGGCCAAGGCAATGGCTAACGCTTCCAGGATATGGGCGCGATCGCGGGCTTTACGCAGTTCGAAAATGGTACGGCGGGTCACCACTTCACGGCGGTGGCGCACAAATGCACGCAGAATATCTTTCAGGTTCAGCAACTTTGGCTGGCCCTGATGCAGTGCCACCATGTTGATACCGAAGGTGACCTGTAGCTGAGTCAGCGAATACAGGTTATTCAGCACCACTTCACCCACGGCGTCACGTTTGACTTCAATCACGATGCGCATACCGTCTTTATCAGACTCGTCACGCAGCGCGCTGATGCCTTCAACGCGTTTCTCTTTCACCAACTCGGCAATTTTCTCGATCAGGCGCGCTTTATTCACCTGATAAGGAATTTCATGCACGATGATGGTTTCGCGGCCGGTTTTAGCGTCCGCCTCTACCTCGGCACGGGCGCGGAGATACACTTTGCCACGGCCGGTACGGTAGGCTTCTTCAATACCACGACGGCCATTGATGATTGCCGCCGTCGGGAAGTCCGGGCCTGGGATGTGTTCCATCAGCCCTTCAATGCTGATGTTTTCATCCTCGATATAGGCCAGACAGCCATTAATAACTTCAGACAGGTTATGCGGCGGAATGTTGGTCGCCATGCCCACGGCGATACCGGACGAGCCGTTGACCAGCAGGTTCGGGATCTTGGTTGGCATAACGGCCGGGATCTGCTCGGTACCGTCATAGTTTGGCACGAAGTCGACGGTCTCTTTTTCCAGATCCGCCAGCAGTTCGTGGGCGATTTTCGACATGCGCACTTCGGTATAACGCATTGCTGCGGCGGAGTCGCCGTCCACAGAACCGAAGTTACCCTGGCCGTCCACCAACATGTAACGCAACGAAAACGGTTGGGCCATACGGACGATCGTGTCATACACCGCGCTGTCACCATGCGGGTGATACTTACCGATCACGTCCCCAACGACACGGGCCGATTTCTTGTAGGGTTTATTCCAGTCGTTACCCAGTACATTCATCGCGTACAGAACGCGGCGGTGCACCGGCTTCAGTCCATCACGAACATCTGGCAACGCACGGCCGACAATAACCGACATCGCGTAATCCAGATACGAGCTTTTCAGCTCTTCTTCGATATTTACCGGTGTGATTTCTCTGGCAAGGTCGCTCATGGAGCTGCTATCCCTCATACTGAATGATTCATCTGCCTTGGCGTAGTGCCAAAGGTGTAAAACTATATCACAAAGCGCGCTTTACGGGGAAATTACCGGCGCTGTTTCGCTGAAATGTGCTGCCCTGCGGGCGAAAATTACCTCGATAACACTTGCCTCGATAACAACAGCGCTGCGCCAAGCCTGCCGGAACATGTATAATCTGCACCATAAGAGAACCAGGAGCCAATAACGCCCATGAATGCTGAATCATCCCGTCACGCGCCAAACGTTGATCACCAGGAAATCGCCAAATTTGAAGCTGTCGCCTCGCGCTGGTGGGATCTGGAAGGTGAGTTCAAGCCGCTGCATCGGATCAATCCGCTGCGTCTGAATTATATCATGCAGCGCGCAGGGGGCATTTTTGACAAACAAGTGCTCGACGTTGGCTGCGGCGGCGGCATTCTGGCAGAGAGCATGGCGCGTGAAGGTGCGTTGGTGACCGGGCTGGATATGGGGGCAGAACCGCTCCAGGTGGCGCGACTGCATGCGTTGGAAAGCGGTATGCAGGTGACCTACGTGCAAGAAACGGTAGAAAGCCATGCGCAAGCTCATCCACAACAGTATGACATCGTCACCTGTATGGAAATGCTCGAGCACGTCCCTGACCCGGCCTCCGTCGTGCGCGCCTGTGCACACCTGGTCAAACCAGGCGGCCATGTGTTCTTCTCCACCATCAACCGCAATACCAAAGCCTGGCTGATGGCGGTCATCGGCGCTGAATACGTACTCAAGATGGTGCCACAGGGCACCCATGATCATAAGAAGTTCATCCGCCCTTCTGAACTGATCGGTTGGGTCGACGGCACCGAGCTGCGTGAAAAACATATCATCGGCCTGCATTACAACCCGATCACCGACCATTTCAAGCTGGGCCGCAACGTTGATGTGAACTACATGGTGCATACCCAGCACCAGGGTTGAAACTGCCGAAACGTACCGGGGGCGATGTTTCCGCCGCCGGTGCAACTAAGCGTATAAGATAAATACCTATTTATCCGTTCTCGATCAAAAAAGCCGATCTAAACCATTTTTAAGAATATAAAAGCAGATCAATATGCGGTTTTTTTCTAACGTTTAATAAAGCGGCAAACGATCGGGGTTTTCACAAAATCAGCAAAATCTCATCGTGCTTATTGACAACCTTGCCACCCCAGATAGGGCGCGCACTAGGAACAATTGGTAACATTTCACCCCCAAGTTATCCACAAGATCGGCAGGTTTTGTTCACTTGCAAACCCACCGTTTTATCACTATCTTGTTACCTCACCGACATACACCCCCTATATATAGTGTTTACATACTGAGCAGAGCGACTACACTTTCTGCTTAGGGGAATCTCACGGACAGGTAAAAATGAACCAAAGCCTACTTGTAACTAAACGCGATGGCAGTAAAGAGCGCATCAACCTCGACAAAATCCACCGAGTCATCGACTGGGCCGCGGAAGGTTTAAACAACGTCTCGGTCTCTCAAGTAGAGTTACGTTCACATATTCAGTTTTATGACGGCATCAAAACCGCCGATATTCATGAAACCATCATCAAGGCTGCAGCCGATCTGATCTCCCGTGACGCACCGGACTATCAGTATCTGGCCGCTCGCCTCGCCATCTTCCATCTGCGTAAAAAAGCTTACGGTCAGTTTGAGCCGCCGAAGCTGCTCGACCACGTTGCACGCATGGTGGAAATGGGCAAATACGATAAACATCTGCTGGAAGACTACACCACTGAAGAGTTCGAGCAGATGGACTCCTTTATCGATCACTGGCGTGATATGAACTTCTCCTACGCTGCCGTGAAGCAGTTGGAAGGGAAATATCTGGTGCAGAACCGCGTTAGCGGCGAGATCTACGAAAGCGCCCAGTTCCTGTATATCCTGGTTGCCGCGTGCCTGTTCTCCAACTATCCGCGCGCCACCCGTCTGGACTACGTAAAACGTTTCTATGACGCGATCTCCACCTTCAAGATTTCACTGCCTACGCCGATCATGTCTGGCGTGCGCACCCCAACCCGCCAATTCAGCTCTTGCGTGCTGATCGAGTGTGGTGACAGCCTGGATTCCATTAACGCCACCTCCAGCGCCATTGTGAAATACGTTTCACAGCGTGCCGGTATCGGTATCAATGCTGGCCGTATCCGTGCCTTGGGTAGCCCAATTCGTGGCGGTGAAGCCTTCCACACCGGCTGTATCCCGTTCTACAAGCACTTCCAGACCGCAGTAAAATCCTGCTCTCAGGGCGGTGTGCGTGGTGGTGCAGCAACGCTGTTCTACCCAATGTGGCATCTGGAAGTGGAAAGCCTGCTGGTGCTGAAAAACAACCGTGGGGTTGAAGGCAACCGCGTCCGTCACATGGACTACGGCGTACAGCTCAACCGCCTGATGTATCAGCGCCTGATCAAGAATGAAGACATCACCCTGTTCAGCCCGTCTGACGTCCCAGGGCTGTACGACGCGTTCTTCGCCGATCAGGACGAGTTCGAACGTCTGTACACCCTGTATGAGAAAGACAGTAGCATTCGCCAGCAGCGCGTGAGAGCGGTAGAGCTGTTCTCACTGATGATGCAGGAACGTGCTTCTACTGGCCGTATCTACATCCAGAACGTCGACCACTGCAACACCCACAGCCCGTTCGATCCGCAGATCGCCCCGGTACGCCAGTCAAACCTGTGTCTGGAAATCGCTTTGCCGACCAAACCGCTGGATGACGTTAACGACGAAAACGGTGAAATCGCGCTGTGTACGCTGTCAGCCTTCAACCTGGGTGCGATTGAGAGCCTGGACGATCTGGAAGAGCTGGCTACGCTAGCCGTGCGTGCGCTCGACGCCCTGCTGGATTATCAGGATTACCCTATCAAAGCCGCTCACCGTGGCGCGATGGGCCGCCGTACTCTGGGTATCGGTGTGATCAACTTCGCCTATTACCTGGCGAAGAACGGCGTACGTTATTCCGACGGCAGCGCCAACAACCTGACCCACAGAACCTTCGAAGCGATCCAGTACTACCTGCTGAAAGCCTCGAACCGTCTGGCTCAGGAGCAAGGGGCTTGCCCGTGGTTCAATGAAACCACCTATGCGCAAGGCATCCTGCCAATCGATACTTACAAGAAAGATTTAGACGCGATCTGTAGCGAACCGCTGCATTACGACTGGGAAACGCTGCGTAAAGAGATCAAAGAGACCGGCCTGCGCAACTCAACGCTGTCTGCCTTGATGCCGTCGGAAACCTCGTCGCAGATCTCCAATGCCACCAACGGCATTGAGCCACCACGCGGCCACATCAGTATCAAAGCGTCCAAAGACGGTATTCTGCGCCAGGTCGTTCCTGAGTATGAACGTCTGAAAAATGACTACGAACTGCTGTGGGAATTACCGAATAACGACGGTTACCTGCAACTGGTTGGCCTGATGCAGAAATTTATCGATCAGTCGATCTCGGCGAACACCAACTATGACCCAACCCGTTTCCCGGGTGGCAAGGTACCGATGAAGCAGCTGTTGAAAGATCTGCTCACCACCTACAAGTTTGGTGTCAAAACGCTGTATTATCAGAACACCCGCGACGGTGCAGATGATATCCAGGAAGACATGCAGCCTGCTCAGGGCGGCGATGACGACTGTGAAGGCGGCGCCTGCAAGATCTAACGTTTGACACAGCGGGCCGGAACTCTTCCGGCCCCTTTAATTTTCAGCCCGGCACTAATGGATCCAAGCTCATGGCTTACACTACTTTTTCTCAAAACAAAAACAACCAGTTGCTTGAGCCGATGTTCTTCGGCCAGTCGGTCAACGTGGCGCGTTTCGACCAGCAAAAACATGAGATCTTCGAAAAGCTGATCGAAAAGCAGCTCTCCTTCTTCTGGCGTCCGGAAGAGGTTGACGTCGCGCGCGATCGTATCGACTATCAAGCGCTGCCGGAACACGAGAAGCACATCTTCATCAGCAACCTGAAGTATCAGACGCTGCTGGACTCCATTCAGGGCCGTAGCCCTAACGTGGCATTTCTGCCGCTGATCTCCATTCCGGAGCTGGAAACCTGGGTCGAAACCTGGTCATTCTCAGAGACCATTCACTCGCGTTCCTACACCCATATCATTCGTAACATCGTTAACGATCCGTCGGTGGTGTTTGACGATATCGTCACCAACGAGGAGATCCTCAAGCGGGCAAAAGATATCTCCGGCTACTACGACGATCTGATCGAAATGACCAGTTACTATCATCTACTGGGTGAAGGCACGCATCAGGTCAATGGTAAAACGGTGACCGTTAACCTGCGCGCCATCAAAAAGCAGCTGTATCTGTGCCTGATGAGCGTCAACGCACTAGAGGCCATTCGTTTCTACGTTAGCTTCGCCTGTTCGTTTGCTTTCGCCGAGCGTGAGCTGATGGAAGGCAACGCCAAAATCATCAAGCTGATCGCCCGCGACGAAGCCCTGCACCTGACCGGTACGCAACATATCCTGAACCTGATGCGCTCAGGCGCCGATGACCCAGAGATGGCCGAAATCGCCGTGGAATGCCAGCAAGAGTGTTATGACCTGTTCGTCCTGGCGGCACAGCAAGAGAAAGAGTGGGCCGAATATCTGTTCCGTGACGGCTCCATGATTGGCCTGAACAAAGACATCCTGTGCCAGTATGTGGAATACATTACCAATATCCGCATGCAGGCCGTCGGCCTGGGTTCACCGTTCCCTACCCGCTCCAACCCAATCCCGTGGATCAACGCCTGGCTGGTGTCGGATAACGTGCAGGTGGCTCCGCAGGAAGTTGAAGTCAGCTCTTACCTGGTCGGCCAGATTGACTCTGAAGTCAACGCCGACGACCTGAGTGATTTCGAGCTGTAAGTGGCGGCACCAACCATCACGCTGCGTGCCACCGGTACGCAGCTCTCCTGCCCCGAAGGTGAGAAGTGCCTGCTCGACGTGCTGGAACTGCATGAGGTGGAGGTGGAATACCAATGCCGCTCCGGCTATTGCGGTGCCTGCCGAGTGAAATTACTGAAGGGTGAGGTCGCTTACCACCAGCAGCCGTTGGCATTTATCAATCACGGCGAGATCCTGCCCTGCTGCTGCATGCCCGCCATGGATATCGAGCTGGAAATCTAACTCAATAAAATAATCATCGATCACTGAATACCCTAAGAATTTCAAGTTGCAGCTAGGTGGTAAAGGTGTGAATCCCCAGGAGCTTACGTTTAGTAAGTGACTGGGATGAACACCCGCAGCCAACAACGCTGCAGCTTGAAAGGCGGCGGGTATCAATGCCGAAGACGAAAAGTCTCAAGCACTCGCAAAGCGTGTAACAACACAATCCCACAGCGAATATCCCTTATATTATTATGATCCATAAGGGATATATCACCGCCATAAACTCGTTTCTACTCGATAATTTCCACAATTTCCAGCCAGCCGTTTTTGCCGCAAACCTGGCCGCCATTCAGCCAACGGCGCAGCATATCCAGCGCCAGCATCGCGACCGACTCCTGACGTAAACGCAGACCATGACGTGATGCACGATAGCTCACCGTCTGGCCAATACCGCCTTTTGGCGTATGCAGGGCAACGCTGACACGATCCCCTGCCATGGAGCTAACCGCCAACGCCAACTGCGCACCGGTGAGCTGCGCCAAAGACTGGGCACGCGCCAGCACCGTTGCCAATGTCTCGGAGCAATGTGCCGGTAACAGTTCGCCACCGGCCAGCGGGGCCCCTTCGCTCTGCAACTGCAGGTTGATTAGCCCGGCGGTAAATTGCTCGCTCAGCGCCAACGTCAAGTTTTGCTGCAGTAAGCGTTGCGTCAGCTCTGCCGGTAGCCCAGCCGTACCTTCAAAAATCGTATTGTCACCCGCAACCTGTCGCACTCGCTGCCAGGCTTGTTCCATCGCGGCACGCTGAGCCTGTGGACCGGTCAACTTCAATTCAATAATCGGGCTGGAAGAGCGATAGCCCAGTACGACACCCGGCGGCAAAGGCATGCCGTCCAGTTCAGCAGCCAAGTCGCTTTCCGAAGTCCCGAAGGTGGTAAGGCGAAGACACAATGGCGGCTCAGGCAGAGTAAAGCCCTGGCGCAGGCGTGGCAGGATCTGCTCTTCTACCATCACTTTAAATTCGGAAGGCACACCCGGCGTAAAGAACATGCGGCACTTATTCAGCGTTAAGGCGAAGCCGCAGGCGGTACCAACGCGGTTATCCAGCATTTCCGCATTAGCCGGGATCTGCGCCTGTTTACGGTTTGAAGCCGCCATTGGGCGGCCGCGTTCCGCAAAGTAGGCTTCCATACGGGCGATCCATTCGGGATGTTCGACCAGCTCGGTATCGCAAGCCTTTGCTGCCGCTAACGCGCTGAGATCGTCGCTGGTTGGCCCCAGACCGCCGTTGACGATCAGCACGTCGGCAATATGGCTACGCTCCTGCAGGATTTCGATCAGCGAAGAAAGGCTATCCCCCACCGTTTCGCGTCCGCTCATCGGCAAGCCTTGCTGGAACAGGTAATCTGCCAGCCAGGCAGCGTTGGTATCAATAATTTGCCCATGCAGCACCTCATCACCAGTGCTGAGCATCTCCACCCTTAACATTGACCTCTCCCTTTATGTTCAGATCCCACCACTATAGAAGCCTGTAACCAACTTTTCACCAAATAGCTGCGGCTAATAGTGCTACAGGCAGGGGGAGCAGTATGAACAGGGAGTTTCGTTAACTTATGATTTGGTCAACAATCCTCGCAGCAATAGCTCCAGCGCGCCAACACTTCCCGCCAGCCGCGTATTGCCGTCATCACCGTCCGCGATCCAGAACGCAGCCTCAGCCAAGCTACCGTAGATCAGCGATGCTAGCGCCTGGGGATCGACCTTAGCGACGATACCTTGTTGGATAAGGTTGTCTATCAGCCGCCGCATCGACTCAACACAATGGCGTTGCGAGTCCGGCGAAGCTCCGCCCAGCACCGCCCTGGCGTCGCGAAGCACGATGCGCTGGAATTCCGGCTCCAGCGCCATATCCAGATAGGCACGACAACGGCTGAGGAAACCTTCCCACGCATCTTCGGCGGTGTCGGAGATGAGTTGTAGGCGCGCATCCATCTCGGCATCGATTTGTTCCACCACTGCCGTCAGCAACCCTTTCTTGTCACCAAAGTGATGATAAAGCGCGCCACGGGTCAAGCCCGCCTGCGCGGTGAGTTCATCCATCGAGGTCTCGGCGTAGCCGTGCTCTCTGAAGACGTTACGGGCAGTTACCAACAATGTGGCACGGGTTTCTTCCATTTCTGCGCGGGTGCGGCGAGCCATTGACGTTCCCCTTTAGATACGTTACGTATGTTTATTTACATACACTCCGTATGAATATACACTCCTATTCATACGTGCCGTATGTATTATCACCGCGCTATGCCACTAAGGCAAGCGATGCCCCCTGGAGACTGAGATGGCTAACCCTTATAGAGAACTGTTCACCGCTCCCGGCACCAAGAGCTTAGCTCTGGCCGGACTGCTGGCAAGGCTCCCGCTGTCGATGACTGGCATCGGCATCATCACGATGTTGTCACAACTGCGTGGCAGCTTCGCTCTGGCCGGAGCCGTATCCGCCACCTTCGTGCTGGCCTACGCTCTACTATCGCCGCAGATATCTCGCTTGATGGATCGCCACGGACAGAGCCGAGTACTGCCAGCTGCGACGGCCATCAGCGTCATCGGGATACTGCTTCTACTCGCCAGTTCCTGGTGGCTGGCACCCGACTGGACTTTGTTCGCAGGTGCCTTACTGGCCGGTTTTATGCCCAGCATGTCGGCGGTAGCGCGGGCACGCTGGACAGCTATCTACCAGGGCCAACCGCGCTTGCAGACGGCCTATTCGCTTGAGACAGTGCTCGATGAAGTCACCTTCATCACCGGGCCGCCGCTGTCAGTTGGCCTGTCCGTAGCGCTATTTCCACAAGCTGGCCCATTAGCGGCGGCGATACTTCTCCCCATAGGAGTGCTGGCCCTGATCGCACAGCGCAGCACCGAACCGTTGGTCAAAACACATGACGCTACTTCGGGCCTGCCAGGATCTGTCATCAAATTGACGAGCGTGCGATTGCTGGCACTGCTGATGATGGCGATGGGTATCATCGTCGGCACTGTTGATATCGTCAGCGTGGCCTTCGCCGAGCAACTGGGGCAACCCGCGGCGGCCAGTCTGGTTCTATCTGCCTATGCCGTAGGATCATGCCTGTCAGGTCTGCTGTTTGGCGCACTCAAGTTACCTATCCCATTATCCCGCCTGCTGTTGCTGGGTGGGTTGGCAACAGCTGTGACAACGCTGCCCCTGCTGCTGGCAGGCAACATTGCCACATTAGCCACTGTGGTGTTCGTAGCAGGTCTGTTTTTCGCGCCAACGATGATCGTGGCAATGTCGCTTATCGAACGCCAGGTACCAAAGCGCCAATTGACGGAAGGCATGACCTGGCTGCTGGCCGCTCTAAATGTCGGGGTTGCGCTGGGAGCAGCCGTATGCGGCCAGGTTGTTAATGAAAGCGGTGCGCGTGCTGGATTTGTTATAGCCCTGTGCGCGGGCGCTTTGGTGCTGTTGGCCGCTCTTTGGGGGAGTCAGCGCCTGCGTGACTCATCCGTACCAAATGCCGCGTGATATGGGCACTACCTGTTTTCCCTACTCACAAGGAGCTTAACTATGGATAAATCTTCAAGTACTGCGCCTCAAACGTCTACCCGACACCAATGGTTGGCCGTCACCGCCATAGGTCTTGCCACCTTTTCGGTGGTCACGACGGAAATGCTACCGGTCGGCCTGCTGACACCGATTGCCGACACTCTGGAGACATCCACTGGCACTGCAGGCCAGATGATCTCGCTGCCAGCAGTGCTGGCGGCCTTGTTCGCGCCGCTGGTGGTGATTGCATCTGGTGGTATGGATCGGCGCAGGATCCTGTGCGGATTACTGGGCCTACTGGCTATAGCCAACATTGTATCGGCATTGGCACCGAACATGGCTTGGATGCTGGCTGCTCGTGTTCTCGTCGGCTTTTGTATGGGGGGAGTCTGGGCTATCGCAGGTGGCTTGGCTTCCCGGCTTGTTCCTGATAACTCCATCGGATTGGCAACCTCCATTATCTTTGGTGGTGTAGCGGCCGCTTCTGTATTTGGGGTTCCACTCGGAGCGCTGGTCGGTGACTTTGTGGGGTGGCGCTGGGCTTTTGGCAGTATGGCGCTGCTTAGCGTGTCGGTGTTGGTTTTGCATCTTGCCGTCGTTCCTGCACTCCCCGTTGCCAGTTCGGCTACCCTACGCCAGTTCGGCAAACAACTCGGTAATCGGAAGCTGCAAGTCGGGTTATTTCTGACGTTACTGCTGGTAGCCAGCCACTTCATGGTCTTTACCTTCGTGCGCCCGTTACTGCTGTCAGTACCGAGATTCGATTCGCAATGGATTAGCGCACTGCTTTTCGCCTACGGCTTTGCAGGCATTGTTGGCAACTTCTTGGCAGGTATCATCGCGGCGCGGTGCACATCCCTGACCTTGATAGCGGTCTCGATGGGCCTACTGCTCACTCCGGTGCTATTCCTGACCATTGGTGACTCCTACATCAGCGGTGGAGTGGTACTGCTAGTTTGGGGGCTGGCCTATGGCGGTGTATCAGTCGGTCTAATGACATGGACAATGAAAGTCGCACCGCGAGCCGTAGAGATTGCTACCGCACTGTATGTGGGCGTATTCAATATCGGCATTGCATTGGGGGCATGGGCAGGTGGCCAAGTTGTGGATGAACTTGGCATGACCGCCAACCTCTGGCTGGCCGGAGGCATCGCCGCCATCGCCTTACTGCTGTCTTTCGGTATCAGTCTGGCGGAACACAGAAGCGAAGCGACAAAGCAGCGGGCTGGCTCGCTAATGAACTGACTGGACAGAGAGCCCCCTTCTGATACCGCCGCGGCCTCACTCACAATCGTAAACTTAAATGTACATCAGACGTAACGTCGGTTTGACACAAAATCGGCAATCAACTATTCTGCCGCACTAAAAATAGGGTCCCGAAAACGCCCCTAAATTATCCAATAGCAGAGAAAAACGTGAAGAATCGCACGCTGGGCAGTGTTTTTATCGTGGCAGGCACCACCATTGGTGCAGGGATGCTGGCTATGCCCCTGGCGGCGGCTGGCGTGGGTTTTGGCGTAACGCTGGCACTGCTGGTCGGGCTGTGGTTATTGATGTGCTATACCGCGCTGTTGCTGGTCGAAGTTTATCAGCATGAGCAGGCGGACACCGGTCTGGGAACGCTGGCCAAACGTTATCTGGGCGGCGGTGGTCAGTGGCTTACCAGTTTCAGCATGATGTTCTTGATGTATGCGCTGACCGCGGCCTATATCAGCGGCGCTGGCGAACTGCTGGCTGTCAGCATCAGCCAGTGGACGTCTCAGGACTTCCCGACTTACCTCGGCGTGCTGCTGTTCACCCTGGTCGCAGGGGGGATCGTCTGCATCGGCACCCATTCGGTGGATCTGTTCAACCGTATTCTGTTTACCGCCAAGTCGATTTTCCTGATCGTCATGCTTGGCCTGATGATGCCGCACATCCAGCAAACCAACCTGCTGACGCTCCCGCTGGAACAAGGGCTGGCGCTCTCGGCCATCCCGGTGATCTTCACTTCGTTTGGTTTCCACGGCAGCGTACCCAGCATCGTCAACTATATGGGCGGTAACATCCGCAAGCTGCGTTGGATCTTTATCATCGGCAGTGCCATCCCGTTAGTGGCCTATATCTTCTGGCAGTTGGCGACGCTGGGCAGCATCAGTTCCACCACCTTTGTCGGCATTCTGGCACAACAGGCCGGGCTGAACGGTTTACTGCAAGCGGTGCGTGACGTGGTTGCGTCGCCTCATGTCGAGCTGGCGGTGCACCTGTTTGCCGATTTGGCGCTGGCAACCTCGTTCCTGGGGGTTTCACTCGGGTTGTTCGACTTCCTGGCCGATCTGTTCAAACGCCAGGATAACGTGCGGGGCCGTTTGCAGACCGGTGCCATCACCTTCCTGCCGCCATTGGCATTTGCGCTGTTCTATCCACGCGGTTTTGTGCTGGCACTCGGGTTCGCGGCAATTGCTCTGTCCGTTCTCGCCCTGTTGCTGCCTTCATTGCTGGTCTGGAAGACTCGGCGGCGGCATCAGGCCAGCTATCGAGTCTGGGGCGGAACGCCAGCGTTGGCGTTGGTGTTTGTCTGTGGGGTCGCGGTGATCGCCATTCAGATCAGCATTGCCAGCGGCCTGTTACCGGCCATCGGCTGACAGAAAAAAATGGGCGCAGCATATGCGGCGCCCGTTTAATAGCAGGCAGGATTAGAAGCCCACGCCCACACCGATATAAGGGCCGTCGGCTATCGCGTTGTCGCGGTTGCCGTCTTTACCTTCGATGTTGATGTAACGATAACCGACATCCACATTGAACGGACGCACGTTTAAGCGCACCCCGCCATTAGCTTCGTTGTAGGCTTTTGCCCCGCTGGTCAAAGACTCCGGCGCAAAATAGCCTTCGCCATACAGGCTGAGATAGCGGTTGAGATCCCATTGCAGACCACCGCCTAATGCCAATGCCCCACCATCTTTGCCATCTTTCGGGCTAAGATAAATGGCCTTGCCGCCCACGGTGGCCGTCAAAGGCCCAACCGGCAGGCCGAAGCTCAGCCCCAGGCTCCCGATATCACCATCATGATCGCTACGGATCCAGTTGCCGTTGATCCCCAGGCCCGCCGTTGTGCCTCCCAAGCCGACGCCCAGGTTGGTGTAATGTTCCCCTGCCTCACCGCTCACGCTGATCGCATTGGCAGAGCCAGCCACAAACAGCAAACCTGCTGCACACGCGACTAAAGTTTTGTTCATTATTGATCCTTTTCATTCTTCATCATCAAGGAGTGATGATGTCTGTCACCGGAAAAACACGCGGGTAAGTGTAACCGAATTGTCATCAGTTTCCGGAAAATTTAAAGCGATAACCCGTTCATTTTTCAATAAACTGTAAACAAATACCAATCAGTTACCCCAAAATTACAACGATAAGTGCTACCTATTTGCCGAGGACTGAGAATAAGTCTACAACTAGTAGTGCCTTTGATGGAGGTCAGCAGGGCTGGCCTTTTCATTTAGTCAATATGATGAAGATCTGCAGCACCCGAAGCTGAGCTTTCAACTTAACTGCTACACAGTAAGGAGCAATTGATGAGCAAGAAAGGATTAACTACTGCGGCTGGCGCGCCCGTTGTTGATAATAATAACGTGATCACCGCCGGTAAACGCGGCCCGATGCTACTTCAAGACGTTTGGTTCCTGGAAAAACTGGCCCACTTTGACCGCGAAGTGATCCCAGAGCGTCGTATGCACGCCAAGGGGTCCGGAGCTTACGGCACCTTTACCGTCACCCACGATATAACCAAGTACACCCGCGCAAAAATCTTCTCTGAGATTGGTAAGCAAACCGAAATGTTCGTCCGCTTCTCTACCGTTGCCGGTGAGCGCGGGGCTGCCGACGCCGAACGTGATATCCGCGGCTTTGCCATGAAATTCTATACCGAAGAAGGTAACTGGGATCTGGTCGGTAATGATACCCCGGTGTTCTACCTGCGCGATCCACTGAAATTCCCAGACCTGAACCATGTGGTAAAACGCGATCCGCACACCAACCTGCGCAATCCGGTATATAAATGGGACTTCTTCTCCCATCTGCCTGAATCACTGCACCAGTTGACCATCGACTTCAGCGACCGTGGCCTGCCTAAATCCTACCGTCATATGCACGGCTTCGGCAGCCACACCTTCAGCTTTATCAATGCCAATAACGAGCGTTTCTGGGTCAAATTCCACCTCCGCTGTGAGCAAGGCATCGAAAACCTGATGGACGATGAAGCAGAAGCCATCATCGCCAAAGATCGTGAAAGTTCGCAGCGCGATCTGTTCGACTCCATCAAGAACGGTGACTTCCCGCGCTGGAAACTGCAAATCCAGATCATGCCAGAGCATGAAGCGTCACAAACCCCGTATAACCCGTTTGACCTGACCAAAGTCTGGCCACATGGCGACTACCCGCTGATCGATGTCGGCTTCTTCGAGCTGAATCGCAATCCGGATAACTACTTCTCCGAAGTAGAACAAGTGGCCATGAACCCGGCCAACGTGGTGCCTGGCGTGAGCTTCTCGCCGGATAAAATGTTGCAGGGCCGTCTGTTCTCCTATGGCGATGCACACCGCTACCGCCTGGGCGTCAACCATCACCAAATCCCGGTCAACGGTGCCAAATGCCCGTTCCATAACTACCATCGCGATGGGGCGATGCGTGTAGATGGTAACAGCGGCAATGGCGCAACCTATGAGCCAAACAGCTTTGGGGTGTTCCAGGAGCAGCCAGATTTCAGCGAACCACCATTGAGCATAGAAGGTGCCGCCGATCACTGGAATCATCGTGAAGACGACGATTACTACAGCCAACCGCGCGCGCTGTTCAATCTGCTGAGTGCCGAGGAGCACCAACGTATGTTCACCCGTATCGCCGGTGAACTGTCGCAGGTGCCAGAACAGATCCAACGCCGTCAGGTTGAGCTGTTCACCAAGGTACATCCCGATTACGGTAACGGCGTAGCCAAGGCCTTGGGCCTGAAATAATTTTTTACACCAATAGCAAGGCCGCCCTCGGGCGGCCTTTTTTCGCAACGCTACAGGTTATGCCTGCAGTTGGCTACTCGCCCACTGTTGTAGACGACGGCGCGAAATCTTTATGCCGCCGTTTTTTAGCTCGTCGGGCAACGCCAATGCGGCAATCGGCCGCTGGAAGTTCGCCAGCCGGTCCTGCGCCCATAGCATTAACCCTTCCAGCGTCAACTCGCCTTCCAGATCGACCACCGCTACCGGCCGTTGGCCAAACTCCGCATCGTCAATCGGTACGATAAACACCTGCAACACCTGTGGATGCGCGGCAAAAACGCGTTCCACATCTTCCGGCTCAACGCCTTCCCCGCCGCTAAAGAACAGGTTATCCAGCCGGCCAATAATACGCAGTTCACCCTGCTCCATCGCGCCACGATCGCGAGTATGGAACCATCCTTGATCGTCGGTAATGGGCACTAGCCCGCCCCGCAGCCAATAACCCAGCACCAGGCTGGTGGAGCGGATCCAGACTTCCTGATCCACCAGGCGTATTTCACGGCCTGGTAAAGGTGCTCCAACGCCGGGCAGCTCGTCGGCACGCTTGGCGCAAACCGTTGAAGCCAGCTCCGTCAAACCATAACCGCACCAGCAGTGGATCCCTACCGCCTCGGCCTGCTGGGTGAGTGACACCGGGATCATCGCCCCGCCGAGCAACACCTCTTTTAGCGCATGCTTGGCCATCGGTTCAGACAGCAGGCGCCAAAGTTGAGTGGGCACCAGCGAAGCATGGGTGCATCCCGCCAGCGCATCGGCCAAAGGTTGCATTTCACGCACCACAAGCTGTGCCCCCACCGCCAGCCAGCGCCAGATAATACCCTGACCAGACACGTGAAACAGCGGCAGCGAGAGCAGCCAGCTATCCTGTGGCTGAAACTCCAGCAGTTGCAACACGCCATCAGCACTGGCAAGGTGGCCGGCATAGCTATGGGCGGCGGCTTTTGGCAAGCCGCTGGAGCCGGAAGTCAGCGTCAACGTTGCCAGTCTTTGTTCATCCCACGGCAGCAGCTGCAAGTGGCACTCATCAACGCCCGGCGGCGACAAGACGATCGCGCCAGGGGGCAACTCAGGTAATCCGTCCGGGCTGAAAGCAAAATCGATATCCAGATCCGGCAGCAAAGCCGCCAGCATCGGCGCCGGCAGCGTCGGATTGAGCGGCAGCAGGCGCGCACCACACTGCAAGAGCGCCAGATAGGCCAACAGCAGCGGATAGCTGTTTTTCCCACACAGCAGCACGCCGCTACCGGGTAATACGCCCTGGCGCTGAAAGTCGGCAGCCAGCACTTCTACCTGCCGTTGCAACATCAGCCAACTGACCGGCTGTTGTTCAAAGATCACCGCGGTCGCCTGCGGGCGCTGTTTGGCCCAATGCCGCCACGGCCAATCACTCAACTGCGCCATACACACTCCAAGGTATCAATACCCAATAACGGCAAGGTGCTCTCTGGCCAGTTGCGTATCAACTGGGCCTGCATCAGGTTCAACGTATCCAAACCTGGCACCGTTTGCGGCGTCAGCCAATGCGCAATGCGCGCCAGCTGCGTCAACCCCAGACTGGACTCAATGCTGGAACTGATCACCGCCACCAATCCGGCCTGATGCGCCTGCATGACCAGTTCACGGCAGCGGGCCAGGCTCCCCACCAACGTCGGTTTGATCACAATCGCTGCCACGCCCGGCTCGGCCTGTACGACAAAATCGGCTTCACGCACGCTTTCATCCCAGGCGATGGCAATACCGGTTGCCTGGGCAAACTCACGGGATTCGTCACGGGTTTTGCAGGGCTCTTCCAGAAACGCGATGCGATCGCGCCACGCTGGGTTAACGTATTTGGCAAAGCCGTCCGCTTTGGCCCGGCTCCAACTGCGGTTGGCATCGAGCCTTAGCTTGAGGTCAGGTAAGGCTTCCAACAGGACATTGACGACCATGCCATCCCGCACCGCCTCATACATCCCCACCTTCACCTTGGCCACTTTCTCCCCCGGCAGCGCGGCCAACAGGTCGAACAGCTCGTCCGGATCGCCAGTGCACAGCGGCGCCTTGCGATAATCGGCCTGCATTGGCAATTGCCCAGCCAGTTCTGCGAGGGCACAACTGGTGCCGAAAGCCACCGACGGCAACTCGCTTTCCGCAGGCAGTTCGCCCGCAACCCAAGCCTGCACCCAGGCCAAAGTAGCCTGCTGCGCCTGGTCGAGTGTCTCCTGGCTGAACTCCGGTAAGGGGGCAATTTCCCCCCATCCTTGCTGCCCATCCTGTTGCAGGTGGATCAGCAAGCCATCTCGGGTTTTCAGCCGCTGGTTGCGCAGCACCACGCCCGCCTCCATCGGCAGGCTATAGCGATAGATCGCAGCAACACGGGTTAGTGCCGTCATTACGGGTTACGCTTGAATTTGCTGAAGTCAGGCTGGCGTTTTTCGATAAATGCGTTGCGCCCTTCCTGACCTTCATCGGTCATATAGAACAACATGGTGGCGTTACCCGCCAGCTCTTGCAGCCCGGCCTGACCATCGCAGTCGGCGTTCAGTGCGGCTTTCAGGCAGCGTAGGGCCATTGGGCTGTTCTGCAACATCTCACGGCACCAGCGCACGGTCTCTTTTTCCAGATCGGCCAACGGCACCACGGTATTCACCAGGCCCATATCCAGCGCCGCAGCGGCGTCGTATTGGCGGCACAGGAACCAGATCTCACGGGCCTTCTTCTGGCCCACGATACGCGCCATGTAGGAAGCCCCCCAGCCGCCGTCAAAGGAACCGACTTTCGGCCCGGTCTGGCCAAAGATGGCGTTATCGGCCGCAATGGTCAGATCGCACATCATATGCAGCACGTGACCGCCGCCGATGGAGTATCCAGCCACCATCGCCACTACCGGTTTAGGGCAGGTGCGGATCTGGCGTTGGAAGTCCAGCACGTTCAGGTGATGCACGCCGCTATCATCACGATAGCCGCCGTAGTCACCGCGCACTTTCTGATCGCCACCGGAACAGAAGGCTTTATCCCCGGCACCGGTAAGAATGATGGTGCCGATGCCGTCGTCATAGCGTGCGTTCGACATCGCCTCAATCATTTCCTTCACCGTATGCGGGCGGAAGGCATTACGCACCTGCGGGCGGTTGATGGTGATTTTGGCAATGCCATCGCTGGACTTGTGATACAGGATGTCTTCGAAATCACCCGAGCAGTCCTGCCAGTCGATCGCGGCGTACAGTTGTTCTTCATTGGGATACAGCATGTTTGGTTCCTTTTTTAGCAAGAAATGCATCGAGCGCGGCGGCAAAATCTGCCGGATTGGCCAGATGAGCGTTATGACCCGCCTCTGGCACGGTTTGCAATGGCAAACCGGCATCACGCGCCAACGCCTGAAACTTGTGATCGTCGGCACCGCATAACACCATCACTGGCAGTGCCAACTGTTGTAATTGCGGCACCAGCCAAGGTTGCCGCCCGAGGGACGTCGCCTCCAGCATATCGGCAATGGCCGGGCCATGATTATCTGCACGGGCGGCGATCAGCGCCTCGCGGTGTATCGGGCTGAGGTTGGCAAAGACCGGTTGGAGATACCAGTCGGCCAATACCGTTTTGATGCGTTCGGTGCGAAAACGGTTCGCCCAGGCGGCATCATGGGCACGCCGCTGGGCACGTAAATCCTCGTTCTCCAATCCAGGATTACCACCCTCGATCACAATACCTTGCAGCCCTTGCGCTTCTCCGCAGCAAGCATGGTACATGGCGATGCGCCCACCGAGTGAATAGCCCACCAGCCAGTAACGCTCAATATTATGCTGCTGCAGCGTAGCGGTGATTTGCCTGCTGACGTCGGCAAAGTCCAGGCAGGATTGATCGGCAGAATCGCCATGGCCGGGTAAATCAATCGCCAGCGAGGGCCACTGTTCACAACGCGAAGCGATCACCCGCCACTCATTGTTGTTCCCTAGCAGACCATGCAGCCAGATCAACCATGGCCGCTGGCTTTCACCTTGTTGTAGCACGCGGGAAGCCAGCATCAGTTTGCCCCCATTTTTTGTACCAGATGTTGCAAGGTTTCTGCGCCATCGCTCGGCGGCACCTGCAACTCAATCAGCGTGGCTCCGCTGTGACGCCAGGCTTTTTCCACTGCCTGCTGCAACTGCCCCCAGTTTTCCGGGCAAGCATAATCAAGCTGGAACATGGCTGCCGCCTGGCTGAACTCCACATCCTGCGGCATACAGTAAAACCGCTGGCGCTCAGGTTCCGGCGTTGGCAACAGCGAGAAAATCTGCCCGCCATTGTTGTTCACCACGATCAGCACCGTGGGCGCCGAACATTGGCGCAACAGAGCCAGGGCATTCAAATCGTATAGCGCGGAGAGATCGCCTACCACGGCCAACGTCGGCTTGGCTGTGGCGCGCTGAACGCCAGCTGCGGTGGAGATTAGGCCGTCGATACCGCTTGCCCCGCGGTTGCTGAACACCGGATAACCGGCAGGCAACTGGGTTAAGGCATCGATCAGGCGCACAATCAGGCTATTGCCGAGAAACAGCTGGCCGTTCTCTGGCAACAGCTCAGGCAGGCGATGGGCCAGTTGCGCCTCACCAAACCGGTTAACCAGGTATTGCGAAGTCGCATCGAGGGCATCATCCGCCAACGCGGACAGATCGCCAGCCCAAGGTGAGCGAGGTTGCGCCGGATGCAGATCGAGCCACTCGCCAACGGTGGAACGAATACGGCGGCCGCGATGATGCGCAGGATCGAGGCGCCCAGGCAGATCGTCGATCAGCCAGAACTCCTCCGGCTGGCAGCGCTCCTGCCACTGTAGCAGGCGTTTGCCCGTCAGGCTGCTGCCAAACTGCACCACCACCTGCGCACTGGCCAACAGATCGCGGGCCTGTGGGTTGGCCAACCATAAGTCGGCACAGGGCAGCGGTTGCCCCGTTTGCGAGAGGGCATCGCCGATCAGCGGCCAACCGAGCATGCCCGCCCATTCGGCCAGTTGCACACCCTCTTCCGCCCCCATCCTGCCAGCAATAATCACGCCGCGCTTCTGCCGCCAGAAAAACCAGTCCGGCTGCTTAATAACCCGATGGGGATCCATTTCACGCAGCCAAGGGTGCGTATCCTGCCACCAGTCCCCTAGCTCCGCCGACCACTGCTCATACTGCTGTTCATCTCCGCCATATAACGGCTCCGCAAACGGGCAGTTGATATGCAGAGCACCGTGCCGCAGACGCGCCATCGCGCTGTCCAGGGTAGACACCAGCCAGCGAGCCGGAATATCCGGGCTTGGGCGTGGCAAATCGATATTCAAGGTAGGGTGGCTCGAGTAGAGGCCGTTTTGGCGGATCGCCTGATTGGCACCGCAGTTAATCAACTCCGGCGGGCGATCGGCGGTGAGAAACACCAGCCGCTCCCCGGTTAGCCCGGCTTCGATCAGGGCAGGATAAAGATTTGCTGCCGCGGTACCCGAGGTGACGATCACCGCCACCGGCTCACGCGTGGCCTTTGCCAGACCGAGCGCTAAATGGCCCAGGCCCCGCTCATCGAAATGAGTATGACAGACAAAAGCGCGGTTCGCGGCAGCGGCCAGAGTCAGAGGCGTTGAGCGCGATCCCGGAGCGATACAGACATGCCGCACTCCATGGCGGACCAGCGTTTCCAGCAACAACGCCGCCCACCGGCGATTAAAAACACTTGTCGACATATTTCGCTCATCAGTAGTAAACAGAGGTTACGCGCCGAAGCCTACCCAAACGAGGTAGCGAACCGGGGATCATAACTCTGAATTATATAAGTAATTATCTTTACGGCTTTTGCGCTGGCGCAAAAACGCCGTATTTCCCTGTGGCAGGTGGCCTGCAATAAATCAATTTCGACCCATCAATGCCCAATAGCGCCCCGAAAGAGAACAAAAAAGAAACATATAAAACACAACAAGTTTACACACGAAGATCGGCCTGCTCAATGTACCGGCCCAGAATGTTCTGACTGCAACAGCGTGCGCAAGCCCGCCGCCTTGTTTTCGATCTCTTGCCACTCCTGCGCCGGATCGGAACCGGCCACAATCCCCGCCCCGGCATACAGCTCAACACGAGCATCCTCGATCTGGCAGGAACGCAGCGCAACGCAGAACTCCGCCTGTGACGCAGAGAGATAACCCGCAGAGCCGGCATACCAACCGCGGGAAAAAGGCTCATGCTGGCGGATAAACTCTAGCGAGGCCTGGCGCGGCAGCCCGGCGACCGCAGCCGTCGGTTGCAGCCGTTGCAGGCAATCGGCATCATCACCCTGGTTCAGTTGCCCTTCAATACGCCGCCGCAGATGCTGTACCTTGCGCAACCGCACCACCTCTGGTGGCAACACATCGACCGCTCTGGCACCGCCTTGCAAACGCTGACAGATATCATCAACCACCAGCAGGTTTTCCTGTTGGTTCTTGCC
This sequence comes from Serratia sp. N21D137, assembly GCF_047530005.1. Taxonomy (NCBI): domain Bacteria; kingdom Pseudomonadati; phylum Pseudomonadota; class Gammaproteobacteria; order Enterobacterales; family Yersiniaceae; genus Serratia; species Serratia sp. N21D137. Next base: position 147,253 of record NZ_JBLJAJ010000007.1, read on the forward strand.
GTCTTGCCGCAACCACTGGGCCAGTGCCTGGGCTTGCCGCTCATCGGGATGGTTGGCAACCGTCCCCGCCAACGCTTCAGTCAGCAAATGTTTTCCCTCACGCAGGTACAATCTTTCCGGGCTGGAGCCAAGAAATGCGGAATGTGCATCAAAGCGCAGCATAAAGTGGTAGCATTGGTGATTCACCCTGCGGCTGGCGGCCATCATCGCAGGAGCAAACAACGGACTCTCCAGCGTCAACACCGAGCTGCGCGCCAAAACCACCTTATCCATCTGCTGCCGATTTATCGCCTTCAGCGCATCGCGCAGCATGATTTCCCACCCGGAACGTTCCGGCTGATGCTGCACCGACAGCACGTTCACCTGTAAATTCTCGATCGGTTTGGTTACCAGCAGATTTTCAAGCCAGGCAAGCGCCGCTTGGGCATCATCACTCAATGCTTGTTCAGAAAACAGGTTTAGCGTCAGTTCACACTTGCCTTGGCGGTTGAGAATTTCCAGGCGCGGCAAAAACAGCTGGGCGTCACCGTCAAAGGCAGTCAGCCCCCACAAACGGGCCGCAGGATAGGCATTCACGAATGCCTGCGCCATTGAAGGGTGTGAAAACTGCCGCAAAGCGCCGCACACAGCCGCCTCCTGCCGCCCTTCGCGATGACGCCAGTAGAATTGAGGGAACAGCACCTGCGCCGCCAGCCACTCCAGCAACATATCGCTCAGATGGCCGGGAACCACCAGAGTTAACTGCCGAAATCCGGCTTCACGGGGAAAATCGTGCCCAAGCTGCTGACGTAACCGCCGCAGCACTCCCGAAAGTTGTTCCACTGCCACCTCATTAACCAAACGCTATGTGGGGAATTATACGGTAAATCAACCCTCACGGGCGGAAAAATAGCGTCTATTAACCTATACCTTGCGTCGCTAATTATTTATTAAAATTGAAGTTTGAGATTAAAAAACAACCACACGCGCACGGCGGAACTATACTTAGACGTCATGTTCCTGCCGCAGTGAAATCTTGTCATATCAAATCGATAGTTAAATCAAGATGTTCACAGCCTCCCAACGGTATTAACCCGCTGTCCTTTGGGTCAGATGAAAGGAGCTTTTTGCGTGAAAGAAATACTTATCAATTGGTTAAAGAAGCAGCGCCGACACCCCAAAGTAGCTCGGTTGCCCTTACGGCATAACCGTGCCACGGCCGAAACCCCTCCCGCCAGCAACATCAAGGCAGAGCTGTTTTCGGTCGACCAAATGGAACGCTATGGCCAGCGCCTGGCACGCTCCCATAAGCTGGCAACCCATAAAACGCCCTACTATTTGCTCAAACGTCTCGATAACAACGAGCAGGTATTAACGGACAGTTGCCGCAGGTTGAGCAACGACAAGAGAAACACCATGACCCCGGCGGGCGACTGGCTGCTGGATAACTTTTATCTTATCGAGGAGCAGATCCGCGTCGTTCGGCACCATCTGCCGAAAACCTTCGGCCGTGGGCTGCCACAGTTAACCGCCCCGCACAATTGCCCACGCATTTTCGATATCGCCACCGAAGCCATTGCTCATGGCGACGGGCGATGGGATGCCGAGAGCCTGACGCGCTATATTGCCGCCTACCAAAAAGAGGCCAATCTGACCCTGGGCGAGCTGTGGGCGCTACCGGGCATGCTGAGGCTGGCACTCATTGAAAACCTGCGCCGCGTGGCGGTAGAAGTGGCTCAGGCACAGGAAGAACGCAGCCTGGCCGATAGTTGGGTGACTAAAATGCTGGAATCGGCGGAAAACGATCCGGCCAACCTGATCATTGTGATTGCCGATATGGCGCGCTCCAACCCGCCCCGCACCAGCGCCTTCGTGGCGGAACTGGTGCGTCGTCTACAGGGGCACGGCACCATGCTGGCGCTACCGCTGACCTGGGTTGAGCAACGCCTGGCCGAAGTCAGCCTGACCTCCGACGAGCTTATCCATCGTTTCAACCAGCAACTGGCGGTCAGCCAACTTTCCGTCAGCAACAGTATCGCTGGCCTGCGGCAACTGAGTGAAATGGATTGGGCAGAATTTGTTGAGACCATGAGCAAGGTCGATCAGACGCTGCGCGAAGACCCCACCGGGGTTTATCCTTTAATGCATTTCGATACCCGTGACAACTATCGCCATGTGATCGAGAGGCTGGCTCGCCACTGTTCTCACAACGAGGTGGAAGTCGCACAACACGCTCTGAATATGGCACGGATCGCCGCCGAAGACCCCCGCAACGATCCACGCACTCATCACATCGGCTATTACCTGATTGACCATGGCCGCACGCAGTTAGAGCAACAGCTTGACGTGCGGCTTAGCCGTATTACGCGCATCCGTCAGGCGCTCAGCCAATCCCCACTGCTTTCCTGGCTGGGCAGCATCAGCCTGCTCACGACGGCCTGCTGGGCTTTGCTGTTACGCCATGCCCATCAAACCGGACTCACCTGGGGGTTGTTGATCTTGCTGTTCCCATTGGGGATGGTGCTCGCTCAGTTCGTCATTAGTCTGCTCAGTGAGATCACCACCCGCAGCCGTTCTCCACAGCCGCTGCCAAGGCTGGATTTTTCCTGTGGTATCCCGGCAGAGTTCCGTACGCTGGTTGCCATTCCCACGCTAATAAGCAGCAAGTCCGGCATTGACCAGTTGATCAACACGCTGGAAGTTTGTTATCTGGGCAACGCCATTAAACACCTGCATTTTGCCCTGCTCACCGACTTCAATGACTCGCCCCGGCAACAGCAGCCCGACGATACCGAACTGCTGACCTATGCCAGCCAAAAGATGAACGAGCTCAATGCAAAGTATGCCTGCGAAGGGCCAAGCCACTTTTTCCTGTTCCATCGCGATCGCCAATGGAATGAAAAACAGCAGAGCTGGATGGGGCTGGAGCGTAAACGTGGCAAGTTGAACGCGCTGAACGACTGGCTGCGTAACCGTGGCAATGCGTTTACCACTCAGGTTGGCCAAGGGCTGGAGGTGCTGAAAAACGTCAAATACGTGATCACCCTGGACAGCGATACCGTGCTACCGCGTGAAACTGCACACCGGCTGATCGCCGCTATGGCCCATCCCCTGAATCAACCTCAGTATGATGCCAAACTGCAGCGAGTGGTGGAGGGTTATGCCATCCTGCAACCCCGCATGGCCGAAGAGATCCCCGCTTATGGTCAGAGCCGTTATGCTGCCCTGTGCAGCAGCACGCCGGGCAACGATCCTTATACCCAGATGGCTTCAGATATCTATCAGGATCTGTTTGGCGAAGGCTCGTTTATCGGCAAAGGGATTTATGATGTTGACGTCTTCTCCCACAGCCTGAAGGGCACCTGCCCGGAAAACCTGGTGTTAAGCCACGATCTGCTGGAAGGCTGCTATGCCCGTTCCGGTTTATTGAGCGATGTCTTGCTCTATGAGCAGTATCCAAGCAACTATCTGGTCGATGTTGCCCGCCGTACTCGCTGGATCCGCGGCGATTGGCAGCTGTTTAACTGGCTGTTGCCCCGCGTCATCACCGAAGACGGTTCGCGGGCCGCTAACCCATTAAGCCCCCTGTCGCGCTGGAAACTGTTCGATAACCTACGCCGCAGCCTGGTAGCCCCCTGCTTTCTGTTGCTGTTGTTCTTTGGCTTAACCTGGCTACCGGATACCCCATACTGGTTGGCGGTGTTCGCCATTATTCTGCTGCTGCCTACGCTACTGGCGCTGTTGCAGGATGTGGTGCGTAAGCCCCCGCGTCGGCCTGTTATTCAGCACTTGCAGTTGGCACTGAAGGGCTCACTGCATCGGCTGTCTCAGATTGGCCTGCGTCTGGCCGAGCTACCTCATGAAGCCTGGTTCAGCCTAAAGGCCATTGGTATCACCCTGTGGCGTCTATTGATCAGCAAACGCAATCTGCAAGAGTGGACCAGCTTCGACCAATCCAAACACCACCTGACCGTCACGCTGGCGAATTTTTATCGTAACCTGTGGATCAACCCGTTGGCAGGTGTTGCACTGTTGCTATTGGCCGCTTTTTCCAGCCCGGTAGCGCTGTTAGCCGCTATCCCGCTGGCCGCCTTGTGGATCCTGTCGCCGTACCTGCTTTATTCGCTTAGCCTGGAGCCACAGCGCAGCAAAACGGCCATCGACGATCGCCAGCGCCGTTTCCTGCGCCAGAGCAGCCGAGAAACCTGGGAGTTTTTTGCCACCTTTGTCAACCAGCAGGAAAACTGGCTGCCGCCGGATAACTACCAGGAAATTCCAGAGCCGGTGGTGGCACATCGCACGTCACCCACCAATATCGGGCTGGCGCTGTTGGCCGACCTTACCGCCTATGACTTCGGCTATATCACCCTCAGTTCGGCCTTGCAGCGTATTACCCTGACGCTGAATACGCTCGATCGCATGGAGCATTACCGTGGTCACCTGTACAACTGGTACGACACGCGCACTCTGGAACCTCTGAATCCACGGTATGTTTCCAGCGTGGACAGCGGTAATTTCGCGGGCCATCTGCTAACCCTGAGCGCGGGCCTGCCAGGGTTAGCCATGCAGCCAGTTATCGAGCCAGCCCGTATTCTGGCCGGATTAGAAGATACGTTGCTGATACTGGAGCAACACTGGGGTAACGCCGCACCGAAAGGATTAACCAAACTGCGCAAACACTGGGAACAGGCGCAGAACGCCCATCCGGCGGCACTACAGGCTGAACTCAATGAAATGCGTAACCACTGTAATGGATTGCAGGAACCCGCTCTGCAACAGGGTGACGAGGTCAAACGCTGGGCCGGCAACCTGCACCAGCAGCTCAACGAACTGTGCGCCGAATGGGCATTATGGTTTGGCTGGCTGAGCGACAGCATGCCGGAGCTGGAGCAAATCCCTGGTTTGCATTGGCTGGCCAACCCACCTAAACAACTGACGTTGTCGACAGAACAGCAAACGCAGTTGGATGCCGTACAGCAATTGGCAAGGGAACGCCTGGAACAGTTGGTTCAGCTGGCCCAACGCCTGACAGCAATGGCGCAAATGGACTTCAGCTTCCTGTATGACGAAGCGACCCATTTGCTGACCGTCGGTTTCAACTGCGATCAAAACCGTGCCGACAGTGGTAAATACGATCTGCTGGCCTCGGAAATCCGCCTGACCAACTATGTCGCCATTGCCACCAACCAAATTCCACAACGGAGCTGGTTTGCGTTAGGCAGGCTGTTTACGGTGATCGACAAGGAGCCAGCGCTGATGTCCTGGAGCGGCTCGATGTTTGAGTACCTGATGCCGCAACTGGTGATGCCTGCCTATCCCGATACGTTGCTGGTACAGATGTGCCGCTCTGCAGTGGAGCGGCAAATTGCCTGGGGCAAAGAGCGCGGTGTACCGTGGGGGATTTCCGAGTCCGGTTACTTCGGCTTTGACGCTTTGCAAAACTACCAGTATCACGCCTTTGGTGTGCCGGGTTTAGGGCTGCGGCGTGGACTGGGTGACGACATGGTGATCGCCCCTTACGCCACCATGATGGCGCTGATTGTCGATCCCGACAGTGCCTGTAGCAACCTGGTGGAACTGGAAAAAAACGGTGCCAAGGGCCGTTATGGCTTCTATGAAGCGCTGGACTACACCACTTCACGCCTCAGCCGGGGGCAGCTGTATGTCATTGTTCGCTCCTATATGGCTCACCACCAGGGTATGAGTTTCCTGGCGCTGTCACACCTGTTGCTGGATGCGCCAATGGTGAAACGCTTTGCCAGTTACCCCGCCTTCCAGTCAACCCGTTTGCTGTTGCAGGAACGGGTGCCTGATGCGGTTGAGCTGTACAGCACCCGCCGCCACTTCGAAACCCATGAAGGCGCGATTAAACCGGCTAGCTTCGCCGCACGTGAATTCACCCGTGTGGATACACCGATCCCGGAAGTTCAGTTGCTGTCGAATGCCAACTACCACCTGATGATCACCCAAACCGGCGGTAGCTACAGCCGCTGGCAGAATCTGGCGCTGACCCGCTGGCGTGAGGATGCCACCTGCGATAACTGGGGGGCGTTCTGCTACCTGCGCGATCCGCAAACCGGCGAGGTGTGGAGCAATACCTGGCACCCTACCGGCGAAACCGAGAAAGGCGGCTATCGCGCGGTCTTCAACGATGCCGGGGCGGAATTCCAACGCAAGCAGGGGCTACTGTCGGTGAAAACCCAGGTGGTGATCTCCCCTGAGGACGACATCGAACTGCGGCGCTTAACCTTGGTGAACCGGGGCAAACAGCCGCGGACCATTGAGATCACCAGCTATGCCGAAGTGGTGCTGGCCCCGGCCAGCAACGATTTGGCGCACCCGGCGTTCAGCAATCTGTTTGTCCAAACCGAACTGTTGCCGGAACAGGATGCCATTCTGTGCCATCGCCGTCCGCGTGAGCCGAAAGAGAAATCGCCGTGGTTGCTGCATATGATGTCGGTCCAGGGTGCCAGCAGTAAAACCTCCTTTGAAACCGACCGGGCCAAGTTTATCGGCCGTGGCCGCACGGCAGCCAACCCGCAGGCGCTATATCAGAATCAACCCCTGACCAATAGCGCCGGGCCGGTGATCGATCCGATCATCGCCATCCGTCAGCGGATCCGGCTGGAACCCAACGTGCCGCTGACTCTGGATATCTTCTACGGCGTGTGTGAAGACCGCGCCACCAGCCTGGCGATGTTGGAGAAGTATCGCGACCGCCATATGGCCGACCGTATTTTCGAACTCGCCTGGTCGCACAGCCAGGTGGTGTTGCGCCAGTTGAACGCTAACGAAGAAGACGCCAATCTGTTTAATCGCCTGGCCAGCGCGGTGGTGTTCCCGGCGCAGGAAATGCGTGCCGCCAGCAATGAAATCATCAATAACCGCCGCGGGCAGTCCGGCCTGTGGGGCTATTCGATTTCCGGCGATCTGCCGATCGTGCTGCTGTCCGTCACCGACAGTGAGAATATCGGGCTGGTGCAACAGCTCATTCAGGCGCACAACTACTGGCGGTTGAAAGGATTGCTGGTCGACCTGGTGATCCTCAATGAGGATTCCGGTGGTTACCGGCAAGATCTGCAAAATCGGATCATGGGGCTGATCGCCGCCGGGATGGAGTCTTCCCTGACGGACAAACCCGGAGGGATCTTCGTCCGTTCCAGTGAACATATGTCACCGGAAGATCACACCTTGCTGCTGAGCGTAGCGCGGATCTATCTGGATGACCGCCGCGGTGGCCTGACGGAGCAACTCAACCAACGGTTGCAATTGCCGCAAACGCTGCAACAGCCATTGGGGCCGCCGACCGCCTCCTCCAAACTGGCTACCATGGCCAATCTGCCGCGTAATTTGCATTCGCCACAGTTGCCAATCATCGACAAACTCCAGTTCTACAACGGATTTGGCGGGTTCTCTGAGGATGGCAGCGAATATGTGATCGCCATGAACGAAAGCAAGGTGACGCCAGCGCCGTGGTCAAACGTTATCGCCAACCCGATGTTCGGTTCGGTGATCTCTGAAAGTGGCCAAGCCTACACCTGGTATGAGAATGCGCATGAATACCGCCTGACGCCTTGGGATAACGATCCGGTCAGCGATCGCAGCGGCGAGGCTTTCTATCTGCGCGATGAAGAGAGTGGTCACGTCTGGTCACCAACGCCGCTGCCCGCCCGTGGACGCGGTCATTACCTGACGCGTCACGGCTTTGGTTACAGCGTGTTTGAACACCGGGAAGGCGGTATCGACAGCCAGTTGACGATGCTGGTTGCCAAAGACGCTCCGGTGAAACTGTTCCTGCTGACGCTCACCAACACTTCTGGCCGTACGCGGAAGCTCTCGACTACCGGCTATGCCGAGCTAATCCTCGGTGATTTGCGCCAGAAATCGGCGATGCACGTGGTCACCCGCGTAGCCACACCGCCTGGTGGCTGTGGCATCCTCGCCACCAACCATTACACCAGCAGCGGATCGCCACGTACTGCGTTCTTCGGCGTTACCGGCGTCCATTGCTCAGTCACTGGCGATCGGCGGGAATTCATTGGCCGTAACGGTTCGTTGGCCGCTCCTGCCGTACTTAAGCTGCGGCGGTTATCCGGCAAGACCGGTGCCGGGTTGGATCCTTGTGGCGCAGTTCAATCGGCCATCAGCATGATCGATGGCGATCAACGCAGCTTTGTGTTTGCGCTTGGTCTGGGACAAGATGCCGACGAAGCCGAATCTCTGCTGCGTCAGTATCTCAGCGAAGAGGCATTGCAACACGAATTGCAGCAGGTCGCTGCCCACTGGGACAAGATCCTCAACAAGGTGCAAATCGGTACGCCTCATCCCGCGGTTAACTTGCTGGCTAACGGCTGGTTGCTGTATCAAACCCTCTCCTGCCGCATTCACGCGCGCAGCGGTTATTACCAGTCCGGCGGCGCATTTGGCTTCCGCGATCAGCTCCAGGATACCCTGGCCCTGACGCATGCCTTGCCTGAGCGGATGCGTGAGCAGATCCTGCTGTGTGCTTCGCGCCAGTTTGTTGAGGGCGACGTTCAGCACTGGTGGCATCCACCGCAGGGCAACGGGGTGCGCACCCGCTGCTCCGATGATTACCTGTGGTTGCCGCTGGCCATTTGCCACTACCTCGACTCGACCGAAGACTCGTCGATCCTCGACGAACAGGTGGGTTATCTGGAGGCCCGTATACTGGCACCGGGTGAAGAGTCTTCTTATGAACAGCCTGGTGTCAGCTCGAAACAAGAAAGCCTGTATCTGCACGGGGCCAGGGCGCTGAAGCATGGCCTGACCTTTGGCGAGCATGGTTTGCCGCTAATGGGTGCCGGTGACTGGAACGACGGCATGAACATGGTGGGATTGGAAGGCCGAGGTGAGAGCGTTTGGCTGGGCTTCTTCCTGTTCTATATTCTGCAACGTTACGGCAAACTGGCCACCCACCGCGGCGATCTGGAGCTGGCAGAACTGTGCCGCGAGGAAGCAGAAAAACTGCGCGCCAACCTGCACAACAACGCCTGGGATGGCGAATGGTATCGCCGTGGTTACTTCGATAGTGGAGAACCGCTGGGTTCACACCAAGCGGCAGAATGTCGCATTGATGCCATCGCCCAGAGTTGGTCGATCCTTTCCGGTGCGGGTGACAAAGATCGCAGCGCACAAGCAATGCAATCTCTGGATAAGCACCTGGTGGACGACCAGGCCGGCATCATCAAACTGCTGACCCCACCTTTTGACGGCAACGGCCCGAATCCTGGCTACATCCGGGGTTATCTGCCCGGCGTGCGAGAAAACGGCGGTCAATACACTCACGGGGCGGTATGGGCAGTGATGGCGTTTGCCGAGATGGGCAATATCGAGCGCGCCTGGGAACTGATGGCGCTGATCAACCCCATCAACCACAGCCTGGATAGCACCGCGGCGGAGCGCTACAAGGTCGAACCTTATGTCGCCACGGCGGATATTTACGCGGTCGCCCCGCACGTTGGGCGCGGAGGATGGAGCTGGTATACCGGCTCGGCGGGCTGGATGTATCGGTTGATCGTCGAGTCGCTGCTGGGGCTAAAACGCCACGGCAATACGCTTTCCATCCATACCCGCTTACCGGCAGATTGGCCACCGGTCACCCTAACCTACCGTGAAGGGGAGAGTGAATATCACTTCACCCTACGCCAAGGGGAAGGAGAAACGCAGGTGATGATTGATGGTGTGTTGCAGCAGGAAGCGGTGATTACCTTGGCTGATGAGGCTAAAACCTACCTGGTGGAGGTAATTCTGGGAAAGCAATAAGGTACGCAGTAGCTAAATAGCTATGTTTAATAGCGCTACACCCGAAGCTTGAGACAGGAGGGAGTCATTGCAGGTTAGCCGACCGTTGAGCGCATGGATGCGCGATTGCGAGCCCCCAGGGACGGGTTTACGGCGTGTCGGCGTTCTGCATGACTCCTTCCTGTGACACTATTCGGCAGCTATCGCGCTCATTGGTGTTACTTGCGGGCCAGCAATAGCCCAAGCACCAAACCTACCGTGGCACCAATGCCAACGCTATGCCAAGGCTTGTCACGGACATAGTCATCGGCACGACATGCCACCTCTTTCGCCCGCACGTAATAACATTCGGAGCTATTTGCCAGACGCGACTTGATGTCTTTTAGCGCCCGCTCGGCATGGGCTTTGATATCCGTATAAGCCTGATCGGCTCGATCGCCAGAGTAATCCAACACGTCTTGCAGTGTGTCACTCAGCATTCTCAGATCGTCGTCCAGCGTCGTTTGGTTCTCGTTTCGATTTATCGCCATCTTTAAGCTCTCCGTTATTAACAAATTCAACGTTGCTTAACCATCAACAATCATTGGTCGTAGTCCCATGGTAGGACACGACCTGGATACACGCCATCGGAATGTTGATTAAAAAAGAGGCGAGGCAAGATACTGACGCCCTTTCAGGCGTCGGTGGAGGCTTGTTCGGCCAGCGCTACAGAGGGCGATTTACGGCGTGCGGCCAGCCACAAGCCACTGTTTTTCATGGCGTAGCCAAACAATAGCCCGACCAGCAGTGAGACGGTGATCAATGGCCAGTTGCCATCACCGGCGAAGGTGGCGCAGGCACCGATAAAAGTCCCGGGAACAAAACCTAACCATTGTTGTTTGGCCTGAATGCACATCAGGAAGGCGACGATGCCAGTCAGCAGGTAGCCCAGAATGCTCCAGGCAGGTTCCAACGCGCTGCCGTGAATGATGACCATCGCCCAGAACACGCCGCTCAAGCAGGTCAGCGTGCTGATCGCCAAGCCCTTGAGGCCACCTTGCGGGCAGGCAAAATAGGCCGTGCAGCCAAGAAAGCCCGCCCAACTGATTAGCCCAAGGCTGATGGCAACCCAGCCCCATACGCCGGAGAGAATACCGGTAGTTACCGCAATGGCAAAAATGACGTTCATAATCCTGATCCGCTAAAAATAATCCACACAGTTTACGCGAAATCAGTCAATACGATGTGATAAAAATCACATCAATAGTGCAAATTGATGCATTGCAATCATTAAAATGAGATATTAATCACAAAAATAGGGCGTTTTTTCATCATCCTACGCGAAAAAACCGCTAGCCACATGATTGAATAAAGGCGGTGATCACAAGAGCGACCACCAGCCAAATAGCCAGGTTCAGCGCGGGAAGCCCACTCGCGTAACCCATAACCCCAACACCACACAGACGATGACAGTCACCAGGAATAATAGGTTTACCGCCAGATGCAGACTGGCATGGTCGATGATACTGCCAAGTAGAATGGGCACCCAGTTGGCAACATAAGCAATCACATAGAACAGCGAGATCAGGCGTGCATGGCTGGCTTGGGGTGAAATCAGGTTAACCAGCGTCGCACTGCCGACAAAGATGGCTCCGTAAGCATAACCGGCAATGACCATCCCCGCAGCGGCCAGCCCCAGTGAATGGATCTGAATGGCTTCGGCAAAGACCACCACCGCTAACGCCTGTGCCAGGCAGCCAAACATCAGCGAATGGCGTGCATTGATTTGACGACTCAGGATCTGGCTGGCCCCGGCAATCAGCAGGTAGACCGCAATCACATAGCCGAAACTGCTGCGGTTTTGCATACCCAGCAGCGTTTCCGCCACGTTGGGGCCGATCGCCAGGATGCTGGCAGCCAGCGCCCAACAGACAAACAGCGCGCCGGCACACACGAAAAACCGGCTCCCGGTCGCGCGCAGGCCCGCAGCCAAGGTATTTTCCCCTGCCCCAGTATCCTCAGCCAAACGGACGCCAGCTTTGACCACCACGCGCACAGGCCAGCTCAGCATAATCCCCAAAGCGGCAATCGTTGCCACCGCCATGATGATCACAAACGGCAGCGAGGTGGTATGAAAACCGGTCTGCAACGCTATACCACTAAAAATCGGCCCCAATGCCAACCCGGCAGTAAAGGACAAGGTAGCAATTAGCGCCGCCTGCTTGCCACCGTCCGCAGGGCCAAAACGCACCAACGCAATATTTGCCGCACCGGTCAACGCCCCCGTGCCTACACCGGCCAGCAAGCGAGCCATCAACATCAGGGAAAATGAATCAGCCAGGGCAAAAAGCAATGCTCCCAACAACACCACCAGCAGCGCCGGGACGATCATGCTGCGTAAATCTTTTACCTTGCCAGCCAGGTTGCCCACGGCGAACAGGGAAATCAGTACGCCAGCGGCATAAGCCCCGTAGATCAGGGTCAGGCTGACCGAGGTCAGTGCCAGTTGCTGTTGGTACAAGGGATAAAGCGGCGTTGGTGCACTGCTGTTGAGCAGTGCCGACATCAATGCCAGCGCTAGAAACAGTGCAATGGCTCCAGGCGAGGAGGCCGTGTTGGCTCGCGCGGTTTTATCAACGGCTACACCGTCGGACATGATTTTCTCCCTAAATACGCAGGCAAATCACCTCACCCGCAAAATATCAGGCGCTCATCATAGCGTTCAGAGCAGACCGCCAAAACCACCAACAATGCAGCACTATGATGCATTGTTGCAGGTGGCCAGAGCGGCAAAATCACACCGAAGCCGTGGCTACCTTTTTAGCGGGTGCACGGCGCAAAATGGCCAACGCTCCGGAAAGGATGATCAGCACCATGCCCGCCGCGGCGATAAACGACAGGGTCTGGGCAAAAATCAGGTAGCCGAGCAGCGTGGAGAAAATGATCGTGCTGTAGGAAAGAATGCCGACGGTGACCGCATTGCCGCCGCCATAGGCGCGGGTCATGGTGATCTGCCCCAGGCTGCCGAATACGCCGATAGCGCAGACATACAGCAGGCTGGTGGCATCCAACGCCGCGAATCCGACAATCGAACTCATCACCACGCCGAACAAGGTACCAACCAGAGAGAAGTAGAACACCACACGCAGTTCAGGCTCCCCGGTACGCACCAGTTTGCCGACGTTGAAATAGGCCAGTGCCGTCAGCAATCCTGACAGCAAGCCAATCAAGGTGGCGGTATATTCCCCGTTCGGTACATCTGGACGCAACAAGATCAGGATGCCCACAAAGCCCAGCAGCACCGAGAACAGCAACCTGCCGGTCAGTTGGCCTCTTGCCGTGACGAAGGTGATCACCGATTGGAAAATCGGATTGGTATAGCCCAGCGTGGTTGCGGTAGCGATAGGCAGATGGATCAGCGCATAGAAGCCGCAATACATGGCCGCATTGCCAATCGCGGCGCGCTTCATGTGCAAGCCAAGATGGCGGGTACGAAAACCGATATTTTTGATTTTTATCAGCGCCGCCACGATGGCCACGTTGATCAATGAACGGTAAAAAATAATATCGAAGAAACCGACCTTGGCCGAAGCCAGTTTGATGCAGGCCCCCATCAGCGCGAAGAACACGCTGGCAGCGACCATCCATAAAGCAACCATGATTTCCCCAGAATGCAGCCCTGCCGGGCTGCAAATAATCTCTTACGCGGCGGTTTTCACCGTCGGAAATGTGTTAGCAGCACCGACCAAGAATACCAGCATTCTTGCGCAAAATGGATTGCCTGCTACAAATAAGCTTGCTCCATAACGTCCCGCAGATGCATTTACTTATCGCTTACCAGATAATAACTCTCTCTGCCGCCGCTGGCGGCCAAAATAGATCGGATGCCACCAAGGACACTGCACAATGAATTGGGATGATGCACGCTTCTTTCTGGCGGTGGCACGCTGCGGTACGTTACGCAAGGCTGCCCATGAACTTCACGTCGATCAAGCTACCGTGGGGCGGCGGATCAGCTCTTTCGAACAGGCGTTGGGTTCAAAACTGTTTATCCGCACGCCAAAATCCTTCTCGCTCAGCCCGCTGGGTGAAGCCATGCTGGCAGAAGTGCTGGCAATGGAAAATGCGGTTCAGGCTATCGCTCGTAAAGCCAGCAGCGGCGATCAAAGCCTGACGGGTGAAGTACGCATCGCTACCACCGATACCTTGGCCGAGGCCTTTGTGATACCGGCACTGAAACGGCTGCGCGAGAAATACCCGCATATCACCATCACGCTACTGACGGCGCTCAATATCTCCGACATCTCCTATCGCGGGGCCGATCTGGCTATTCGTGGTGCTCGCCCTGAATATGATGAGCTGGTCATCAAACGTCTGGCAACTATTGAGATGGGGTTATATGCCACGCAGGGCTACCTGGATCAACACGGAACGCCGAGTAAAGGCGACCATCTGCGCGGCCACGATTTGCTGATGTTCCCGCGCGAGCTGGTACCACGCCACTGGGACAACTTCGGTGGAGAGCTGTTGAACGAGCCAAACGTGGTGCTGCAATGCAACTCACAGCTGTTACTGCGTTCGGCAACGCGCAACGGGTTGGGCATCGGCCTGCTTTCTTGCTTCCTGGCCGATAGCGATCCCGATCTGGTGCGTATCCTCCCAGAGAATCAGGACTGGGTCGATATCTGGCTGGTGTTACATCCGGATCTGCAACACACGGCAAGAATACGCGCGGTGGTGCAAGAGCTGGAAATCTCGTTTAACGGCGGCGTACTCTAGTCCACAAAAAAACAAGGGCCGCCATTTGGCGACCCTTGTTGTCTAGCTCGAGATCAATCAGAACATCGGCTGTGCCATCTGCACCAGCGTAATCAGCGGCTGCGGGTAGATACCCAGCAACAGCACCAACGCGGCAGAGATCAGCACCACCACACCACCGGCGGTCAACGCCCAGTTGTTTGGCGTATCGCGAACCAGCGTTTCCGGCGCGCTGAGGAACAGGCTGACGGTCACACGCAGGTAGTAGTACAAACCGATCGCACTACCCAGCACCACGGCACCGGTCAACCACCACAGGTGAGCACTAACGCCCATCGCAATCACGAAGAACTTACCGATAAAGCCCAGCGTCATCGGGATACCGGCCAGGGAAAGCATCATCACTGTCATAACCGCTGACAGGATTGGCTTGTGCCAGAACAGGCCGCGATAGGAGAACAGCGAGTCCGCGTCCGGGCCACGGTACGGGCTGGACATCAGGCTAACCACACCGAAGGCACCCAGGCTGCTGAACAAGTAACCGGCCAGATACACCCCGGCGGTTTCCAGCGACAGCTGGTGGGTTTGCACCGCAACCAGCGCTACCAGCAGATAACCCAGGTGAGCGATCGAGGAGTAACCCAGCAGTCGCTTGATGTTGGTCTGGCTGATCGCCATCAGGTTACCGAACAGGATCGAGCAGACGGCGATGATCGACAACACCATCCGCAGCGCTTCGTTGTCGGCAGCCGGTGCGTACAGGAACAGACGCATCACGACGGCGAAGATCGCAATCTTGCTGGCGGTAGCCAGGAAGGTTGAGACCGGCGCTGGCGCCCCTTGATACACATCCGGCGTCCACAGCTGGAAAGGTACCAGGGAGAGTTTGAAGCCCAGACCGACGATCATCATGCCCATGCCTGCCAGGATCAGCGGCTGATGCATCATGTTCTCCTGCATGCTCTTGCCCAGGCCTGCCAGTGACAGGTCACCGGATTCGGCATACAGCAGCGCCATGCCGAACAGCAGGAAGCTGGAGGCCGCCGCAGACAGCACCATGTACTTGATGGCCGCTTCCAGCGAACGCTTCTGGCGATAGGCATACCCTATCAGACCAAACAGCGGCAGCGAGATCAGCTCAATACCCAGGAACAGTGAAGCCAGGTGGTTGGCGCTCGCCAGCAGAATGCCACCCATGGTAGCAATCAGCACCAGCAGGTAGAACTCTTCGCGGTTATCCGGGTAACCCACCAGCCATGGATAGGCAAAGGTGCAGGTTGCCAGACTCGCCAGCACCACCAGCCCGGTGTAGAACATCGAGTAACCGTCAACCCGCACCAGCGGGGTGACGTCCATTGGGCCTACCTGGCCAACAAAGTAGAGTGAAAGCAGCGCCAGGTTAAGACCGATCACTGTCAGGGTGGCGTTGATAAAGTGGTCGCGTCGCCACGCAATGCACAGCATCACAACCACCACCGTCAATCCGACGATCAACAGCGGTAACAGTGCGATCAGTTGTTGAGGAGTTATTGTCATGGCGAATTACGGCCTTGTTGTTGAAATTGCTGAAACTGACGGACCAAACCAGTGTTGCACGTTGCTCATCGCCGCACTTGAGGTATCGAGGATTGGCTGAGGATAGACACCCAGCAGCACCAGCAGTACCACCAACAGCAGAATGATAAACAGTTCACGTGCGGTCATGCCCGGCAACGGTTGATCAGATTTCGGGGTGCCGTAGTAGGCACGCTGCATCATGATTAACGAGTAAACCGAAGCAAACACCAGACCGAAGGTAGAAATCACGGTGATCACTGGTACAACCTGGAAGCTGCCGAACAGGATCATGAATTCACCGACGAAGTTACCTGTACCCGGCATCCCCAGAGTTGCCACCGCGAAGAACAGTGACAGCGCAGGAAGGTACTTGATACGTCCCCACAGGCCGCCCATCTGACGCATATCGCGAGTGTGCAGACGTTCGTACAGCTGGCCACAGATGATGAACATACCGGCCGCAGACAGGCCGTGAGCGATCATCTGGATAACCGCACCCTGGTAAGCCAGCTGGCTACCGGTGTAGATGGCGATCAGCACGAAGCCCATATGGGAAACGGAGGTGTAAGCAATCAGACGTTTGATATCGGTCTGTGCGAACGCCATCCAGGCACCGTAGAAGATACCAATCACACCCAGCCACATGGCAATAGGAGCAAACTCGGCGGACGCGTTCGGGAACAGCGGCAGGCTGAAACGCAGCAGGCCGTAGGCCGCCGTCTTCAGCAAGATCCCCGCCAGGTCGACAGAACCCGCCGTTGGTGCCTGGCTATGCGCATCCGGCAACCAGCCGTGCAATGGCACCACCGGCATTTTCACCGCGAACGCGATGAAGAAGCCCAGCATCAACAGGTATTCAACGTTGTGCGACATTGGGGTTTTCAGCAGATCTTCGTAGTTGAAGGTCCACACGCCGGTCGCATTGTAGTGCACGAATACCAGGCCCAGGATCGCAATCAGCATCACCAGACCGCTGGCCTGGGTATAGATGAAGAACTTGGTTGCTGCGGTGATACGGGTTTTACCATCCGATGCTTTATGACCCCACAAGGCGATCAGGAAGTACATCGGCACCAGCATCATTTCCCAGAAGAAGAAGAACAGGAACAGGTCGATGGCCAGGAACACGCCAATCACGCCGCCCAGGATCCACAACAGGTTCAGGTGGAAGAAGCCCTGATACTTCTGGATTTCACGCCAGGAACAGAGGATCGCCAGCACGCCCAGGAAACCGGTCAGCACCACCATCAGCAGTGACAGGCCGTCCAGCGCCAGGTGAATGCTGATGCCAAAGCGTGGGATCCACGGCAACATAAACTCAGACTGCCACTGCGGCATGCCCTGCGGTTTTATCAACGAATAGCCCCCCTGCAACCACAGTTGCAGAGAAAGCGCCAACGTCAGCCCCATTGCGATCAACGCTATCCAGCGCGGCGCCTTAGTACCGAAACGCTCGCACTGCCAGCACAGCAGACCGCCGATAAAGGGGATAAGAATTAGCCAAGGTAATAGCATGGCGTTTTGTGTCCCTTATATGAATAATCTAAAAAACTTGTATCGGGCCCTTGTTCGACAAGGGCCGAACCCAAAATGCGTCTGTTTAAATTATTCAGTTAAACCAAAATCAACAGAGCCAGTACCAGCACTGCACCCACACCCATAGACGCGATATACCAGCGGATCTGACCGTTCTCACTCACCGTCAGGCGACGGTTCCCCCAGCGGGAGAACAGCGCAGGCAGGTTCATCAGTGAGTTCAGCGGATCGCTTTGCAGCAGCTTGGCGATGCCCAGGTATGGCTTGACGAACACTTTGTCATACAGCCAGTCGAAGCCCCAGGCATGGAACCACCAGGTCGAGAAGAAACGACCCGGAGCGCTGTTCGCGATGCTGTTGACCAGGCGACGTTGGCCCAGCCACAGCGCAGCTGCCAGCAGTATCCCGACGATAGCGACCACGCCAGAGGCGATCTCCAATGTCAGAACGCTGCCGTGTGCCAGTTCGGTGGTTTCCGGCAGTACACCCTGCAACGGCGGCACTATCATCGCGCCGACGAAGGTGGACAGCACCATCAGAACCAACAGTGGCAGGTGGTGAGTAATACCTTTGCCCGCATGCGCTTTGATTTTTTCTTCGCCGTGGAACACGATGAAGATCATGCGGAAGGTATACAGTGAGGTCATGAATGCACCAATCAGACCGGCAATCATCAGGTTGACGTGGCCGTTCGCCATGGCGCCCGCCAGGATTTCATCCTTACTGAAGAAGCCAGCGGTGACGATAGGCAGAGCAGACAGCGCCGCGCCCCCCACCAGGAAGCACACATACACCAGCGGAATGCTCTTGCGCAGGCCACCCATCTTGAAGATGTTCTGCTCATGATGACAGGCCAGGATGACTGAACCGGAGGACAGGAACAGCAGCGCCTTGAAGAACGCGTGAGTCATCAGGTGGAAGATAGCCGCATCCCATGCCTGCACGCCCAGCGCCAGGAACATGTAGCCAATCTGGCTCATGGTGGAATAGGCAAGTACGCGTTTGATGTCGGTCTGCACCAGCGCGGCAAAGCCCGCCAGCAGCAGCGTAACGCCACCAATGATACCGACCAGATTCAGCACTTCCGGCGTCATCAGGAACAGGCCATGCATACGGGCAATCAGGTAGACACCTGCGGTAACCATGGTTGCCGCGTGGATCAAGGCAGATACCGGGGTTGGCCCCGCCATCGCATCTGCCAGCCAGGTTTGCAACGGCAGCTGAGCTGATTTACCTACTGCGCCACCCAGTAACATCAGGGTTGCCCAGGTCAATGCCGTATCGCCAACCGCCAGTTTCTGCGGTGCCAGCACCATCAGTTCACGGATGTTCAGCGTACCCAGCTCGTGGTACAGGATGAACAGCGCAATGGCCAGGAACACGTCGCCCACGCGGGTAACGATGAAGGCTTTCATTGCCGCCGCGCCGTTGGCCGGATCTTTGTAGTAGAAACCGATCAACAGATAGCTGCACAGGCCCACGCCTTCCCAACCCAGGTACATCAGCAGCAGGTTGTCTGCCAGTACCAATACCACCATGCTGGCAATAAACAGGTTGGTGTAAGCGAAGAAGCGGGAGTAGCCCTCTTCCCCACGCATGTACCAGGAAGCATACATGTGGATCAGGAAGCCAACGCCGGTCACTACCGACAGCATGGTCAGGGACAGGCCGTCCAGCACCAGGGTAACGCCGACGTTAAAGTCGCCAACGCTCATCCAGTTCCACAGGCTTTGCTCATACAGCTGCACGCCAGCGGCCTTTTGGCCCAGGAAATCAATCGCCACATACACCGTGACCAGTGCCGCCAGGCCAATCGACCCTACGCCAACGGTCGCCGCGGTGTTTTCAGACCAGCGACCACGGGAAAATGCCAACAGCAGGAACCCGATCAGCGGTAGCAGAATAGTTAAATATAATAGGTTCATCCGCGCATCTCACTGACAGTGTCAATATCCAGGGTATGCCGACGACGGTAGAGCTGTAGCAGCAACGCCAGGCCGATACTGGCCTCGGCTGCCGCCAGGCTGATGGCCAGGATGTACATCACCTGCCCGTCGGTTTGGCCCCAATAGCTACCCGCCACGATAAACGCCAACGCCGCAGCGTTGATCATCACTTCCAGACTGATCAGCATAAACAGCAGGTTACGGCGTAACATCAAGCCGGTCAGCCCCAGGACGAACAGGATCGCCGCCAGGATCAGCCCATGTTGAAGAGGGATCATGCTTGGTCCTCCGATTTTCTTTTCGCCATTTCGCTGCTTGCCGGGGTATTGCTGAACACTTCACCCGGTTTGTGCTCACGACCAATGTGGAAGGCAACGACCAGGCCCGCCAACAGCAGCATTGAAGCCAGCTCAACCGCCAGCACGTAAGGACCAAACAGGCTGATCCCAACCGCTTTAGCATCCACCATTTCACCGGTGATGCCCTGATCGGACACGCTGCGGATCGCCACAATCAGCACCACCAGCAAGATCAGTGACAGCAGACCAGGGCCAATCCAGACGGCAGGCTTCAGCCAGTCGCGCTCTTGCTGCTGCACCGCGTTGCCGAGGTTGAGCATCATGACCACGAACACGAACAGCACCATAATGGCACCGGCGTAGACGATGATTTCCAGAGCACCCGCAAAATAGGCACCCAGTGAGAAAAAGACTGCCGAGATCGCCAGTAAAGAGACGATCAGATACAGCAGCGCATGCACAGGATTGGTATGCGAAATGACGCGAATGGTCGCGATAATCGCAATGAACCCTGCCAAATAAAAGGCAATTTCCATGCTTGCTGGCTCCTTAAGGCAACAGACCTTTGACGTCGATCGGTTTGGCTTCGTTTTCGGCTTCGCCTTTGGCTTTGCCGTCAATCGCCATACCGGCCATCCGGTAGAAGTTATATTCCGGATATTTACCCGGCCCCGAGATCAACAGATCTTCTTTTTCGTACACCAGATCCTGGCGCTTGAACTCACCCATTTCGAAATCCGGCGTCAGCTGGATCGCGGTGGTTGGGCAAGCTTCTTCGCACAGACCGCAGAAAATGCAGCGTGAGAAGTTGATGCGGAAAAATTCCGGATACCAGCGGCCATCCTTCTGCTCTGCTTTTTGCAGGGAGATACAGCCAACCGGGCAGGCAACCGCACACAGGTTACAGGCTACGCAGCGCTCTTCACCGTCCGGATCGCGCGTCAGCACGATGCGGCCACGGTAGCGCGGCGGCAGGTAAACCGGTTCTTCCGGATACATCTGGGTTTCGCGTTTGGCGAAGGCGTGCAGGCCAATCATCCAAAGGCTGCGCACCTGGGTGCCGAAACCAACCACTAACTCTTTCAATGTCATGGTTTATTCACCCCTTATTGAGCGTTGTACAAAATGACCGCGGCGGTTGCCAGCAGGTTCAGCAGCGTCAACGGCAGGCAAATCTTCCAGCCGAATGACATCACCTGGTCATAACGCGGACGCGGCAACGAAGCACGGATCAGAATGAACATCACCATGAAGAAGGCCGTTTTCAGTGCGAACCAGATGAATGGCGGCAGGAATGGACCCTGCCAACCGCCGAAGAACAACGTCACAATCAGGGCGGACACGGTCACGATACCGATGTATTCCCCCACGAAGAACAGACCGAATTTCATACCGGAATATTCAATGTGGTAACCGTCGGCCAGTTCCTGCTCGGCTTCCGGCTGGTCAAATGGGTGGCGGTGACATACTGCCACACCGGCAATCGCAAAGGTAATGAAACCAAAGAATTGCGGAATGACGTTCCAGATGTGCGCCTGTGATTCAACAATCGCCTGCATGTTGAACGAGTCGGCTTGCGCCACCACGCCCAGCACGGACAGGCCGAGGAACACTTCGTAGCTCAGGGTTTGTGCCGAAGCACGCATCGCCCCTAACAGCGAGTATTTGTTGTTACTGGACCAGCCGGCGAACAGCACGGCATACACCGCCAGGCCAGCCATCATCAGGAAGAACAGAATACCGATGTTGAGATCGGCCACCGACCAGGTCGGGCTGACCGGCACGATGGCAAAGGCCAACAGCAGCGAGGTAAAGGCAATCACCGGGGCCAGCGTAAAGATCATGCGGTCGGCGAAGGTCGGAACCCAGTCTTCTTTGAAGAACATTTTGATCATGTCGGCGACCAGCTGCAGCGAACCGCCCCAGCCGACACGGTTTGGCCCGTAACGGTTCTGGAACAGGCCCAGCAGACGGCGTTCGCCGAAGCTCATAAACGCCCCGCAGGTGACCACGACCAACAGGATCACCACCGCTTTCAACACGGCGATCAGGATGTCGATCACCTCAGGTGTCAACCAGCTCATAGTGCCGCCTCCCGCAGATTTTCAACCTTCGCACCCACCAATACCGGCGGGATCCCTGGCAAGCCGAGCGGCAAACCAACCTGGCCTTGGCTCAGGGTTTCACTCAGGCGTACCGGCAAACGCAGCGTTTGACCTGCACAGCTGAACTCGACCCAGGCACCGGCATTGACACCCAACTGTGCGGCATCGGCAACGTTGATCATCACGTAGGCCTGAGGCATACGCTGCTGGATCACTTCGGAGCGCTGTGACATTTCGTCACTGCCAAACAGGTGGTAATACGGCGCAACACGCCAGCCTTCGGCTTTGAACGCCGTAGGGATAGCGGTGAAGTAACCGAGGTTGCCCTCCCCTGCTTCGATCAGGCGGATACCCGGATCGCCATGGCGCAGTTTGCCACCCACTTCGGCCTGGAACTTGTTCCATGCCTGCGGTGAGTTCCAACCTGGTGCCCAGGCAAATGGGATCTGCTGACGGTCAGCCAGCGGGCTGTTGTTCCCTTCCATCGAGAAGGCGAACATGGTGTCTTTATCTTGCGGCTGACGCGGTTCATGCACGCTGATATCGGCACGCATCGCGGTGCGGCCACTGTAGCGGTGCGGTGAACGGGCCAGTTTCTGACCACGGATGCGGAAGGTCGCATCTGGGGCAGCTTCGACAATACCTTGCAACTGCGGCAATGCGCTCACGCAGGCGGCAATCACGTCATCGAGCTGGGTCCAGTCAACCTGGCGGCTGGTGTAGGTGGAATGCAGCGAGTGCATCCAACGCCAGCTTTCCAACATCACGCTGTAGATATTTTTCTTGGCATCATCGTAATAAGCCGGGTCGTAGACCTGGAAGAAGCGCTGTGCGCGGCCTTCCTGGCTGACCAAGGTCCCATCGCTCTCTGCAAAACTGGCCGCAGACAGGATCAGGTTGGCTTTGTCCATGATGGCGGTGCGCTGGTGATCGGCAACGATCAGGTTACTGATCTTGGCCAATGCGGCATCCACTTTGGCCGCAGGGGCGTGACGATAGAGATCGTTTTCCATCACGATGGCGGTATCAGCTGCACCACTTTCCAACTGCACCAGTGCCTCGTCCAGCGAGCCACCACCAATCATCGCCAAGCCCATGCTGTTGGCAGCGGCGGCAACGAAGGTGATGCCGACATTGGCACCGCGACCTTTCAACGCCTTGGCAATGTTGGCCGCAGCTTCAATGATCGCTGTGCTACCCGCATTGCTGCCGGTGATGATCAAGGGTTTCTGCGCACCGGCCAGGGCCTGCACGATCACATCGATTTTCTTGTTCAGATCTTCGGCCAGATCGGTCACCGCCGGCGCGGACTCATCCAGCGCGTGGGCAATGGCGAAGCCTAAACGGGCTTGCTCATCCACCGGCGCACGGTAGTTCCAGGCGGCGATGTCGTCCAGACGGGTGTTATCAACGTTAGTGACGAACAGCGGGTGTTTGGCGTGCTGGCCGATCGTTTGCACCGCCGCGATCTGCCAATCGGCGACGCGATGTGCCGCAGCCATCGCGCGGGCTTTCCCTTTCACCGCCTGACGTACCGACAGCGCGATACGAGCGCCGGTCTGGGTCAAATCTTCACCCAGTACCAACACCGCGTCGTAGCTTTCGATTTCACGCAGGTTAGGCGTATAAACGCCGCTGTTTTTCAACACGTTGAGCATCAGGTCCAGGCGCTGTTGTTCAGCCTGATTGATGCCGGTATAGAAGTTCTCGGCGCCGACCAGTTCACGCAACGCAAAGTTGCTTTCCAGGCTGGCACGCGGTGAACCGATACCGATGGTTTTGTTGGCCTGACGCAGAATATCTGCCGCGCCCTGCATCGCCTGTTCGGCGTTCAGGGTGATCCAGTCGTTGCCACGCAGTTGCTGCGGCTGACGAGGGCGATCTTTCTGGTTCACATAGCCATAACCAAAGCGGCCGCGGTCACACAGGAAATAGTGGTTCACGCTGCCGTTGTAACGGTTTTCGATACGGCGCAGTTCGCCATAGCGCTCACCTGGGCTGGTGTTACAGCCGATGCTGCACTGCTGGCAGATGCTCGGGGCAAACTGCATGTCCCACTTACGGTTGTAACGCTCGGAGTGGGTTTTGTCGGTGAATACGCCGGTTGGGCACACTTCTACCAGGTTACCGGAGAACTCGCTTTCCAGCGTGCCGCTTTCCGGACGACCGAAATAGACGTTGTCGTGCGCGCCGTAGACACCAAAATCGGTGCCATCCGCGTAGTCTTTGTAGTAACGCACACAACGGTAACAGGCGATGCAGCGGTTCATCTCGTGCGAGATAAATGGCCCCAGTTCCTGATTGTTGTGGGTGCGCTTACTGAAGCGATATTTACGGAAGCTGTGGCCGGTCATTACTGTCATATCTTGCAGGTGACAGTTACCGCCCTCTTCACATACCGGACAGTCGTGCGGGTGGTTGGTCATCAACCACTCGACCACGCTTTCACGGAACTGTTTGGCTTCTGCGTCATCGATGGAAATAAAGGTTCCATCGGATGCCGGTGTCATACAGGACATCACCAAACGGCCACGCGTATCGTCCGCGTTTTGGTATTGCTTTACCGCACATTGGCGGCAAGCGCCGACGCTTCCAAGCGCCGGATGCCAGCAAAAGTAAGGAATATCGAGGCCGAGGGAGAGACACGCCTGCAACAGGTTGTCGGCTCCATCTACGTCGTATTCTTTGCCGTCTACATGAATCGTAGCCATAGTCAGCATGCTTCCAAGTGGCCTGCCCATAAGGCAGGCGTTAATCAAAAATTCTGGCCGTGTTTCGGGGCGCGCTCACCGCACCCAGGCAAAGCAGGATTACCAGCGTTGCTTCAACAAGTTGTTTGGCTGAATGCCGCCAACCGCCTGGAGATTGCCCAAGTACTGTGGGGAAATCCCGGCTTCAAACTCTTCACGGAAATATTTAATCGCGCTTTGCAGTGGCTCTACGGCACCTGGCGCATGGGCGCAGAAGGTTTTACCCGGGCCAAGGGAGCGGCACAGCTGCTCGAGGGTTTCGATATCCCCCGGCTGGCCTTCGCCTCTTTCCAAAGCACGCAGGATCTTCACGCTCCACGGTAAGCCGTCACGGCACGGTGTACACCAGCCACAGGACTCACGGGCAAAGAACTCTTCCAGGTTACGCACCAGGGGAACCATGCCGATTTCGTGATCCACCGCCATCGCCAGCGCCGTACCTAAACGGCTGCCCGCTTTACCGATGCTTTCGAAGTCCATTGGCAGATCCAGGTGATCGGCGGTCAGGAAGTCGGTACCCGCCCCGCCCGGCTGCCAGGCTTTAAATTTCAGGCCATCACGCATGCCACCGGCGTAATCTTCCAGAATTTCACGCGCGGTAGTGCCAAACGGCAGCTCCCAGACGCCTGGGTTTTTCACCCGGCCAGAGAAGCCCATCAGTTTGGTACCGGCGTCGTTACTCTTACCGGCAGAGATCCCTTTGTACCAGTCCACACCATGCTCGAGGATGGCAGGCACGTTACACAAGGTCTCTACGTTGTTCACGCAGGTCGGTTTGCCCCATACGCCCACGGAAGCGGGGAATGGCGGCTTGGAGCGCGGGTTGGCACGGCGGCCTTCCAGCGAGTTGATCAGCGCCGTTTCTTCACCGCAGATGTAGCGGCCAGCGCCGGTGTGGACGAACAGCTCGAAGTCAAAGCCGCTGCCCATGATATTTTTGCCCAGCAGGCCTGCTTCGGTAGCTTCCGCAATCGCACGGCGAAGGTGCACTGCAGCCTCGACGTATTCGCCACGCAGGAAGATGTAACCTCGATAGGCTTTCAGCGCAAATGCCGAAATCAGCATGCCTTCCACCAACAGGTGTGGCAGTTGCTCCATCAGCAGACGGTCTTTATAGGTGCCCGGCTCCATTTCATCGGCGTTACACAGCAGGTAACGGATGTTCATGGATTCGTCTTTCGGCATCAGGCTCCACTTCAAACCGGTGGAGAAACCTGCACCACCACGGCCTTTCAGCCCGGCATCTTTCACCAGGGTGACGATGTCGTCGGCGGCCATGCCTTTCAGCGCTTTTTCCGCGCCCTGGTAACCGTTCTTGCTGCGATATTCATCCAGCCAGACCGGCTGTTGGTCATCGCGCAGGCGCCAGGTCAGCGGATGCATTTCGGCAGTACGTTTGATATCAATCATCATTTATACCGCTCCAACAGTTCGACCGCGTTTTCTGGCGTCAGGTGAGCATGAGTATCTTCATCGATCATCATGTTCGGGCCTTTGTCGCAGTTGCCCAGACAGCAGGTCGGCAGCAGGGTGAAGCGACCGTCGAAGGTAGTCTGGCCCGGCTTGATGTTGAGTTTCTTTTCCAGCGCGGCCTGAATGCCCTGGTAGCCGTTGATGTGACAAACCACGCTGTCACAGTAACGGATCACATGGCGTCCTACTGGCTGGCGGAAAATCTGGCTGTAGAACGTGGCCACGCCTTCTACGTCGCTGGCTGGGATGCCCAGCACTTCAGCGATGGCATAAATCGCCCCATCCGGAACCCAGCCACGCTGCTTCTGCACGATCTTCAGTGCTTCAATGGAGGCGGCGCGTGGATCCTCGTAATGGTGCTTTTCGTGCTCGATCGCATCACGTTCTTCCGCGCTCAGCACAAATGCATCAGCGCCGCTCTGGGGAGCGGCTGCATTGGTGGCCTCAAGCGCATCGTGACTCACGTGAGTGTCTTTAAGATCATGCATAGTTAGCGGTCCACATCTGACATTACAAAATCGATACTACCCAGATAGACGATCAGGTCAGAGACCAGGCTGCCACGGATCACCGCAGGGATTTGCTGCAGGTGAGCATAGCTTGGCGTACGGATCCTGGTGCGATAGCTCATGGTGCTGCCGTCGCTGGTCAGGTAGTAGCTGTTGATCCCTTTCGTGGCTTCAACCATCTGGAATGATTCGTTGGCTGGCATCACCGGGCCCCAGGAAACCTGCAGGAAGTGGGTGATCAGCGTTTCAATATGTTGCAGCGTGCGCTCTTTCGGCGGCGGCGTGGTCAGCGGATGATCGGCCTTGAACGGGCCTTCCGGCATATTGTTCAGGCACTGCTCAAGAATGCGCAGGCTCTGGCGCAGCTCTTCCACTTTCAGCATCACGCGGGTATAGCAGTCGCTGTTACCGTCGCCGACCGGCACTTCGAAATCGAAGTTTTCATAGCCGGAGTATGGACGCCATTTACGCACGTCAAACTCAACGCCGGTAGCGCGCAAGCCAGCACCAGTCACACCCCATTCCAACGCTTCTTTGGCGTTGTAAGAAGCCACGCCGACAGAACGCCCTTTCAGAACGGAGTTGTGCAGTGCCGCTTTCACATAGGAATCGAGGCGCTTCGGCATCCAGTCCAGGAAGTCACGCAGCAGGCGATCCCAGCCACGCGGTAGGTCGTGCGCCACGCCACCTATGCGGAACCAGGCCGGGTGCATACGGAAGCCGGTAATCGCTTCAACGACATCATAAACTTTCTGACGGTCGGTAAAGGCAAAGAACACCGGGGTCATGGCGCCCACGTCCTGGATAAAGGTACTGATGTACAGCAGGTGGCTGTTGATGCGGAACAGCTCAGACAGCATGACGCGGATGGTGTTGACACGATCCGGCACCACGATCCCGGCCAGTTTTTCCACCGCCAGTACGTAAGGCATTTCGTTTACGCATCCGCCGAGGTATTCGATACGGTCGGTATACGGGATAAAACTGTGCCAAGACTGGCGCTCGCCCATCTTCTCTGCGCCACGGTGGTGGTAACCCACGTCCGGCACACAGTCAACGATGTCTTCACCGTCCAACTGCAGAATGATACGGAATGCACCGTGTGAAGAAGGGTGGTTCGGGCCGAGGTTAAGGAACATGAAGTCCTCATTCTCGGTGCCGCGCTTCATGCCCCACTCTTCCGGCTTGAACTTCAGCGACTCCATCTCCAGATCTTCTTTTTGTTTGGTCAACACAAAAGGATCGAATTCGGTGGCGCGCGCCGGGTAGTCTTTACGCAGTGGATGACCTTCCCAACTCTGCGGCATCATGATGCGCGTCAGGTGCGGGTGGCCGTCGAAGGTAATACCGAACATTTCCCAGGTTTCGCGCTCATACCAGTTGGCATTCGGGAAAATCTTGGTTGCTGTGGGCACGTGCAGGTCTTTTTCAGACAGTGCCACTTTCAGCATGATGTCACGGTTACGTTCGACAGAAATCAGATGGTAGAAAACAGAGAAGTCCGCGGCAGGCAAGCCTTCACGGTGGGTACGAAGACGCTCGTCCATGCCATGCAGGTCGAACAGCATGACGTACGGCTTCGGTTGTTTTCTCAAAAACGTCATAACTTCCAGCAACTGCTCAACTTTGACCCATACCACGGGCATTCCGGTACGGGTGGGCTGAACAGTAAAGGCTTCCGGCCCAAAACGGTTGCGCAGTTCGCCGATCACCGGATCATCGAGATGATCGCGGGTATGCCATGCAGGCAGAGCTTCGTGCGTCGTTAAATCTGTCATAATTTTTTTCACCACACTAAAGGGTTATTTCGCCGCAAGTTCAACTTTTCGCTGTGTTAACCAATAGCGCACTAAGATGGACGTTAAATGAACGTCTTAAATCTCGTCAGGCGACCGAAGGTTGGTTACCGCAATACGCTCGGCGTGCTTACGTTCTTTTTCTGATGGCATATTGGCGCGGTACACGCCCTGATCGCCAACGACCCACGACAGCGGGCGACGTTCTTTACCAATGGATTCCTGCAGCAGTAGCAGTGCCTGCATGTAAGCTTCCGGGCGCGGTGGGCAGCCAGGAATATACACGTCGACCGGCAGGAATTTATCCACGCCCTGGACTACTGAGTAGATATCGTACATGCCGCCTGAGTTGGCGCAGGAGCCCATCGAGATCACCCATTTAGGCTCCAGCATTTGCTCGTACAAACGCTGAATGACCGGGGCCATCTTGGTAAAGCAGGTGCCGGCAACGACCATAAAGTCGGCCTGGCGTGGGGAGGCACGCAATACTTCCGCACCAAAACGCGCCACGTCGTGAACGGCGGTAAACGAGGTCACCATTTCCACATAACAGCACGAAAGGCCGAAGTTATACGGCCAAAGAGAGTTTTTACGCCCCCAGTTCACCATGTCATGCAAAGCATGTTCGAGTTTACCCATGTAAACCGTACGGTGAACCTGCTGCTCAAGGGGATCGCCTACGATCTCCTGTTTTTGCAGGGGATAACGGTCGTTCTCACCGTTCGGGTCTATGCGGGTGAGCGTATAGTCCATCTTAATGCCTCGCTGTTACTGCGGATGACTGTTGCTAGCGTTCTTGATGATAGTTGGCTTACTCAAACGCTTGGAGCGCGTTGGAGTCCAATCCAATGCGCCGATACGCACCAGATAAACCAAACCAGCCAATAACACCAAAATGAAAATGGCGGCTTCGATAAAGCCTACCCAACCGCTCTCACGAATCGAGACCGACCAGGCGTACAGATATAAGGCTTCAACATCGAAAATGACGAAGAACATGGCCACCAGGTAGAACTTGGCGGACAGACGCAAACGCGCCGTACCGACCGAGTCGACCCCGGATTCATAAGGGGTGTTTTTGGCGCGAGCCTGGGCTCTCCCACCCAAGAAGAACGCACCCAGCAGCATGAAGCCGCAGAGCCCGATAGCCATGATAAGAAATACGGCGAACGCCCAGTGATGAGCGATGACTTCAATGGTTGTTGACATACTCTATGCTTACTCATCAAAAGTGGCGTCGATCGTTCTGCTCTTGTAACTGGCAGTTAGTGCACCACATCGATTTAAGGGAAGGATAAATAACCACACAAACAAGCTGCTTTTACAGAGAGTTAGGCAGTGTTTTACTGTGGGCTTTTTACTCCTTTCTATAACCTTCTGTCAACTTTGACAAAAGTATCTACACACTAATTTACATACGAAGCATTTAATTAACATATGATGCGCTTGGCTTAGGCTAAATCGTGTCAGTTGATTGCTCAACGGAAACAGATAGATATAACCCCACAGGCACATTTCACTTTTACTATACCATTCTCTCAGGAATTCCCTGTTGTTCCACTCACTACCTAGGGGTATTTTTTTGATCCAGGACACGTTTCGGGCAGAAATCCTCAAAAAAAGTGTGGCGGTTTAATAATTTTTGTCAATTTCAGGTAAAAAAACGTCAGCGTAAAATAGCAAAATAACCCCATCAACTCCAGGTATTTACTCATTGTTATCACTGCATAAAAAACGAGCAATGTGAAAAAATGCGGGTTTCACCTGCTAGAAACCATGAATAAATACCCATTTGGCATCACATTTACCTTCAACACGCCAAAATTCTTGGTTTCATTTTTTTGAGCTAAAAAAAACCTCCGCCGTGGCAGAGGTTTGTAACTTTCACTATGGCTAGCTTAGGGTAAAACGCTACTCTTCGCTATCCGCCACGCTGGAACCTTCATCGATCACCGAAGATTCGCCGCCGCCGAAGTGGTAAATCTCACTGCCGTTTTGCACGGCACTGAAGATCGCCATGGCCAGTTCATTTTCGCACTTCATGTCTTTGCATAGCGCATACTGCGTATCAGGAAGATGCGGTAAACCTTCCGCCGCGCCCAGAACTCGCAGATCTGGGCTCATCATTTCGATTGGCCGCACGGTGATCCCCAAACCTGCCCGGCACGCCGCGCGCACCGCAGAAAGCGTAGAGGCCACGTAGGCAATACGCCAAGGAATATCGGCAGCTTCGAGGTGCTTGATCGCCATCGCTCGGAACGGGCTTGGCTCATCCATCACCACCAGAGGGATCGGTTCCCCCGCCTGGTAATGGTAATCCGCCGAGCAGTACCACAACGTTGGAGATGTACGCAGAATGATGTGCGGATGCCCTTCGGTATCCACGGTGGTGATGGCCAGATCCACTTCACCATTCTTCAGCATGTCGATCATGAACGGACTACGCTTCACCCGCACATCAATCGCCAGCTTGGGATAGACCGACGTCACGCGGTTTAGCAAGAAAGGCAAAATGGTATCGGCGGTATCATCAGAAGCACCGATAGTCAGAACGCCGTTGATATTGTTGTACATCAAGGAGGCACAAGCTTCGTCGTTGAAGCGCAGGATTTTCCTGGCGTAGCCGAGAAGCTGGATACCATGTTCGGTTAACAATTTATTGCGCCCATGACGGGCGAACAACTCTTTGCCAACCAATTGCTCTAACCGCTGCATTTGTTGACTGACTGCGGACTGAGTACGACACACGGCAACGGCAGCAGCCGCAAACGTATTCAAATCAGCAACAGCAACAAAAGTTCTTAGCAGATCGAGGTCGAGATTAAGTATCGGACGATTTGCACTTGTCATAGTGTTTTCTTCACTTTTTAAATTCTAATTTACAAACTACCCTGGTGTATTTCTAAGACGCAGCTTAAAAGGGCATGCGCCACTTATGACAGTACCCCACTCATTAGAAGAGGGCAAAAAAATTACTTATATTTCGTTATCTGCATCGCTTTTTATCCGTGATCTATCGCAACGGCTTATTGATAGTGGTGAAAGTTACGACGAAAAGTGCTTACCCTTATAAGCATTGATAATCCTATGCGGGCAAAATCCCCCCTTTCCTCCCGGTTACCTCGATCTCTGGCCGCCAGAGACCATGACAGCATTGTTGTTTTCTGTACAAAATATTAACAACCCCCCCGTATATCGAACGACGCATCGATTAGGGAATTTAATAAATTCAAGCAGTAAGTCTTTTAATTATTAAAAGACCCTGACTATTACTTAAATAAAATTTAAGTTAATTACTGAAGTGGACCTAATGTAATTCTACTTCAACTCAGTGTGGTATTGTCAGTACAGACAAGAAACCAGATTAATCCCATATTACTATCTTTAAGCGGCTTTGGCGTTTTTCTGGCGCTTGGCATACACATTTATGCGGTTAACTGATAAAAACCCTTTACGTGACAAGCCCTTCCGTCGACATATAAACCTTAAAATAGTGACATACTCAGATTTAAACACTGAAAAAACGATCAATACAGACGGTTATTATCTTAAAAAGCGATTTTTGCCGATCGTTTTCACCAAAGCAATGCATAACCCTTCAAAAGCCCGGCCTCCAGGAGTACATTGGACGGATTGCGGTGTTCCACGGTAGGAACGGCCCTATCTTAGCAAAAGGCTCAACTTTCTATGTCCCCCATTGAGAAATCCAGCAAACTGGACAACGTCTGTTATGACATTCGTGGCCCGGTACTCAAAGAAGCTAAACGTCTTGAAGAAGAAGGCAATAAAGTCCTCAAGCTGAACATTGGCAACCCTGCCCCGTTCGGCTTTGATGCCCCCGATGAAATTCTGGTCGACGTGATCCGCAATCTGCCAACGGCACAAGGCTACTGCGACTCCAAAGGGCTCTACTCGGCGCGCAAGGCAATCATGCAGCACTATCAGGCACGTAACATGCGTGACGTGACCGTTGAGGATATCTACATCGGCAATGGCGTTTCTGAGCTGATCGTGCAATCCATGCAAGCGCTGCTGAACATCGGTGATGAAATGCTGGTACCTGCGCCAGACTACCCGTTGTGGACCGCCGCCGTGTCGCTTTCCAGCGGCAAGGCCGTGCACTATATGTGCGACGAAGAATCTGGCTGGTTCCCGGATCTGGACGATATTCGCAGCAAAATCACCCCACGCACTCGTGGCATCGTGATCATCAACCCTAATAACCCAACCGGTGCGGTCTACAGCAAAGAACTGCTGGAACAGATCGTCGAGATCGCCCGCCAGCATGACCTGATCATCTTTGCCGACGAAATCTACGACAAGATCCTCTACGACGAGGCAGAGCATCACTCGATCGCCGCATTGGCCCCAGATCTGCTGACCGTCACCTTTAACGGCTTGTCCAAAACCTATCGCGTTGCCGGTTTCCGTCAGGGCTGGATGGTGCTCAACGGGCCGAAGAAACATGCCAAAGGCTATATTGAAGGGTTGGAGATGCTGGCTTCCATGCGTCTGTGCGCTAACGTGCCAATGCAGCATGCGATCCAGACGGCACTGGGGGGTTACCAGAGCATCAGCGAATTTATTCAGCCTGGTGGCCGCCTGTATGAACAACGCGACCGCACCTGGGAACTGCTAAACGAGATCCCTGGCGTTTCCTGCGTGAAACCTCAGGGGGCCCTCTATATGTTCCCACGCATTGACGCCAAGCGCTTTAACATCCGCGACGACCAGAAGCTGGTGCTGGATCTGCTGTTGCAAGAGAAGGTGTTACTGGTACAGGGCAGCGCGTTCAACTGGCCTTACCCAGACCACGTCCGTATCGTTACGCTACCCCGC
Source organism: Serratia sp. N21D137 (assembly GCF_047530005.1). Classification (NCBI taxonomy): domain Bacteria; kingdom Pseudomonadati; phylum Pseudomonadota; class Gammaproteobacteria; order Enterobacterales; family Yersiniaceae; genus Serratia; species Serratia sp. N21D137. The sequence continues at coordinate 180,541 of NZ_JBLJAJ010000007.1, forward strand.
GTGGATGAATTGGAAATGGCGGTGGGCAAACTGGGCCGCTTCCTGGAAACCTATCACCAGTAATTTTGCCGGGCGCGGTTCGCTGCGCCCTACAATTCCGAGGGATGTACTTAGCTCCATAGCGTATAATGCTCTCACATGCCGTTGTAGAGAGAGCACCATGAGCCAGAGCCACTTCTTTGCCCACCTGTCCCGTTTGAAACTGATTAGCCGCTGGCCGCTGATGCGCAATGTGCGTACCGAAAACGTTTCCGAACACAGCCTGCAGGTCGCCTTTGTCGCCCATGCGCTGGCCGCGATCAAAAACCGCAAGTTTAACGGCAACCTGAATGCCGAACGCGTGGCGTTGTTGGCGATGTATCACGATGCCAGCGAAGTGCTGACCGGCGATATGCCCACTCCCATCAAGTATTACAACCCGCAGATAGCCCACGAATACAAAAAAATCGAGAAGATTGCCCAACAAAAGCTGTTGGAGATGCTGCCGGAAGAGTTACAAAACGATTTCCGCTCGATCCTGGATGAGCACCATCACAGCGAGGATGAAAAGCTGATCGTGAAGCAGGCCGATGCGCTATGCGCTTACCTGAAGTGTCTGGAGGAGCTGTCTGCGGGGAATAATGAGTTCAAGCAGGCCAAGGCTCGTCTGGAGAAAACGCTGCAAATGCGCCACAGCCCGGAAATGGAGTATTTCATGACGGTGTTCATCCCAAGCTTCAGCCTTTCGCTGGATGAAATCAGCAGCGACTCACCACTGTGAGTCTAAAGCCAGGTGCTTTGCACCTGGCAGTCTGAGACACCTTAGCCGCAGGTCGTACCTTCCGGCATTTCTACCGTGAACTCCTGCTCCACCACCGAGCGTAAATCGATACGCTGGAAAGTTTGTGTGACCAGGAAGCGGTAAATTTTATCCTGTGGGCATTGGTTGCCAAAGTAAGAAGCCTGGGCCTCCAGCACCGGTTTTTTATCGTTGTTAAACATACTCAGCAGGAAACGGCGCTCGGTGTAGTAGTCCCTTTTCTTCGAATAGCCAATGATCTCTCTGGTCATAATGGCCTTGGTGGTGCAGGTCGCCTTTTCCCCTTTCTTGGTATTTTCAGTGGTGCATTCGGTGGTCTCACCGGTGGCCACATCCCCGTAATCCGCGCTGGTATATTCATGTACCCGGGTGTTTTTATCTACGTCCAACACCACAAACAGCTTGGGCACCACACCGCCATTTGGCAGGTTATCCTCGGTATAAACGCGCTGAAACCCCTTTGCGCGCAAAAACGTCAGCGTATTACCGAAGAAGTGTTTCGCCAGCATCGGTTCATCAGAATCTGAGGCGACAAGCACCAACACTGGCGCATTCTTATCAAAGGCATAACCCGGATCGGGCACCGAATTGAGAGAGCCACTCATGTATCTCGCACAGCCGGACAGCAACAACAGAGAAGCTAAAGTAAGGGTTATAAATCCATGTTTCATTTTCATGGCAACTCCAGAAGGATCGCTAAACTAAGCCTGGGCGACACCGGTCGCCGTAAAGCCTCAACGAGCTGCAGCATGAGCCGATAAAATGCCAAAACTCTTTATGGTTTCGGTCGTTAGCTACTTAAGCGCATTCTCAAGAGTCAATAAAGTGCCTTTACTCATTCCTGACATAAAACGCAAACTGTGTGCTTAAAACGCATACAACCAAGGCACCAATATCACGCTGACAATCATCACCAGCACGGTGAACGGCACCCCAATTTTCAGAAAATCGCCAAACTTGTAGTTTCCCGGTCCCAACACCAGCGTATTGACCGGCGATGACACCGGCGTCATAAAGGCGGCGGAGGCGGCAATCGCGATAATCATGGCAAACGGATAAGGCGAAACGCCCATTTCACGGGCCGCAGCAATGGCAATCGGTGCCATCAATACCGCCGTGGCGGTGTTGGAGATAAACAGCCCTATGGTGGCGCACAGGACAAACAGACAGGCCAGCATGACGTGCGGCCCGGCATCACCGGCAACATCCATCAACCCACGGACGATCAGATCGACCCCGCCCGTTTTCTGCAACGCTTGGGCAAAGGGCATCATACCGACGATTAAAATGATGCTCGGCCAATGGATCGCCTTATAGGCACTTTCCATATCGATGCAGCGAAAGCGCCCCATCAACAGGCAAGCGATCAGTGCGGCGATCGGATTCGGGATCTCGTCGGTCAGCATCATTGCCACCATCAGCGCCAGACAGAACAGCGCATGAGGAGCCTGGGTGATCGCCGGTGCCACTTCGTCCACTTCGGCGGGCAGGTTCAAGACGATAAAGTCATGGGTTTTGGCCTGCAGTTGGCGGATTGCTTTCCAGTCGCCGATCACCAACAGAATGTCCCCCAGGCCCAGCGGTTCATCCACCAGCTTGCCTTGCAGGGTTTCACCATTGCGGCGGATACCGACCACGTTGAGATCGTAACGGCTACGGAAAGCGGCATCGCGCAAGCTTTTTCCCAGCAGGGCCGATTCAGGAATTAGCGAAACTTCGGCCATGCCCACGTTGCGCGACTGTTCGGAGAAATATTCCCCCCGCAGCACCATGGGCTCAAGCTGTTGCTCACTACAGAACTGACGCAGATCGATATCACAATCCGTCATGTCGATCAGCAGTACGTCCCCTTCGCGCAGTTCCGTGCTGCCAAAGGCGCTGATCATCACCCGGCGGAAACGCTTCCAGCGCTCAATGCCGATAACGTTGGCGCTGTAACGCGCGCGCAAATGCAGTTCATCCAGCGAACGGCCAATCAGTGGCGAACCGCTACGTACCGCCAAACGACGCGCCCGCCCGGTGAGCTTATAGTCGCGGATTAAATCGCGGAAAGTCCGGCGCTCCCACGCCGACCTGGTCTTGGTACCGCCGCTGTCGCCGAGCCAGCGTCTTGCAACCAGCATGTACCCCACGCCCAACAGCAACACCACCAGGCCAATTGGCGTAACGCCAAAGAAGCCGAAACCGTCGATGCCTTCACGTACCAGTTCACTGTTGACCACCATATTCGGCGGCGTGGCAACCAGCGTCATCATGCCGCTGATCAAACCGGCAAAGCTCAGCGGCATCATCAACCGCCCTGGTGAGATTTTCATGCGCACCGCGACGCTGAGCACCACGGGAATAAAGATGGCTACCACCCCGGTCGAGCTCATAAAGGCCCCCAGCCCGGCGACGGTAAACATCAGCAGCATCATCATCTTGGTTTCACTGCTGCCCGCCACTCTCACCAGCCAGTCGCCAACCTGATAGGCCACCCCGGTGCGTACCAGCCCTTCGCCAATGACGAACAGAGCGGCGATCAAAATGACGTTAGGATCGCTGAAGCCAGCCGTTGCCTCTTGCAGACTCAAGGTTCCACTGAGCACAAACGCGATGATCACCAACAGTGCCACCACATCCATGCGCAGCTTGTTGGTGGTAAACAGCACAATGGCTATTAACAGTAAACTCAAAACCCAAAGTAATTCGCTGTTCAAAACGGCCTCATTCTGCAGTGATCCCGGCATAAGAAATTAGCATAAAAAAACCCCGACGATGCGGGGTCTAATCAAATTGAGGTAAGAATGTGCAGATTAAGCAATAAGTTCGATGACAGCGCCCTGTTCGGACTTGGCGATCTTGAGCTGTTCCAAAGAGGAAAGGATCAGATCCACCTGGTTCAGCTTCGGTGCGTCTGCCGGTGCATTAACCGCAATCACCTGGCAACCTGCGGCCAAACCGGAAAGGATCCCGGCAGGAGCATCTTCCACCACCACACAATCCTGTGGTGCCAACCCAAGACCTTGTGCCCCTAACAGGTAGGCGTCTGGATGCGGTTTACCCTGTTTGACCCGCTCACTGGTGATAAACACCTCAGGAAGCGGCACCCCACCGGCAAGGCGGCGTGCGTTGGCCACTGGCACGGACCCCGAGGTGACGATTGCCCAAGGTATCCCCAACGCCTTGATCCGCTCCAGCAGGACCAATGCCCCTGGCAGGGCACGGACGCCGTCGGTATCCTCTGCTTCTACCTGCTCAAGCAATGTGAACTCATGCTGTAGCTCAGCCTCGGTGGCATTCGGCATAAAGTGACGCAGCGAGGTGATCGCCTGTTTTCCGTGGATAAAGTCCAGCACCTGTTGCGGGCTGATGCCATGGCGCTCTGCCCATTGCGTCCAGGCTCGCTCTACCGCCGGTAATGAATCTACTAACGTTCCATCAAGATCGAACAGAAAACCCTTACACTCCACGGGAAACCCCTCTACGTTTAATCAGGCATTGATGATTTGCGCAATCTCGACGGCGCTCAAATGATACTGGCGTGGGCAGGATAGCCAGATACTCAGCATGCGCTGGTATTTTTCCCACATTTTGGTTTGGGCGTTAAACCCGTGGCTACCAGAATCGAAATGAGTATACCGCCCTTCCGTATTCACCAGGAAACGCACATAGCTCAGGTAACGTGCTTCGGTTGCCGCATCAAAACCCAGGAATGCCAGGCGACGCGCGTCCAGCCCCTGGCGATCCTTTAGGTTCTCCCAGGAAACCTGGAGCGCATGGTGCATTTCCATGATATTGATGATGGTGCGGCACACTTCTTCGCTCATCTCACCAAAATCACGATCCAGCTCGCGCATTTGCAAACCAAAACCGCGCTCGATGATCGTCTGCAAGCGGCGGTAGCGCTCCGCATTGTCCGGATCGAGCATGGTCATCATCTTGTATTGATTCGACAAAATCAGCCGTTGGGCGTGAGTCATTTCCATTTCATTGTCCTCAGTTCTGCAAATTAACCAGAGCATCGCATGACTTCAGTATGGCGTGGAATCACAACTAACCCATTCTTTGATTTGAACCGGGATATTCGTCAAATGTGGGGAGTGGCCAGACATGATCCGGGCACGAATTTGCGGCATAAAGCAAGGCCGGCGAAATCCCGGCCCAGTGGCACTTAAAGATCGTCGAGGAAGGTTTTGTCCAACTGCTTGAAGGCTCGTTTCAGCACGTCCGCCAGCGCCTGGTAGGTTGGCGTCCCTTCTACGGGGGCAATCGCCTGCCCAGCTTCCGCCAGCTTGTTACGGACCTCATGGAACCATTGCAGCAAGGTTGGCGGCAATGGTGTCACGGAACGTCGGCCCAACCACCACAGCCCCTGCATCGGCAAGCTACAGGCAAACAGCGCGGTGGCAATCGCCGGGCCAAGCTGACCGCCGAGCGCAATCTGCCAGGTCAGGGTAAAAATCGCCAACGGGGGCATAAAGCGAACGGCAAAGCGGGTAGCGCGTGACACGCGGTTCTCAGGGAAAAGCGGTGCCAGCCGTTTGTCTGCTGGCCAGGTTTTCATGTAATGCTGCCCGCGCTGGAATATCTGAAACCAGCTTACGGAACCGGATGGTCTGCTCGTCATCGCGCACCTCAACTTCACGTATAAAAAATAAAATATTCTTGCAAACACACTAACAAAAAAGTTGAAGCTTTAAATTTATTTTGTGTTTGTGGCGGGCTATCGGTATCCTAAGCCGGCCATGTGCCGGTAGAAGATGACAGAAGATTTGTCAACTTTTAGCCCTATCTCCCTAATCCTGCCGTTGGCGGCCATGTGGGGCTAGGAAGCGGTAAAAATCAGGATCGCTTAAACCGCAGAGAAATCATCGGTTTTTTCATCATTATGTCCTTTGTATCACTGACATGATGTTAATCATAAATGTCAACGGCATTATGCGCTACGCTTGTTGTCTGATTGACGTTTTATTCACCACGTGTTTTTGGGTCTTCCTTAATACCAACACGAACTATAAGTAGGTACTTCCATGTCGAGTAAGCTAGTACTGGTCCTTAACTGCGGCAGTTCTTCCCTGAAATTCGCTATCATCGATGCAGCCAACGGTGAAGAATACCTCTCTGGCCTGGCCGAGTGCTTCCATCTTCCTGAAGCCCGTATCAAATGGAAAATGGATGGCGGTAAACAAGAAGCGGCACTGGGTGCCGGCGCAGCGCACAGCGAAGCGCTGAACTTCATTGTTAATACTATTCTGGCACAAAAACCAGAGCTTTCCGCCCAGTTGACCGCTATCGGCCACCGCATCGTGCACGGCGGCGAGAAGTTCACGGCCTCTGCCGTCATCAACGACGAAGTCCTGCAGGGTATCAAAGATTCGGTACCTTTTGCACCACTGCATAACCCGGCACATCTGATCGGTATTGCTGAAGCGTTGAAATCCTTCCCTAATCTGGCTGATAAAAACGTTGCCGTGTTTGACACCGCGTTCCATCAGACCATGCCGGAAGAGTCCTACCTGTATGCCCTGCCGTACAGCCTGTACCGCGACCATGGCGTTCGTCGCTACGGCGCACACGGCACCAGCCACTTCTACGTGACTCAAAAAGCCGCGAAGGCGCTGAACAAGCCGGTTGAAGAAGTTAACATCATCACCTGCCATCTGGGCAACGGCGGTTCCGTAACCGCAGTACGCAACGGTAAGTGTGTTGATACTTCCATGGGTCTGACCCCGCTGGAAGGCCTGGTAATGGGTACCCGCAGTGGTGACATCGATCCAGCCATCATCTTCCACCTGCACGACGCCATGGGCATGAGCGTTGACCAGATCAACAAGATGCTGACCAAAGAGTCTGGCCTGCTGGGTCTGACCGAAGTCACCAGCGACTGCCGTTACGTTGAAGACAACTATGACACCAAGGCCGATGCCAAGCGCGCCATGGACGTCTTCTGCCACCGTCTGGCCAAGTATATCGGTGCCTATAGCGCCCTGATGGAAGGCCGTCTGGATGCTGTGATCTTCACCGGCGGTATCGGTGAGAACGCTGCGATGGTACGTGAGCTGACCCTGGATAAACTGGGCCTGCTGGGCTTTGAAATCGATCACGAACGCAACCTGGCTGCCCGCTTCGGCAAATCAGGCAACATCACCAAAGACGGCAGCCGTCCGGCACTGGTGATCCCGACCAACGAAGAATTGGTCATCGCGCAAGACGCTTCCCGTCTGACCGCTTAATGCTCTCCACACCGTCAGCCCAGGCTGGCGGTGTTGTTTTGAGCCTGTCATCTTTGTCTGCGCCCCCGTTGCAGGCAGAAAACCGTGAAGAGGACTATTCTGTGTCACGTACAATTATGTTGATCCCCACAGGCACCAGCGTCGGTCTGACCAGCGTCAGCCTGGGTGTCATCCGCTCCATGGAGCAAAAAGGCGTTCGCCTGAGCGTATTCAAACCTATTGCCCAACCGCGTACCGGCGGCGATTCTCTCGACCAGACCACCACCATCATCCGCAGCAACTCGACCATCCCGGCGGCCGAACCCCTGCGCATGAGCTACGTTGAGAGCCTGCTGAGCTCCAACAAGCAGGACGTGCTGATGGAAGAGATCGTGGCCCGTTACCACGAAAACACCAAAGACGCAGAAGTTGTGCTGATTGAGGGCCTGGTGCCTACCCGTAAGCATCAGTTCGCCAACGCGCTGAACTACGAGATCGCCAAAACGCTGAATGCAGAGATCGTCTTTGTGCTGGCACTGGGTAACGATTCTCCAGCCCAGTTAACCGAGCGCATCGAACTGGCTCGCTCCAGCTTCGGCGGCAGCAAGAACAAAAACATTACCGGCGTGATCATCAACAAGCTGAACGCTCCGGTGGACGATCAGGGCCGTACTCGCCCAGACCTGTCCGAAATCTTTGACGATTCCACCAAGGCCAGCGTAGCCAACGTCGATCCTGCACAGCTGTTCGCCAACAGCCCGCTGCCGGTATTGGGTTGCGTGCCGTGGAGCTTCGAACTGATCGCTACCCGTGCCATTGATATGGCCCGCCACCTGAAGGCGCGAGTGATCAACGAAGGCGACATCATGACCCGCCGGGTGAAATCTGTGACCTTCTGTGCGCGTAGCATTCCGCACATGCTTGAACACTTCCGCCCAGGTTCCCTGTTAGTTACCTCTGCCGACCGTCCAGACGTGCTGGTTTCAGCCTGCCTGGCCGCGATGAACGGCGTGGAAATTGGTGCCATCCTGCTGACCGGCGGCTACGAAATCGATGCCTCCATCAACAAGCTGTGTGAGCGCGCCTTTGAAACCGGCCTGCCGGTGTTCATGGTTGACACCAACACCTGGCAGACCTCGCTGAGCCTGCAAAGCTTCAACCTTGAAGTGCCTTCAGACGACCATCAGCGTATTGAGAAAGTACAGAACTACGTGGCCAGCCACATCAACGCCGAATGGATCGAGTCCCTGACCGCCACGTCTGAGCGTTCACGTCGTCTGTCCCCACCGGCGTTCCGTTATGAGCTGACCGAATTGGCGCGCAAAGCGGGTAAACGCATCGTGCTGCCGGAAGGCGACGAGCCACGCACCGTGAAAGCGGCGGCCATCTGTGCCGAACGTGGTATCGCGGAATGTGTGCTGCTGGGTAACCCGGAAGAGATCAAACGCGTTGCCGCCGCGCAGGGCGTTGAGCTGGGTAAAGGCATCGAGATCGTCGATCCGGTTGCCGTGCGTGAACTCTATGTGCCGCGTCTGGTTGAGCTGCGTAAGAGCAAGGGCATGACCGAAGTAGTTGCGCGTGAGCAGTTGGAAGACAACGTAGTTCTCGGCACCCTGATGCTGGAAAAAGGCGAAGTTGACGGCCTGGTTTCCGGTGCCGTTCACACCACCGCCAATACCATCCGCCCACCGTTGCAGTTGATCAAAACCGCGCCGGGCAGCTCGCTGGTTTCTTCCGTGTTCTTCATGCTGCTGCCTGACCAGGTTCTGGTCTACGGCGACTGCGCGATCAACCCGGATCCAACTGCTGAACAGCTGTCTGAAATCGCTATTCAGTCTGCCGATTCCGCAGCCGCATTCGGTATCGAACCACGCGTAGCGATGATCTCTTACTCTACCGGTAATTCCGGTGCGGGTAGCGACGTTGAGAAAGTGCGTGAAGCGACCCGTCTGGCCCAGGAAAAACGCCCGGATCTGATCATCGATGGCCCACTGCAGTATGACGCAGCGATCATGGCCGACGTGGCCAAATCCAAAGCGCCTAACTCGCCAGTAGCCGGTCAGGCGACCGTGTTCATCTTCCCGGATCTGAACACCGGTAACACAACTTATAAAGCGGTACAGCGTTCTGCTGACCTGGTATCTATCGGGCCAATGCTGCAAGGCATGCGCAAGCCGGTGAACGACCTGTCACGTGGTGCTCTGGTTGACGATATCGTCTATACCGTAGCCCTGACGGCGATCCAGTCGGCTCAGGCTGATGCACAGGCTGCTATTGCCTGATGAGACAAAGGTGCCACAGCGGCACCTTTAGACTCTGCTAATACCCATAACGGCCTGGTGATCATCACCGGGCCGTTTTATTTTTGGCGTCAACAAAGAGCAAGCAATGCCCCCCGATGCCCCTCACCCTAACCCTCTCCCACAGGGAGAGGGGACCGATCGAGTAGATCTGAAAATTCGGTGACACACCTTGGATAAGGAGATGATCGGCCTGAGAAATAGGCCGATCGTCATGAGTGAAGGATATTAAAAAGTGTTCACTATGTCCTTGAACACCGTTCTACCCTGTCCCCGGTCTGTAAAGGGAAAGTGTTGAGGTAAATTTGTTGAGATGACCTATTTACTTCCAGCAGAGCAGCGCCTATCAGCTCCCTCTCCCTTTGGGAGAGGGTTGGGGTGAGGGGGGGGTCAACAACTCATCCGCCGCCGCCACAATATGCGCCGCCGTCAGGCCATACTCCTGCTGCAAGAACTCCTGCGTACCCACCTGCCCATAGCGGCCTTTGACTCCCACTCGCCGCATCGGCACCGGACATTCTTCCACCAGCACCTCCGCCACTGCCGAACCAAGCCCGTTATGGATGCTGTGGTTCTCGCAGGTGACGATCCTGCCGGTTTTCGCCGCAAAGGTTTTGATGATTTCACGATCGATAGGCTTGAGTGTAAACATGTCAATCACCGCCGCGCTGATACCACGCTGTTGAAGTTGCTGAGCCGCCTGCAACGCTTCGGCGACCATAATGCCGTTGGCGATCAGCGTAATGTCGCTGCCGTCACGCAGCAGATTAGCCTTGCCGATGGTGAAACGATAGCCTGCAGGATAAATGCGTGTCGCCTGCTTACGAATGGTTCGTACCCAGTAGAAGCCTTGCAACTTCACCAGTTGCTGCAAAATATCCTCGAACATGGTGGCATCGGTCACCTCCAACACCACCGAATGCGCCAGGCCGCGCACGATCCCCATGTCTTCAAACGACATATGCGTGCCGCCGTTATGGCAGGCGCTGACCCCGGCATCGGAAGCGATCACCTTGACGTTGTTGCGCTGATAATCCAACGACATAAACAGCTGATCGAAACAGCGGCGGCTGGCAAAAGCGGTAAAGGTGTGGACGAAAGGGACCCGCCCGGTCAGCGACAAACCGGCGGCTACGCCAATCACATTAGCCTCCATGATGCCGCAGTTGATGACCCGCTCTGGGTGATCCTTATGTACGCCATCCATCGCCATCGAACTCATCAGATCGGCTTCCAGTGCAATCACCGGCGTATCGGCTTCGGCCTGTTGGCGGATCACGCTGGCGTACACCTTACGCATTTCTACGGCGTCTTTTTCAAACGGCATTTCCAGGTTAAACATAGGCGGCCTCCAGGTCGGCAATGGCCTTTTCAATTTCGCTACGAACATCTGGCGTTAAGCGCAGATGGTGTGAGTTTTTCAGGTTCTCCAGATACGCCACGCCCTGCCCCTTGAGGCTATCGAGGATCACCACCAACGGCCGCTGCTCGCCACTGCGTTCCGGCAACACGGCATCACGGATCGCGGCAATGTCATCCCCACGAACGGTTTGCACCTCAAAACCGAAGGCGTGGAATTTACCGGCCAGATCGAAGGGTTTGATCACCTCATCCAGCGTGCCGTCCAACTGCTGTTTGTTGTAATCAATAAACAGCGTCAAATTATGCAGGTTGTGGTGGGCGATAAATTGGAACGCTTCCCAGCATTGGCCTTCGTTCAGTTCACCATCCCCCAGGATGCAGAATACCCGGTTGCTGCGCTTTGCCAGTTGGTGTGAAAGCGCCATACCGGCTGCAATAGAGACCCCTTGCCCGAGCGATCCGGTAGTGGCATCCACCCCACGGGTTAGCAAGCGATCTGGGTGGCTCGGCAACCGGGTGCCATTCTGGTTGAGCGTTTGCAGCTGTTCCAACGGGAAATAGCCCTTAAGCGCCAGCACGCTATACAGAGCCGGACCAGCATGGCCTTTCGACAGCACGAAATAATCGCGCTCAGGCCAATCCGGGTCACCTGGATCGATACGCATCACTTCGCCGTACAGCACCGCCAGCGTTTCAACCACCGACATACAGCCGCCGTAATGGCCAAATCCCAGCCCAGTGAGGGCCTTCAGCGTTTCCAGACGGATCGCCCCGGCCAATTGCGTCAAATCAGTCACGGTGTTGCTCATGAACTTTCCTCCTTATTTCTGGCTGGGACATCTTTGCGTTTTCCCAAGAAGTTATGCGCGACCAGCAGGCCAAAGATGGCGACGATCGCGACCATGATCATTTCTTTGGTCAGGAAGCGTGCCATATTGCCCAACACGATCCCCACCACGCCAAAGTCCGTATCGGAGAAAGTGGTGTTGGCAAAACCCAGCGCGCCCAGTACCGGTAACAACAGCACCGGCAGGAAGGTAATCAACAAACCGTTGGCAAATGCCCCCAGCATGGCACCACGCCGCCCACCGGTCGCATTGCCGAACACCCCGGCAGTGGCCCCGGTAAAGAAGTGCGGCACCACGCCCGGCAGGATCAGTACCATCTTCATTTGGCCGAGCAAGAACAGACCCACCAAGCCACCCAGGAAGCTGAACAGGAAACCAATCAACACCGCATTGGGGGCGTAGGGATAGACCACCGGGCAGTCCAGCGCCGGGCGGGCATTAGGGACCAGTTTTTCCGAGAAGCCGGTAAAGGCCGGGACGATCTCGGCCAGGATCAGGCGCACACCTTGCAGAATGATGAATACCCCGGCGGCAAAAGTGATCGCCTGAATAATCGAGTACACCAGGTAGTTCTGCCCGCCACTCAATTGGCTTTCGACGTAATCCTGGCCCGCGCAGATAGCCAGGATCAGGTAGATCACGATCATGGTCATCGAGATGGAAATCGAGCTGTCACGCAGGAAGCTGAGGTTTTTAGGTAAGTTCATCTCCTCGGTGGAACGCGAGTTTTTCCCCACCTTGGAACCGATCCAACCGGAAAGGACATAGCCCAAGGTGCCGAAATGGCCAAAGGCAATGTCGTCGTTACCGGTAATGCGGCGCATATAGCGCTGGGCGATAGCCGGGAAGAACGCCATCACCAAGCCCAGAGTCAGCGCTCCGGTGAACACCAACTGTACGCCCTCAAAACCGGCCACGGTAAGGATGATGCCGATCATACAGGCCATGTAGAAGGTGTGGTGCCCGGTCAGGAAGATGTATTTCAAGCGGGTAAAGCGGGCTACGATGATATTGGCCACCATGCCAAACGCCATGATCAGCGCGGTGGAGGCACCGTATTTCTCTAGTGAGATAGAGACAATGGCTTCGTTATTGGGAATAATCCCCTGAATATTGAACGCATGCTCAAACATACCGCCCAATGGATTCAGCGAGCCGACTAATACCGTCGCTCCACCGCCCAACACAATAAAGCCCAGAATGGTTTTAACCGTCCCTTTGACCACGTCAGAAAAAGATTTCTTTTGTGCCAATAGACCAATCAAGGCAATCACCCCGACCAATACCGCCGGGACCTTTAATATATCAACCACAAACCTGAGCGTTTCCTGGATAAACATATCCACCTCGCCAATGGGTTAGATTAAATAATGGAGTGGGCTGTGAAGTAAGCACGCAGCTTGGCTTCAAGCTCATTAATATCAATGATATTGCTGATCACCACTAACTGGTCGGCTGGGACACTGGCGCTAGCGGCAATATCTTTCGCCATCACGAAGATATCTGCCGCGCCCGGCGTTGCCGAGGAAAGATCGGAATGTTCAACCTCCGCCTCAATATTCATTTTTTTCAGCACTTTCTTGATGTTCATTTCCACCATAAAACTGCTGCCCAATCCTGAGCCACAAATAGCCATGATTTTCATTATTCTTACCTGCCAGATTTTATGTGTAGGATAGCGTCACCCGATATCTATCGGATGCTGAGTATTATCAAAAGCTGCGGGTATAACCGGTTAGAGATTAATAATTGGCGATAACATCCTCAATTTGCCGTTTGGTTTGCGCCAGGAACAGTTTCTCCATGGCTTCGCTATCAGAAAATAACTCGGCCAGCTGCGAAATCATGTCAATATGGCTACTGCTATCCGGAGCGGAAAGCATCACCACGACGAACACCGGGTCGTTATCTTCGGACTGAAAATGCACGCCCTGATTGATCTTTAATAGTGAAAGGCCAAGCGCTTTGGCGCCTTCCTCCGGCCTGGCATGGGGCATCGCGATACCGGGTGCCAACACGTAATAGGGCCCCAGCGCCTGATGTTGGCGAAATATGGCTGTCAGGTAATCAGCGGTGATCACACCGCGCTGCAGCAGTGGCTGAGCACACAATGTGACCGCCTCCTGCCAGTCAATAACCTGATCGCACAGTTGAATATGGTCGGCGTTCAGCCAGTCGTTGAGCACATCTCCTCCTTATGGTTTTTTTCCCTTAAACCGCCAGAGTTTCCGAACCTAAACGGGACGAAATCTGTTGGCTATGGATCGTTTGATGGCACGTAGCCGTCATGGAAAAGCCCGGCGACGGTAAAACTTTAATCAACGTGCAGGGGTTAAACTGTGACTTATCGCACAAAGATAGCGCTACCAAAAATCCTTCATCCAGATCTGTGATAGCGCTATCAAAACTATCGGGGATGAAACCCGGCGGCTCAGTTTTTTTATCGATCGCCAAAGGAACGGGGTAGAATGGGCACAGAAGCGGGAACGACGAAGCCCAGTAATGGGTTTCAACCCATGAGCTCATTTATGCGTTATGCGCGCATTTCAGTCAGGATCAGCAATGTCGATCGGTAGAAAACGACGCAGTACCGGCCGGGTTACCCTGGCCGACGTAGCCCAATTGGCAGGCGTGGGCACCATGACCGTCTCGCGGGCGCTACGCACGCCGGAACAGGTTTCAGATAAGCTGAGAGAAAAAATTGAGTCGGCGGTCAGTGAGTTAGGTTATCTCCCCAACCTGGCGGCGAGTTCGTTAGCCTCGGCGTCTTCTTATACCATCGCTATGGTGGTGCCGAGTTTTTCCGAGTCCGGCTGTGCGGATATGTTTGCAGGGTTACAGCGGGTACTGCAACCGGCGGGTTACCAGATCATGCTAGCCGAGTCCCAACATCATATCGAGCGTGAAGAAACGTTGCTGGAAACCCTGCTCTCTTACAACCTGGCGGCGGCCGTGCTGTTAAGCATTGAGCATTCTGAAAATACCCGTCAGGCATTAACCGCAGCCAATATTCCGGTAGTGGAAATTGGAGCAATCCGTACCGACCCGATCGACATCAATATCGGCATCGATTACGTCGCCGCCATGTATCAGCTCACGCAAACCGTGATTGCCAGCGGGTATCAGAATGTTGGGCTGCTGTGTGCTAATCAGGAACAGTGGATTTTCCAACAGCATCTGCAAGGCTGGCACAAAGCGCTACTGCAGAACCACATGTCCCCTCATCGGGTGATTAATGCCGCGCAACCCGCCAGCTTTAGCCTCGGCGCCCAGCAATTGCCGGAGTTTTTACTGGCCTGGCCTGAGTTGGATGCCTTGGTCTGTGCGTCTGATGAACTGGCCTGCGGCGCGCTGTATGAATGCCAGCGGCGGCGCATCAAGGTACCGGAACAGCTGGCGATCGTGGGGTTTGGTAACAGCGAGGTCAGCCAGGTCTGCCAGCCACCGCTGACGACCATGACCGTGCCGCATAAGGAGATTGGTATTCAGGCAGGTAAGGCATTGTTGGCGCGTTTGAACGATCAGCCCTGGCAGCCCAAAGGTTCGATCCCTTCAACCCTGTGCCGTCGTAGCAGCTGCTAACGATGACGATACCGGGAACCCGCCGATAAGTCGGTATTCCCGGTAGTTTCACCCTTGCTTACCAGCTATAAGAGACCCCAACACGGTAGCGCGTCTGGCGGTTATCGTGTTGGCTATCCTGCTTCACGTTCCCCACTTCAACATAAGGCTTCCAGTTTTTATCCCACTTGTAAGCCAGCTTGACGTTATGCTCGTAATCGGTTTTGCCGTCGTCAAAAATAACCTTGTTGCTGCTCTTATACACGTAGTTATATTCGGCCGACCAGTCCTTGTAGAAGTTATAACCTAACCAAAAATCACCACGGTTGGTTTTCTCATCCCCCTCTGAACCTTTTGAGGTGGTACGCTTATATTCGTAGCGATATCTGCCCGCTACATAAATGTCTTTGGTAAAGTTATACTGCGCACGCAGATAAGGGCGATAGCCGTTATTATTACTGTTGGACTCTAGCGAGAACCCAGGCTGCAGGGTGATTGCATCAAATTTATGCTGATAGCTGACGACGGCTTCTGTGCCATTACTGACCTGCTCGTGGAAAGGTTTATCAGGCGTAGAGTCTGAAGAGTCCTGACGCCATTTTGCTTCCAGAGAGAATCCCAGGCCGTTATCGAAACGATGCGAGACCAGCATTCTATTTTTATGGTCGCCTTTGGCTGTATCCTGCCATTCATGGCGCAAATCAAGCGACATGGCCATTGCACTAAAGTTTGCTACAGAGGCTAACACCAGAGTCAATAATTTAAATTTCATTATTACTACCCTTATCATTTAATTATAGAAAAGACATCCCCACTTTAATTAAGGGGGTTATAGAGTTATTTGAAATACTTATTATTTGAAAATGGGCAAAGCGTCATTGCTATTTAATACAAATTTATTTTTCTTACGGCTTCCCTGTTAGCGTTAATGAATGTAATGATTAGCTGATAAATAAGCCCCCGCCCAAGATAAGGTGGGGACAATTCTTGTTAGCGCATTGCGCGTTTCAGAATACGGTCGCCCTGGCGCTGGAAATCAGCAGCCACTTCCTGCACCGTTTTCTTGCCATAATCGATATTCTGAATGGCATCCTGGAACAGCACTACAATCTGCGGGTCGTCAAAATACGGTGAAGCGCTGATGGCATGCGGCAGTGACAGCGCCAGTTTCAACCCGGAAACCGCCGGATCGCTATCCTGGATCACGCCACTTTCGGTCAATTGGCTGACAGCCACTTTGCTTAACGGAACCCCCCGCTCCAGCTTCAGCGCCTCAACGCCTTCCTTACTGTTTAACAGGAAGTTAATCAACATTGCCGCTTCTTTTGGATGCTTGCTGCTTTTACCAATCGAAAACATTTGCGACGGCTTGAAGAACAATCCGGCATCTTTGGCACCCGGCAGCATCGGGTATGGGCCCAATACCAGCTTGGCCGGTGCTTTCAGGTTATCGGAGTATTTGTTGATGGTGGAGTTCCACATATAGGTCCCACCCCATTCCCCCGCAATCCATGGCTTCATCTCATACATGTTGTTTTTGCCGAACGAGGCGTAGTATTTCGATGATGGCATGACGTGGCTGTCTACCATGTTTTTATACATCTGGAAGAAATCGACCCATTGTGCTTCGCTATAGGCAAACTTCTTCTGCGCTTCATCGATAATATCGACGTTATATTTTTGGATCATGTAGGAACGTAACAGTGCGAAGGTATCCTGGTGCTCCAACACCACCGGATAATATTTATCGCCCAGTTTTTCGTTGAAGGTTTTACCGGCGGCGAGCAATTCATCCCAATTATTGGGATATTGCACACCCGCGTCTTTCCAGGTGACATCGTTATAATAGAAAACACGTGCGGTCACTGAAATCGGAATGCCGTTCAGCTTGCCGTCAATCGTGGTGGTTTGTAGCTCTTTGGGATCAAACTGCGTCAGATCCAGATACTCACTCACCTTGTTCAGGTCATAGAATCCGGTGCCGGTTTTTGAAAAGATCGGCAGCCAGTTCCAGTTGGTTTGCATCACGTCCGGCTCGGTGCCCCCAGCAATCTGGGTGGTCAGGCGGGAAAGGTGACCGTCCCAGCCGGTATATTCCGATTTCACCTTGATATTCGGGTTCTGCTTCTGGAATTCCTCAATCGCCTTCAACGTAACCTGATGGCGGCCATTGCCTCCCCACCAGGACATACGCAAGTCAACCTGTTCAGCGGCAAAGGCCTGATGGGCAAATATCGCCATGGACGAGGCTACCAGGGTACGTAAGACTATTTTTTTCATTATTGACCACTCCTGTTAAAGAGAAATATTCTTTTCTGTTTTCGCATCAAAAATGTGGCATTTATCCATATCGAATTTGAAGTAAACCGGACGATGCAGCCCATTTTTCAGGATCGGTTTGACGTCATCGGAAGGAATACGGCAGGTCAGTTCAAAATCATTCACCTTCAGGTAAACAAAGAACTCATGGCCCATATTCTCGACGCGGACCAGTTCCCCTTCAGAGTGGTTGCCCTCAAACGGCGACTCTGAAATCGATACAAACTCGGGCCGCACGCCAAAGAACACGTCCTGCCCGACAAAGCTGGCGACCTTATCCTGCTGATACTGGCTGAGGGTCAAGGTGTAGTTACCGACGGTGAGGCCGATTTTGCCGTCCTGCTCTACCAGCTTGCTCGGCTTGATGTTCATTTCTGGCGCACCGATAAATCCGGCGACAAACATGTTTTTCGGGAAGTGGTACAGGTTGTCTGGCGTATCCACCTGCATGATATGGCCCAGCTTCATCACACAGATACGGTCGCCCATGGTCATGGCTTCGGTCTGATCGTGGGTAACATAGACGGTGGTCGCCGGTTTGCCGCTCTTTTTCAGCTGCTTGTGCAAATCGGAAATACGGATACGCATCGACGCACGCAGCTTGGCATCCAGGTTAGACAACGGTTCATCGAACAGGAACACGTCTGGTTTTTTCACAATTGCGCGGCCTACGGCCACACGCTGCGCCTGCCCACCGGAGAGTTGGCGTGGCAAACGATCCAACAGCTCTTCCAGCTCCAGGATCTTGGCGGCTTCGTTAACCTGCTCTTCAATTTGCTCTTTAGGCATCTTGCTCAGCTTCAAGCCAAAGGCCAGGTTATCTTTTACCGTCATATGCGGATATAGCGCATAGTTCTGGAACACCATGGCAATACCACGGGATTTAGGGGCCAGGTTATTCACCACGCGATCGCCTATGCGCACCTCGCCGCCGCTAATGGTTTCCAACCCTGCCAGCATCCGCAGCGTGGTCGATTTGGCACAGCCGGAAGGGCCGACAATCACCATAAACTCGCCATCGGCAATGGTCAGATTAATGCCATGCACCGCCTTATAACCGTTGCTGTACACTTTCTGCAGATTGTTAAAAATGACTTCAGCCATGATAGATCCTCAATTAACCTTTAATTCCGCTGCTGGTAACGCCCTGCACAAAGTAGCGTTGGGCCAGGAAGAACACGATGATGGACGGCAGAATAGAGATGCTTGCCATAGCCAGGATTTCGTTCCACGGCGCACCTTCTGTCACGTCGATAGACATTTTCAACGCCAGCGCAATCGGGTACTTATCAACGCTATAGACGTAGATCAACGGGCCAATAAAGTCATTCATTGACCACATAAACTGGAACAGCGCGACGGAGATAATCGCCGGTTTCAGGATCGGCACCACCACATACCACAGCACCTGGAACGAGTTGCAACCATCAATCTGGGCCGCCTCTTCCATATCCCGTGGCACTCCGCGCAGGAACTGGATCAACATAAAGACGAAGAATCCTTGGGTCGCGAATGCCAGCGGCAGATAGAGAGGTAGGTAGCTGTCCAGCATGCCCATCTCTCGGAACATAATGTATTGCGGGATCAGTAACACCGTACTCGGCAGCAACATGGTAGTGATCAGCGTGGCAAACCAGAATTTCTTCCACGGGATCTCAAAGCGGGCAAAGCCGTAGGCCACAATGGTCGAAGAGATAATGGTTAATAACACCTTGGGGATCACAAATTTAAAGGTGTTAAGCATGTAATGACCAAAGTTATATTCCGTGCCGGTTTTCCAACCGTTGACGAAACCGTCCGAGGTCGCATTGTCTGGCCACAGGCCCAGGGTGGTGAAGATCTCCTGGTTGGGTTTAAACGAGGCCGAGAACATCCACACCAGCGGATAAAGCATCAACAATCCCACCAGCAGCAGCACGACGTAACGAATAGCGGCGCTGATTTTTTCCCGGCGCAATGTGCGCTGAACTTCACGCTCAGCCATTTCCTGCGCACTGGGCATGGGTAATTGGTTCTGTTGCATGTCAGCCATTTTTGCCACCCTTGTCTGCCGAGTAGAAGACCCAATACTTCGATGATTTAAAGGCGATTGAGGCGAACAGGGCCACAACCAGGAACAGGATCCACGCCAATGCGGCACCGTAACCCATATCAAAATATTTAAAGGCGGTATCGTAGATATACAGTGAGAACAGATAGGTGTAATGGGTAGGCCCGCCCCCGGTAATGACATACGGAGCCGTAAACTCTTGGAACGCCTGCGTGGTCTGCATAATAAAGTTGAAGAAAATCACCGGCGTGATCAGCGGTACCGTGACCTTCATAAACATCTGCCACTTGGAAGCACCATCAATCATGGCCGCTTCATATTGTGACTGTGGTACGTTTTGCAGAGCCGCCAGGAAGATCACCATCGCAGAGCCGAACTGCCATACGCGCAGCAACGTAACCGACATCAATGCCAGAGAAGGCTCGCCCAACCAGTTGACCGGATCCATACCAAAGACACCGATAAAGCTGTTTAGCAGCCCGTCGATGGCAAACAGAGCACGCCATAGCACGGCAATAGCCACGCTGCTGCCCAGAATGGAGGGAACATAATACGCCGTACGGAAAAAACCGATGCCGCGCAGTTTAAAATTAAGGACAAACGCGATACCTAACGCAAATGCCAATTTTAACGGGATGGTCAGAAACACATATGCAAAGGTGACGCCCATCGATTTCCAAAAAAGATGGTCTTCCATCAGCATATAACGATAGTTTTCCACCCCGTTAAACACCGGGGGATTCATCAGGTCATATTCCGTAAAGCTCAGCAAGAATGATGACACAAAGGGGAACGCCGTAAATATGATCAACCCTATTATATAAGGTGATATATAGGCTAACCCCAGCATTCTGTTTTCATTCATGGTTGTTACCCATAGCCATTTAAATAGAAAAAGAAATGAAATTAGTTAAGTGAAATTTAAGTCTTATTAAACAATAGAAATGACAAGCCCGGCAGTCTGCCCAGGTTCAGCATCCTCCCCGTCGTGATAAATCGATAAATTTTTTCAGGCATTCACTGGCCAATCTCCGCCAGTCATCAGCAGCCAATGCTCGCATTGTCACTATGCCGTTAGGTTGCTTGTTACAGTAGGATAATTCCATTTTTCGGTCTCCCAGATGATCCTGTCATCTACCAACCAACAAACTGAAACACTATTTCAAATTATTATATCTGAAATTTTTCCAACGTCATTCAGTGGATGGCAAAAGTGTGACCAAAGTAGAAACGTTGTTTTGATTTTTTTATAAAAAAACAAGAATTATCAAAACCAAAACAAAGTCAATGTATAACCAAATGATAAATAAAGATATTTATACTTTTTGAATTTGTAGCACTAAGGATAGAAATTTTGATGAGATGGGTTAACTAATTGTAGGTAGATAAAATCAGCAGATTTGGGCCGAGAGGGTAAGTATAAATGCCATCATTGATGGTTACATTTGTGATTTCAGACGGTTGGCAAGTGGGGAGGGTCTAAATGAAGAGAAGAATAGACGGCCTTGCTACTCTATGGGCAGCAAGGCCGTGCGTTAAATCAGGCGTCTTCCTCGCCAGAGCTGGCTCTGCTTTCGCGCGGCAGCGGCTTGCCGTAGTCCTGGCCATTATTACGCGTCAGCCACAACGATAATGCCTTCAGTGAATCGGGGGTGAATTCGTCGCAGCGGGCGGTGATCTCCTCTGGCGTCAACCAGCTCACTTCAGCCACTTCTTCTTCCTGCAGAGCAAACGGGCCATTGGCGACGCAGCTAAATAACGCCCCCCAAATACGGCACTGTTCCTCTTCAAAGTAGAACAGACCATGTTCGGCAAACGGGATCCCGGCGATACCCAGCTCTTCTTCCGCCTCACGGCGGGCAGAGTCCAACACGTTTTCCCCGCTTTGTACCACTCCCCCGGCGGTGGCATCCATCCAACCCGGGTAAAAATCTTTGGTGTCTGTGCGCCGCTGCACCAGAATTTTCCCCATACCATCATGCACCACGATATAGGTCGCACGATGACGCAGCCGTTGGGCACGCATCTGTTGACGACTGGACTGAGCAATCACTTCGTTTTGCTCGTTGACGATATCAACCCACTCGGTATCTGCAGCCTGATCCTGTTCCGCCATCCTGTAAAACCTTCTATTTTGGGCGCGATGCATGCCGCGCACGGGTTATGCTTCAATTATTTTTGGTATGTGTCCCAGCTCTGCCAAGGAACAACCCTGGCTGCCACTTTCAAGCTATCGGGACTCTAAAATTAGTGCGTTAACGCCACCTCTGCAACAACCTTGCCGTTGTGCAACTCGAGTACGCTCAAGACGTCGTCTGCCAGTATGCCATAGCTGGCAGGAAAACCCCCTTTCGGGATGCTGACCGAGCCTGGATTAAAGCAGTAGATCTCCCCCTGCCTTTGTGCCTGGGGCAAATGCGTATGGCCATACACCAGCACGTCCCCGCCCGTTAAAGGCGGTAATGTGTTGGGATGATAAAGGTGCCCGTGGGTTAAAAACAATCGTCTTTTGGCTAACAGCACCTGCTGGTAAGGGGCCATCATCGGGAAGGAGAGCAGCATCTGAGCGACTTCACTGTCGCAATTACCGCGAACGGCAACGATCTTGTCACTAACGTGATTCAATCGTTCGGCCACCTGCACGGGCTGATAGTTATCCGGTAAGGCATTGCGGGGACCGTGATTGAGCAAATCGCCCAACAGTATCAACCAATCGGCCTGACTTTGAGCAAACAATTCGAGGATTTTGTCGGTGGCGGAGAGCGAACCATGCAGGTCCGAGGCGAACATCAGCTTCATAATCTTTCCTTTGGTGCGGAATATGAAACCATTTTAACGTAGCTGGGTTAGACAACAAGCGGTGGGGAAAACAGGTGGCCGATATTCGGCCACCTGAAGAACATCAGGCGCGGGCCAGCAGTTCTTTGACAAACGCCACAATCTCCGGCTTTTTGCCGTTGGAGAACAGGCATTCCTGGAAGCGAGGGCCGCTAACGGCTGTCTTCACCAGCTCTGGATCGATGGCACGCAGCGTATCAAGGTAGTTGTCTTTGATCACCGCCTGCTTAACCTGATTGAGGATACCGGCGTTACGAACCTGAGGTTCCTTACGCTCCACCGGATAACCTTCACCTTTACGCCCGGTAAAAGCCTTCTCAAAGATATAGCGCACGTTCAACTCAGCACCCCAGCCAAAGCCTTTGGCAAACGGCAGGGACAGCGCATTACCATTGTTGATCTGAGCGAACAGGAAAGCATCCGCAGGATCGATACAGTAACCGCACACTACACCAGGATGGATGTTCAGTGACATCAAGGCGCCCTGCCCGGTACCGCAGCCGGTGACCACAAAATCGACCGCTTCGGCGTTCAGCAGAATGCTGGCCATAATCCCTAAATGGATATAGGTCAGATGGTGATCCTGCTCATCGCTCATACCCACGTTGAACACCGCATCATGATTGCCAGCCGCAACCGCCTGCAATTGTTCGAGAACCAGCGCATTTTTACCCGCCTGGCTGTTTTCCATCATCAGTGCAATATTCATCTTTTGCTCTCCGCAAATAAAATCAATCGGTTATTCTTTGTCTCGTTAGCGAGCCAACCAGCCGCCATCTACCGCTACGGTGTAGCCATTGATGTAATCCGAAGCCGGTGAAGCCAGGAATACCACCGGCCCCATCAGATCTTCTGGCAGGCCCCAACGGCCAGCCGGGATACGCTCGAGGATTTCCTCGCTGCGGGCCTGATCGTCGCGCAGTTGGCGAGTATTGTTCGTCGCCATATAGCCAGGAGCCAACGCGTTCACGTTGATACCGTGGCTGGCCCATTCGTTGGCCAACAGACGGGTAACACCCATGACGGCGCTCTTGGACGCGGTGTAAGACGGCACACGGATGCCCCCTTGGTAAGACAGCATGGAGGCGATATTGATGATTTTGCCGCCGGAGCCTTGAGCAATAAACTGGCGGGCCACCGCCTGAGACATGAAGAACACCGTCTTGATGTTCAGGTTCATCACGTCATCCCAATCTTTTTCGCTAAACTGCAGCGCATCCTGGCGGCGAATGATGCCCGCGTTATTGACCAGAATATCGATATGGCCGAATTCGGCTACCGCGCGCTCCAGCAGCTCAGGCAGCACTTCCAGCTTGCTCAGGTCGGCTTTCAGGCTCAGGAAACGACGCCCCAGCGCAGTAACTTTGGCGATGGTTTCGTCCGGCTCAACCACGTTAACGCCAACGATATCACAACCTGCCTGAGCCAGCCCTATGGCCATCCCCTGTCCCAGCCCGGTGTCACAACCGGTCACAATCGCCACTTTACCCTGCAATGAAAAATTATCGAGAATCATGCTCTTGTCCTTAGTACTCAGGGCATCAGCGGCCCTTGTCAAAAGTGGGGATAGCGTTGCAATCCCGCCAGTGTCCGCAGCTTGCTGCCATACAGGGGGAACGATATTGCCCGCCCCTGTCATCATGATGGCGCAAGTCTAACGCTTATCCTTGGCGCGATCAATAAAATTGAAACAATGTTTTATTTTAAATGAAAGTAATTTTTGTTTATGTGATGAGTGCCGTTTTCACCGGAGCAAAAACGGCATAACCGCTGGGTTTATCTACATCGATATCGCATACAGCGCCTTAAGGAGCTACTGGCAACAAAAAGGCATTGTTGTCGGCGATGTTCCCCACCACCGCATCGGCATATTCTCCCGGCTTGCTACGCAGCGAGACGTTGCCACTGAATACGCCCTGCTTGTCCTGCGTGGTATAGGGGCCCGGACGGAAAATGTAGTTAAACCTCTGGTTATCAATCGCCATATTGCTGGTGACTTGCAGGGCGCCAGGGTTGAAGTTGTCGGTAAACCCATCCATGCCGTTTTCAATGGCGAGGCTGTTAGTCACCTGATGGGCCACTGGCAACCCTTCTCCCCCCAGTTTGAAACCATTATTGACATTGCGCAGCGCGACGCTGTTCTCAATGATCACCTTGCCGTTCGGGCCATCCTCGATCTTGTTAAACAGATCAAAGCCGTCATCCACGTTGTCATGCGAGAAGCAGGCGACCAGCCGATTTCCCTCACCCACACGCATTTTGACGGCAAAGCCATCCGCATTGATCAGACCTGGATCCTTGTTGGCGTATGATTCGGAATGGCTGATCAGGTTGTGGCTGGCCCACAGTGGCCGATCGGCGTTGGCCGGGGAAGAAATGACAATTCCGGTATCATCCGCATGGTGTGCCACCACCCGGTCAAGGTGGTTATGGCTACCCGTAATGCGCAGGCTTTTTTCCGTTACCGTGATGCCCTGAATATCCCAATAGCTGGCTGCCAGTTCCATCCCGTGCAGCACCACGCCATCCCCAAGCGGCCGGAGCTTTTTGGCATGCGTGGCGGTGCCACTGGCTAAGGCAGGTATGACAGCCAAGGGGTAATCCCCCGCCGCCAGCCAAAGCGTGCCACCCGGCGTCAAGGATTGCACGGCGGTGGCAAAATCCAGCGGATGCTGCTGACTACCATCATTTTCGGCTTTGCCCTGTGGCGCAGCATACAGATTAGCAGCGTCGGCATAGTGCGCTTTGCGCACCATCAGCTTGTCACTCTGAGCGCTGCCTTTTGCCGTGGTGAAACGGTAATCCAGCGCGGTTTCCGCCTTCTTCATCGCAACCTTCACCGCCAGCATCTCTCCGGCCTGTACCTTACGCTCTGCGGCAATGACCACGCCGTCCTGGCTTAGCGACAGAGTGCCATTCTCATTGCTGCGTAGTTGGAAGACGTAATCATCCGTGGCGGATATTGGCGCAGAACCGATCTCGATCTGCAACGGCATCGCTTTAACCGCAAACTCTTGTGCCGCCGGAAGCTGGCTTTCGCTGAGCGTCAGGCTGGCCTGGTTGACGGTAATGCGTGCGTTACGTGATGCAAAGAAGCCCACGTAGTAACCTTCAGGATCAAGCTTGGTGACGCGGTGCGGATCGTTGGTCGTTTTACTGACCCAGTTGTCGCTGCCCAGCGGAGCATAGGCCGCGGTAAACCCCTGATCCGTGCGAGCCAGACGCAGCCGGAAGGTTGGCGTTTTCTGCAGATCGACCTCAGGTTGATAACCCTCACGTTTGATCTCGACGCCCGCATTACCCCAGGAATTGAGCACGCCGTTGCGGGAAATCAGCGTCATTTTGACCCGCTGATGATCTTTTTTATCCTGCGTCATGATGGCATTCATCACCATGTTGGATGCCGCCGGAAACTCCTCATAACCCTGCTGGACCTTCTCCAACCGTGGTTTGCCGAGGATATCGCGGATCAGCAATCCCGCCCCCTCTTGCCCGGCGGGCAGAGCCATATTTTCCGGGCCAAACTGATCGACCGTCACCTCCGCTTCCAGAACCACATTGGCATTGGCGGGAACGCGCGTGTAGTAAAAGGTCAGGCCATCATGGCTATTGCCGATTTTGCCCCCCCGGCTTTCGACGTGGAACGGCATTTTCAGCGGCCCGGCCTGCATCGGCTTGCCATTGGCCATCGTCACCTGATTGGTGCCCACTTTTTCCGGCAGCACGTTGGTGGCAAAGTTGGCATCCGTTGACTGGCCGAAAGCGATGGCCTGCCAAACCAGTTCATTAGCGGCAGGCAGCGGTGCGGCGACACCGTTATGACACACGCTGGTCAGAGCAATTAATAACGACAGAGGTACGATCTTCATTTCCCTTTCCTTGTTTTTAATCGGTAGGGATCCCCCCGCCATGTTGGCGAGAAGATCCTGTCACTGGGTTTTGGGGAGATCAGGCCCGTTAGGCCGGTTTATACACAGGGGTAGAGACTTCAGGGGTGATATTCATCTTCTGGCAGATCTTGCTGTTGCCCCAACACTGTTCGTAGGGCAGCCCCACCAGTTTCTCTATGACCAGGCGAACCTCGGGTTTAATATCGCCGATCTTGCCGCCAGCCTTGATGCGGGCCACTTCATACAACACTACCTGGTGGGTTTGGCGGTTGAGCGTCATCTGGCTGCTGAAAATAATCGCCATCAGCGCCAACAGGATCACACCAGCAAAGAATACCCAGGAGATGGCGGTAATAGCGGTTTCCGGCTGAGTGTGAGACTTAGATTGGAAGCCGTAGTAACTGAGGATTGCCCCCATGGTGAAGACGATAATCGAACGCATAATCTTGCCAGAGAAGGTCATCGCCCCAGCATAGATCCCTTCGCGACGGCGTCCGGTAAAGACTTCGTCCACGTCCGCCAGGAAGGTATACACCGTCCAGGGAATGTAATACACCCCGCCGGTGCCCAGGCCAAAGATCACGGTGATGCCGATGATGGCAGCAGTGGCAATATGCGCAGGCAGGTTAAAGAAGTGCAGCAGGGAGTAGCAACAGACCGCAAACATCACGATACCTAGCGCCCAGGAATAAGGTTTACTGAAGCCTTTTTTCACGCACAAACCAATAAAGATGGCGGTCGATATCAACTGTAAGATGGCATTCAGGCTGTTCAATCCGGCCAGAATAGCAGGATCGTATTGCAGCACGAAAATCACGAAATAGGTAAATACCGAGGCAAACAGCCATTCCGCACCGAAGCCGAACAGATACATGCCCAGATGCTTGCGAAATACCCGCAGGTAGAAGGTTGATTGCATATCCCGCGCCAATGAAGCCAACGTTTTGAGCAGCGATTTCTTATGCTTAACCTCCGCTATTGCTTCATCCTTGCGCTCCCAGGAGAACAGATACAGCACGGTGATGGCAGTAAACAGGATCACGCCGTAGGTGATGCCGGTATACAGAAAAGGCTGGGCCGACTCTTTGCCGTAAAGCAGAATAAATTGCCCTGGGATAAACGCCGCCAGGAAGTTGGCCATCTTGCCAAAAATCGCTTTATAGCCGGTCAGCTTGGAGCGCATGGCGAAATCATCGGTCATTTCGGTCGCCAGCGTCTCGTAAGGCACCATCACCGAGGTATAAATCAGTTCGAAAATGACGTAGGTGGCGAGGTAGTACCAAAAACCAAAGCCTTCAACCCACAGCAGCGGGTAAAAGACCATCAGTGGCGCACCAATCAGCAAGAAGAAACGGCGCCGACCAAAGCGCTTACCGAGCCAGGTATTGCCAAAGTTATCGGTCAGATAGCCCATCACCGGGTTACTGATAGCATCAATGACGCTCGCAACCGAGAAGATGAATGACGCCTCCAGCAGCGTCAAACCACAAAACGTGGTGTAAAAATAGAGCAACCAGGCGCCACTGATCGCCAACGCACCGCTGCCCAGCAGGTTACCCCCGCCATAAGCCAGCTGATGTCCTAGCCTGACCGTTCTTCCCTTACCCAGAGCGTTAATACCATTCGTTGTCATCGTTTCTTCTCGCAAATAAAAATAATGAACTGCAATTTCATTTTTACAGGAATAACGTTTTATACTTTTAGGCGGGTTATAATGTTGTGATGAAAGTCACATAAAAAATAAGGGGATCTGATTTAACCAACTTTAAAACATGGGCAGCATCTGGCCGTGGCCCCAGCATCAGGGATTGCCCATCCGTTTTTTTTCTATAGTGGCGAGCATGCAATGGCGTCATGCTGGTTGGCTATGAGCAAAACCGCGATCTGCTATCAATTGGGCAAAGTGCAACGATTTATGCGATGTAGCTCTCATAAATCACCCGTTCGGGTTGGCCTAATTCGTCACTTTGATATCATTTTTCTAAATTTATGAAACAATGTTTTATTTAATTAAAGGATCGTCTGAACAGCGGCGGTTTATCGATAAGGTTAAGGGAGGCCATCGTGGCTAAAGGTTCAATCCACCAGTTCAATTTCCATCGCACAACCGATGCCGGTACCGGCGCACAGCTCACCCGCCTGACACCGCCTGAAGTACTGTGCCACCGCAACTACTTCTACCAGAAATGTTTCACCAACGACGGCAGTAAGCTGTTGTTTGCTGGCGAATTTGACGGTAACCGCAACTACTACCTGCTGGATCTGCAACGGCAGCAAGCGGTGCAGTTGACCGAAGGTCCAGGCGATAACACCTTCGGCGGTTTTTTATCCCCGGACGATCGTTTCCTGTATTACGTGAAGAATGAACGTGAGTTGCGCCGGGTAGAACTGAGCAACTGCACTGAACAAACCGTGTATCGCGTGCCTGAAGAGTGGGTTGGCTACGGCACCTGGGTTGCCAATAGTGAATGCACCAGCCTGGTGGGTATCGAAATCGATCGCCAGGATTGGCAGCCTCTGACCGACTGGAAAATTTTCCACAGCTTCTTCACCAAAAACCCGCATTGCCGCCTGCTGCGTGTCGATTTGGCCAGCGGTGAATCACGCGTGATTTATGAGGATCGCCTCTGGTTGGGCCACCCAATCTATCGCCCATACCATAGCGACTGCGTCGCCTTCTGCCACGAAGGGCCACACGATCTGGTTGATGCCCGCATGTGGCTGATCAACGAAGACGGCAGCAATATGCGTAAGGTAAAAACTCATGCCCCAGGCGAGAGCTGTACGCACGAATTCTGGGTGCCGGACGGTTCAGCCCTGATGTACGTCTCTTATTTGAAAGGCCAGCAAGAGCGCAACATCTGCCGTTACGATCCACAGACCGGGCAGGATGAGATCGTGATGACCATGCCAGCCTGTTCGCACCTGATGAGCAACTACGACGGCAGTCTGTTAGTGGGTGACGGTTCGGCTACGCCGGTCGATATCAAGGATTCTCAAGGCTACACCATTGAGAACGACCCGTGGCTTTACGTGTTCGACGCCAAACAAAAACGTCAGGCACGTCTGGCCGCACATAACAGTTCATGGCGCGTGCTGAATGGTGACCGTCAGGTAACGCATCCGCACCCATCCTTTACTCCGGACAACCGGCAAGTGCTCTTCACCTCAGATTTTGAGGGTGAGCCCGCGCTGTATCTTGCCCGCTTGCCGGAAGATCTCTTTGCTTGATGGCACTATTTTATTGAGGAACAACCATGTTTATCTACCAACAGGATTGTGCGTTAGAAGATTTAGGGAACGGCGTGACACGCCGTATCCTCGCTCATGGCGGCACCATGATGGCGGTGGAGGTCAACTTTAGCCAAGGCGCTGTCGGCCCGTTGCACAGCCACCCGCACGAGCAACTGACCTACGTACTTTCCGGCCGCTTCAGCTTCACCATCGATGGCGTCACCAAAGAAGTGGCTGCCGGAGATACCTTGTACAAAAAGCCCGACGTGGTGCATGGCTGCGTCTGCCTGGAGGCCGGAACCTTACTGGATACCTTCACTCCACAGCGTGAAGATTTCCTGAAATAATCTCATCTGCTCCCGGCCATCATGCCGGGAGCATTTGGCACCCAATAAGCTGTAGCAACTCCCGCTCTCCTCTTGCATAAAATTACCCTGTTCCCCTTGCCCACACCATCAATATGCCTGCCGCCAAACCGGCCACAGACGAGAAATATCAATAATTCATATCACAAACAATTAAACACAAACACATACACACAGTGAATATATATGAGTAATTCTCAGTAATTTACCAGCAAGTTAATGGATAGTTCTTATCTTTTGATTTTATTGAAATAATTGGTAACTTATCGATAAAATCAATTGTTTTTATCATATCGATCTATTTTATTGATCATTAAAAACAACTCTGCTATCCTATGTAATATAAATTTTCAATATAAATCAATGGAATGAGTAAATCTCATGGCTTACTGCGAGTATGTCGCCTATTGCCCACATTGTGATATTTCCATCGAGCTGACAGGGAACGTTCCCCCCTACGTTGAGGGGGCGGGTAGTTGCTGGATGTGCAGTAAGAAACTCATCCTGATTTTCAGAAAGTCGGCAAAAAATCGTGCACGCCATCGACAAGATTGCGGCTCATCCGCCAACCCGCGCACAAGCTAAGATTATTACTGATTAGGATGATCAACTATGCCTGATATTCATATCTACACGGTGAGTAATGACCGCTATTTCTCCGCTGGTTTGCACGCGCTGCTCAGGCACGGTGAAACCTTACCCCACAATAAAATAGCGTTGCATGAATTACCCTTCGAGAAAGAGACGTTTGAGGCTCACACGCTGCCGGAACTGAAAAATAGCGCCTGTGATTTTCTGATTTTGGATTGCAGCTGCGGCTTTATTCATTATTACGGCGCCTGTTCTGCGCTCTATGCCGCCCTGGAGCAGGGCACGCTGGAGGCCAGGATCATCTTGATGTACGAAAACAGCCTGTGCCTGACCAACCCGGATATGTACAACCACTTTATCACTCTGGATAAAAATGCCTGTGTGGAGGATATCTTGCTATCGATTTTCCCTCGCCAAACGGTGCAGGATGAGTTTGATGCCGAGGTAGAGGAAGCCACGAGCCGGCAGTATCTGACCGGCCGAGAGCTGATCGTCATCAATGAAATCTACAGCGGTGCACAGCCTGATGAAATCGCCAAAAAGCTCAAGCTCAGGCTAAAAACCATCAACTGTTATAAAAACCGGGCGATGAAAAAGATCTGTAGTAAAAGGCCTCAGGATTTACATCTTTAGCCTCGTCATCATCGCCAGCAGGATAGCTGTGGCCTGAACCTCCCCCTTCATACGCCCCCCAGTTGGGGCCCCTCACAAGCAAATTCTGGATCCAACAAAATGCTATCGCAAAGTTGTAACACTCGCCTCCACACATTTTTTGGAACTCTTGTTACTTCTAGCTCTTACCAGATCTGGCAGCCTGCTTAGTACCAGGAGCGGACGTTACAAATAACTCAAGCAAACCGCCCCCTTAGCCCTTAATGAAGAATGGAGGAATGGGTCTTAATAGGTGAATATCGGAAGATCTCTAACAGGGAAAGGGCCGTTTTTAGGGGATAACTATATTGCCACCTAGTCACCGTAAGAATATGCACAGAGAGAGCATATTTGTCAATGCCAATCGAATAGTGACCCAGGCTGCCAAAGTAAATCTGACCCACCCCTGTTAGCGGTTAGCCAGAAATGTCGGCGGTTGCCGGCTTCTTCAACTGACCACTTTTTAACTTGTCCTTCA
>NZ_JBLJAJ010000070.1:0-5481 GCF_047530005.1 Serratia sp. N21D137
TCTCACTGCCAATTTACGACCAAAATGGAACAGATTGATCGTAAAACACTCGCTCTAGTTCTCTGAAACCACTAAGAAAAAATTAGTGGGGATTCCTCAGCCCTGTGGGAGAGGGTTAGGGTGAGGGGATGGTATCACTCGGCTATCCCGAATTATCTCCGCATAGGTAAACGATTAAATATAACCGAGTTCCCACCTGGAAATATTCATGAAATTTTTAGTTCCAAACCCGCCAGGCTAATTCATACATATCATTAATGCTGATAGATTTTATATAACTCAGACTTGTGCTTGAATCAAGATAATAGAATTTTCATATTATCATGATTTAAAAGGATATTTTTAATATCCCATGAAGTCAGAGGTTATTAGCTCACAAGAAATTACCAGTGAATAAAAACAAATAATAGCCATGCGCGGTGGATCGAGTAGACTAGATGATAATTTGTTCCGTCAGAGTATTTAAATCATGTCTACTGAAAGCGCGTCTTTAAAAAATCACAATACTTTTGCGCTCCCGGTCAACGCAGCGCATTTAGTCATTGCCGAAGAAATTGAAATGATGATTAAAGCCTGGCAGCAAGCGCAAAAGCGCCAACAGCCACTGCTGGTACTCGGTGAAGGGAGCAACGTCCTGTTCCTGGAGGATTTTGCCGGTACGGTCATGATTAACCAGTTAAAAGGTATCACCGTCAGGGAAGAGCAGGACGCCTGGCATTTGCATGTCAGCGCCGGAGAGAATTGGCACCATCTGGTTAGCCAGATGCTCGAACGTGGCATCCCCGGGCTGGAGAATCTGGCATTGATCCCGGGTTTGGTCGGTTCGGCCCCTATCCAGAATATCGGGGCGTACGGCATCGAGCTAAAACAGGTCTGTGAGTATGTCGACCTGCTGAACCTGACTACGGGTGAAATCGATCGTATGGATCCTGAACGCTGCCAGTTTGGTTACCGGGAAAGTGTTTTTAAGCATGAGCTTAAGCAAGGATTCGTGATTGTGGGCGTTGGTTTACGGCTTAGCAAACAGTGGAATCCGTTGCTGAACTACGGCGACCTTGCCAAGCTGGATCCCAAGACGGTAACGCCGCAGCAGGTATTTGACGCGGTATGCGCCATGCGGCGCAGCAAGCTGCCAGACCCACGTATTAGTGGCAATGCAGGCAGCTTCTTTAAAAACCCACTGGTGAGCGGGGAAGCCGCTAAAGCATTATTAGCCCAATATCCTGCAATGCCACATTATCCGCAGCCGGACGGGCAAGAAAAACTGGCTGCCGGTTGGCTGATCGATCAGTGTTCACTCAAGGGGCATCAGATCGGTGGCGCAGCGGTGCACCGTCAGCAGGCCTTGGTATTGGTAAATGCCGATAATGCCAGCAGCCAGGATGTGGTGGCACTGGCCAGGCATGTGCGCAATACGGTCGCGCAGAAATTCGATGTCTGGTTAGAACCAGAGGTACGTTTTATCGGGGCCACTGGTGAGCTGGATGCCGTAGAGGTCATTTCATGAGAGATACCACAGTACCACTGAAGATCATCTCCCTACTGGCGGACGGCGAGTTCCACTCTGGCGAACATTTGGGTGAGTCATTGGGAATGAGCCGCGCAGCGATTAACAAGCATATTCAGACTATCCGGGAGTGGGGCTTGGATGTGTTCACGGTTCCGGGGAAAGGCTATAGCCTACCTGCGGCGATCAACTTGCTGGATGCTGAGCGTATACTTGGCTTACTGGAAGACAAGCGGGTCACGGTATTGCCCGTGGTTGATTCAACCAACCAGTATCTGTTGGACAGGCTTGCAGAACTGACATCCGGTGATGCCTGTATAGCCGAGTATCAGCAGGCAGGGCGTGGGCGACGTGGTCGGCAGTGGGTTTCGCCTTTCGGGGCCAACCTATATTTATCCATGTTCTGGCGTCTTGAACAAGGGCCAGCGGCCGCGATGGGGTTGAGCCTGGTTATTGGCATCGTGATGGCAGAAGTGTTGCAGCATCTCGGTGCAGAACAGGTCCGTGTGAAGTGGCCCAATGATTTATACCTTAACGATCGCAAGTTGGCCGGTATTTTGGTTGAGCTGACCGGTAAAACCGGGGATGCAGCCCAGTTGGTGCTCGGAGCGGGTATCAACATGGCGATGCGTGAAACCAACGCCAGTCAGATTGATCAGCGCTGGATCAACCTGCAGGAAGCCGGGATCACTATCGATCGTAATGAATTGGCCGCTAAATTGCTTAATGAACTACGAAATTCATTACGGCAATTTGAAATAGATGGGCTAGCACCTTTTATTTCACGTTGGCGTCAATTAGATAATTTTATCGATCGTCCAGTTAAACTATTAATTGGTGAACAACAGATTTTCGGTATTGCCCGCGGTATTGATCAGCAGGGTGCATTGCTGCTTGAACAGGAAGGAGTCATTAAACCCTTTATTGGTGGTGAAATATCTTTGCGGAGTGCTGAATAAGCTAAAATAAGAGAGGCCATTGGCCTCTCTTACGCTATCGATTATTTCCGCAACCGTACACTTTCCACAGCGTGATTGGCACTCTTAGTCATGATTAAGCTGGCTCTCTCGCGAGTCGGTAAGATATTCTGCTGTAAATTCAATCCATTAATCTCATTCCACAGCTGGGTAGCGATATTTATCGCCTCCGTTTCCGGCAACTGAGCATAGCTATGGAAATAGGAGTCTGGGTTAGAGAACGCACCCTGACGGAATTTCAGGAAGCGGTTGATATACCAACTTTGCAATAGATCGCCAGGGGCATCGACATAGATTGAGAAATCAACAAAGTCGGAAACAAATACCCGGTGAGGATCGTGTGGATAGTCCATACCGCTTTGCAAAACATTCAATCCTTCCAGGATCAGAATATCAGGCTGTTCGATAACTTTATTGCCTTCAGGCACCACGTCATAGATCAGGTGAGAGTAAACCGGGGCAGTAACACGTTTGGCACCGGATTTAACTTCTGAAACGAATTTCACCAGGCTATGCATGTCGTAGGATTGCGGGAACCCTTTTTTCTTCATCAGGCCGCGCTCGTTCAGCACTTTGTTCGGGTGCAGAAAGCCATCTGTGGTGATCAGCTCGACGCTACGATGTTCCGGCCAGCGGCTCAACAACGCCTGCAACAAACGCGCCGTGGTACTTTTACCCACGGCTACGCTGCCAGCAATGCCGATCACATAAGGAATGCGTTGGCCATCTGTACCAAGGAATTGCTCCAAAACTGCCTGGCGACGCAGGTTTGAACTGATATAGAAGTTCAGCAACCGTGAGAGCGGCAAGTAGATCTGCGCGACTTCCTCCAGGGAGAGATCTTCGTTAATCCCTTTGAGTTTAACAATCTCTTCTTCCGACAGCGTCAGCGGCACCGAATCCCGTAACGCGGCCCACTGGCTGCGATCGAACTGAAGGTAAGGCGTCGCTAAAGATTGATCTCTTTTTATCATAAGCCAAATTCTGCCTGTTAACGCAGGTTGGGAAAGGCGCTGGACGCCAACTCCAGATAATAATCAAACTGCATATTATAGACAGCGGGCTTTTAGGCGTAGACTTTTTTCGCAAATGTGGTCGATTAGCGGCAGTTTTTACCAATAGTGCGAACAGGCACGCAATTGAGAAAGGGCCTGTTGCAAGGCGGTATCACTGGGCAATGATACCGTTTTCAGGTCAGCTGGCGGCGGCGCGGGAGGGTTGCTGAACGGCAAACAGCCGCTTGTAGTAAATCGCTGTAGGGTGGTAATACCCGTCGGGAGCCGCGGCGTAATCGGGTATCTCCCCGAGGCAACGATAGCCCAACGAGCGATACAGCCCTTCGGCTGCAGAACCGGCCTGGGTGTCCAGATAAAGCAGCCCACGGCGGATCTCAAGCGCCATTTTTTCCAGCGTTTTCATCAACGCCTGTCCAACGCCATTGCGACGGGCGCGGCTGTGCACCAGCAGTTTTTGTACTTCGGCCCGGTTGCGGCCGTTAGGCTTTTGACACAGGGCGAGTTGGACGGTGCCAATGACGCCGCTTTCGTCTCTGGCAATCCACAATAGCAACTCTCCTTTGGCCAACGCTGGGCGCAGGCTATGGAAGTAGCTCTCAGCATCCTCGTGGGGAATTTGCGTGTCGTAACCTACTGAAGCCCCGTGAGTGACCGCATCGGTGAGCAACTGCGCCAGCTCGGCGCGGTATATGGGAAGCGTTGCCGCATTGATCAGGACAATTTTCATCGGTCATTCCTCCTGGCTATTAGGGATAATGATGATAAGCAATAAGCGCGCCAACGCGGCTAACCTGTGGGGGAGCCGCCAACCCAGGGACGAAAGCGGTATATCAGCACCATCAGAGAGCACCGTCCTCTTTGTGGTGCACCATCCCGATCGCGGCTTTAAACCGATAGACTATCTTTGATTGAGCGATATGCAAAAGTGCAGGGAAAGCATCAGCAGGGTAGGTCTAAAATAGTTTAGATTAATGCCCATATTTGATGAAATTTTGCGCCTCAACGGTGAAAAACTGCGAGCCGGATGCAGAAATCGGCTGATTTATGAGCGATAGGGCTTAGATCGCAATTTTTTTGTTGCATAGCCCGTCAGCTCTACCTAGAATGCGCTGCACTTGATGCCGGCTTAGCTCAGTAGGTAGAGCAACTGACTTGTAATCAGTAGGTCACCAGTTCGATTCCGGTAGCCGGCACCATTCAAGTATAAAGTGGTCAGTAAAAGTAGTTAAAATCTGGTGGGGTTCCCGAGCGGCCAAAGGGAGCAGACTGTAAATCTGCCGTCACAGACTTCGAAGGTTCGAATCCTTCCCCCACCACCATATTAGACCCGAGGCACTGGGTCACACCGAGCGGTAATGCTGAATCAAGCGCCGAGCGGGGAAGGTGAAAACCTTCAAACAGTTCGCGCCGCGTAACGGAAGTTGCTGGCACGAAGGGTGAAGAGTTAAGCGACGAACAATCCTTCTCTCCACCTTTAAAGTCTACAGAAAAGTCAGGTAGCCGAGTTCCAGGATGCGGGCATCGTATAATGGCTATTACCTCAGCCTTCCAAGCTGATGATGTGGGTTCGATTCCCACTGCCCGCTCCAAGATGTGCTGATATAGCTCAGTTGGTAGAGCGCACCCTTGGTAAGGGTGAGGTCGGCAGTTCGAATCTGCCTATCAGCACCACTTCTTAATTTCTCGCCCACTGATTTTCTTTCTGTTTCCTGAATTCAACAAGCAAATGCTTGGTTGATGTGGTGATACCACCGATTTATCCGTGTCTTAGAGGGACAATCGATGTCTAAAGAAAAATTTGAACGTTCAAAACCGCACGTTAACGTCGGTACTATCGGCCACGTTGACCACGGCAAAACTACCCTGACCGCTGCAATCACTACCGTTCTGGCTAAAACCTACGGTGGTTCTGCACGTGCTTTCGACCAGATCGATAACGCGCCAGAAGAAAAAGCTCGTGGTATCACCATCAACACTTCTC
>NZ_JBLJAJ010000071.1:0-5357 GCF_047530005.1 Serratia sp. N21D137
GAACCGCTCTTTCTGAGTCAGATGTTTTCCCTGCATGCAACAGGCTCTCCAGTAGGGCCAGAGCGGTGATTTTATCCGGGTCTGGCCAGTGGGTCACTTTGTTGCGTTTCGAGTGGGAATGGGGCCTTGAATCCGCACTGGTTGATACCCCGGTTGAAACAGTCATGCTCAAGCAACTGGTGAAAACCCCTCTCAACGCGCGCAAAACACCTGTATCGGACAAAGATGTTCGGGAACTGGCTACCAGCATCGAAGCGGCCGGTTTATTGCAGAACCTGATCGGGGTTCGCTTGAGCAATGGGCTGTTCGGCATCGCCGGTGGCGAAACGCGTCGGCGATCACTCAACCTGTTGATGGAAGAAGGGCGGTCAGCTGCCGGTGTACCCGTTACGCCCGAATTCCAAGTCGTGGTTAAAGCGGTCGATGAAGATAAAGCCCGAGCAATTTCGTATGCCGAGAACGGACAACGCTCCAATCTGTCACCCGCAGACCAGTTGGCCAACTTCCGTGAGTTGGCTGAAGAAGGTAAACCCGTTGAACAGATCGCCGCCATCCTTGGCTACCGTACTGCACATGTTAAAAAGTGCCTGAAACTGACGACCGTAGCGCCTCAACTACTCGAATTGCTGAAAACCGATGCCATCACCCTCGATCAGTTGGGGGCGTTGAGTTCGACCGACGATCATCAACGCCAGATCCAAACGTTGGATAACAGTAAACATTACGAGTACAAACGTACTGTAAAAGCGCTGCGTGAAAGTGTGTTGCACGATGAAGTTTCTGCCGCTGGCAACGCATTGGTAGAATTTGTCGGACTGGATGCCTATCAAGCCGCAGGCGGTGAAACCCGTGAAGATCTGTTTGCCGAAAGCGTCATTTTGACCAATCCACAACAGCTGGAAACGATGGCAATTGCCAAGTTACAGGAAGCCGCAGACATTGTGGCGAAAGAAGAAGGCTGGGCGTGGGTGCTGGGGCGTCGCAAGGACGTGCAAAGCTGGGGAGGGGACGAGAAAACCTTCGAGGTTCTCCATGCAAACGCAAAGTTGACCGACGAACAGAAGGCAGAGGCAAAGCAGCTGGCTGACGAGAAACAACAACTCAAAGATCTCCTCGACGGCGGTGACGCCGATGACGAATGGGAACATGCCCCACGCGTCGAACAAATCACATCACGGCTTGCTGAAATCAACAAATGGTCGGCAAAAGTACGGGCGAAAGCCGGTGTGGTTGCCTACCTGAAAAATGGTGAAATCCATATCCAGCGCGGCCTGATGAAGATGGAAGACATCAAGCAAGTCGAAAAAGCCGAGCGTGAGAAAGTCAAAAATGAAACCCCGCCGTCTGAAAAAGGCTTGTCAGCGGTGCTCGTCACCAGCTTGTCAGCGGAACGTACTTTGGCTGTGGCGGCTTCGCTGGCACAAAACCCAACGGTCGCGCTGGCCATGCACACGTTCACCCTGGCACGTCGCATTTTCGATAAAGGCTCTTTCCACACGATGCATACCACGGTGGAAAGCCAGCGTAGCGCATGTCTCAAACAGTCGGAGGATGCAGACAGTCTGAACGGAGTCGCCAATCAGAAACTGACTGAATTGCACAGCAGCTGGCTCAATCGGTTCCCTTTGGAGTGGTTTGAGGGGTTCGACTGGCTGTTGGCATGGCCACAAGAAGACGTGCTGGCGTTACTGGCCTACTGCGTGTCTCAAAGCATCGATGGCGTGAGCAGCCAAGTGTTTAACAAGCGTGTAGCCAACAGGTTGGAGCCGCTCGAAAAGGCGCTCAATTTCCAGATTGGCGAATGGTGGAAACCGACCTCGGCAAACTACTTCTCACGTATCGGTAAAGACCAGATTGTTGACGCGCTCGATAGCGCCGGTCGTACCGGAAATGCCCGTGATGCCGAGAAGATGAAACGCAAGGAAGCCGCTGAATTTGCCGAGTCCATCCTTAAAGATACAGGGTGGCTGCCGGTATGCATGGCGCCTATTGATCTGCCGCAGACCAAAGACGAACTCACCGGTGATGCAAATACCGGTACCGAGACTGATGCCACCGCTGATGATAGCGCCGCTGCTTAACTGACAGGGATCTGCAGCCCGAAAGGGCGGCTTATAAAACAATGACAAAAGAAGAAAAATTCACGTTATCCAAGCTGCAATCGTTCACCGCCACCGATTTTGAACAGTATCGCGATCGCGGTGATGAGGCTCGCTTGCGGTTGTCCAGTGCAGTGATCACAGCGTTATCCCTTCCTGAGTGTTGGCAAGTAGATTGCGAGCAGCGTCAGGAATGGGGCGGTTTGCATCCGGTACATCTCCGGATGTCCCACCAATCAGCACCGCAGCTGCAGTTCGAGATCACTGGCCCTTGCAACGATTCGCCGTACTGGTACGGACGCCTCTGGTTTGATGGTGGTGAGTGCGCTGCATGGTTCTACAGTGCAGAGGCTTTTACCCCGGAAGCGATCAACGGGATGATGGCAAAAGTGGATGAATATATTCGCGCCGGTTACACCGAGGCAAACAAATTGGCCGTTGCTCTACGCATGGGAGGGAATACCGTATGATCCCGAATCACTTGGCTCTCGTCACCGTTAACGCATACCAGCGTGCCGCCATGCAAGCAATCATCACCGTAGATGAAAAGGTTCAGCGGGGCAGAAAATTGGGGCAATATCCCTACGCCCGCGAATTGCTCCGTGAGTTATACGGAAGTAGGCGAAAAGTCTCAGCAACTGATGTGCATAAGGCCGCTGGACGATACGATCTTCAAGGGAGAAACAACGCGAGCAAGGACGACTTTATCAGAGCGTTGGATATATTGATCGCCAGCCATGGGGAAGTTTGTCCACTCCCACTCTCTACCGATCATGGTCACTTGTATTTTCCAGAAGTACGTTATCGTCTGCGTGAACGGCATAATCGCAAATACGATTTAAAAGTTACGCGCAAGTTAAGCAACGAGGCTCGAGAACGTCAGCAAAAACGGCGGCGTTATCAAACCCAGGTAGCGCAGGCCGAAATCGAATTGGCCTTTGTTACCCCCGTGCAATTGAGAGCCTGGTATAAACGGCAGGAACGTCAGGGCATTGATGACGACAACCTGATGCTGATGGTACAGGCATGGGGCCAGCGGTTTATCAACTTGAGGCGTGAATCTTTCTACTGGGGCCAACCATTGTGGTCAATAGTGAAAGATATCCACACTGAACTGGATAGCCGCTCTACGATAGAGCTGTGGCTGGATGAGCTGATGGTACCCAACAAGCTGGAGGACCGGACGTGACTGAATGGCGCTACTCTCTGCAATGGCGGTATCCGCACCGGAATTGCCCGGGTGAAATGGTGTTGGCGACCGAGGATGTTGTCGCCGGTGCGCCGGTACCTGCCAGTATCATGGCACTATTCGTTCCGGGTGGGGACTATGCCGTATCGTTGGATTTTCTCACGATGAAGCCGATCCGCCGCTGGAGTCCGGAACGCAAGGCACAGGCACGTCAGCGGAATATCGAGCTTAGAGTTGCTAAGGTCGCGCCGTTGTTTGCTGACGAGTTGATCGAGCGTGAGCTGGAGAATCGGCCCGATTACTACAACGGCAAATGATCACTATACTGATGGCAATGCCCGCAGTTTTCAGTGACAAAGGGAGGTTGGTATGTGGAAATACCTAAGACGTAAGATCGCGAACAACCCCAGAGTGCAAAAAATGTCGCCAGCACAGCGAAAAAGCGTTGGCGGAAAATTCATTATCTATAGCACCTTGCTGCTGCTTATTCCTTTCACCGGCATGTTGCTGTCATACAGTAGTGCCCTTGTGCATATCATCTTTCAGGTGATCTGGGCCGTATCCATGATCCTCGGCTGCGTGATCGCCTTTGAATCTGAGCCTGAGTCAGGTACCAGGGCAAAATGACGTTGGCCAGGGCGGGAAGGTCAAGAATAGACGGCACCTACGGTGCCGTTCTTTCCCGTACTTTCCTGCCTCATTATGAACTTATCCTGGTGGACTGTTATCCCGGTATTGCTGCTTAGACCTGTCTTCTTCCTGAACAACCCTCGTTACCTCGTCTTTCTTATTGTAATTTTTCCGATCGTTTCCATTCCATGGTGTTGGTGTCGTATCTCTTTGGCCAGAAATCAGGTCAAGTACGCTTTGTCGGGTAGCAGCAGCGCATTACTGCGCCGCCGCCCCCTAAGAACGGTACGTGCAAGTTTCCCTGCATACCGCTCAAGCCTTTATAAATGCCCGCTATGGGCACCGGCTTCCCTGCTGTGTAACTGACGGTGGCAGTTGGGATGTAGCAGCTCAAGATTAGATATATCGTCGCTCCCGCCCATAACCTTCCTGATCCGGTGGTGTATATTCCAGCCTGTCTGGTTGGTGATGAGTTGCCTGCAACGAGGGCAGCACTTACCCTGACGTTTCCACAATGCCGCCACGGTTTTCATCTTCTTCAGTTTCCCTGTCCAGATCAGGTCCAGACGGCGTTCGAAGTAGATTTCCATGCCGGGCGAATAAGGGGTTGCATCGCCTCTGATCTTGATATGGCGTTTGATTGGCGTATCCATCGCCCGGGTGAGATGCAGTGTTTTACCCTCCGGGGTCGCTGTGCTGAACAGCCAGCGCCTGTCCCCGAACGTGAAATACTTATCTGCAACCCAACGGCGGCCTTTACGTGTATGCTGTCGTTTACACCACTGCCATATTACCCGCCAGATTTGGGTATCGACGTAATTAAAGATATCTTTGGCCACGACATGCTGATGATAAGTCGCCCATCCACGGATCACGGGGTTGAGCAGGTTTATCAGTTTCCATGCCGGAAGTGTCGGATTGCCTTTAATTATTCTTCTGACTTTGTTTAGGAAGTTTTTCAGATTCTTTTTACAAGGCTTGATAAGCATCTTGCCGCCGTATTTTCTGACGTTCTGTCCCAGAAAGTCGAAGCCTTCTTCTATATGCGTTATCGCTGTTTTTTCCTCAGACAGCGCAAGCCCCCGTTTGTGCATGAACGCTGCTATCAGGGGTTTAACCTCATTCTCCAGCAGTTCGCGGGAGATCCCTGAACAGATGAAGTCGTCGGCATAGCGCACATAGTTCACCTGATGTTTTGCCCCGTAATGCTTACTCTTCCTGAATGTACGCATCAGTTCTCCCTCCAGCCCGTCGAGTGCCATATTGGCTAGGAGGGGAGAGATAATTCCTCCCTGTGGAGTTCCGCTTCCAGTGTAAGCGTCAACTCAGCACCGTCTGGCTTAATGCGTCAGGCGCTGTAGTTTAGGTGTCCACTTATTCTTCCAGGTGGACACCTCCGTGAGTACTAAAGAACGACGTTCCCGTCAGCATTATTCCCC
>NZ_JBLJAJ010000072.1:0-5087 GCF_047530005.1 Serratia sp. N21D137
ATACATGGTGCAGAGTATAGAGGGTGGCAGGGAATGGGAAAAGAGCCTCGGCGTCAGCGTGCTCACGTCGCAGACGTGCTCATTTTATGCGGGTATTAGTGCGGGGCGATCAGCCTGCCCCGACGTTGATGTGAGGCTGGGTCTTAAAGACGGTTGAGGCAGCAACGCTGCCGTGCTCGCACCAAAGGTGCGCTACGTTCTCATACCCAGGCTGCGACACACCGGCATAAAGCTTTACAGATCTCTCAGCAGATTAGCAGACAGCTCTCGAAGCAGATCTAACTCCTCATCTTTCATCTGTATAGTACATCTCATTTTACTAGGCTGTTCCAGCAGAGCCTCTTTCATCTCATGCGCCTTTTCAGTAAGTACGACATTTTTCATCCTTTCATCACCGACGACGGCCATCCTTTTTAGAAACCCCTTCCCCTCAAGTTTTTGCACAAGTGGTGTCAGCGTTCCAGAGTCGAATAATGTCTTTTGACCAAGCGCCCGTAAAGGGATATCGTCCTGCTCATAGAGTGCCATGAGTACGACAAACTGTGGGTAGGTCAGGTCAAATTCTTTCAGTAATGGCCGATACTGGCGGATCAACGCGTTTGTAACCGAGTACAAAGAGAAGCATAGCTTTTCTTCCAAGATGCTGTTTTGTTTCATTTAATTAACCCTGGCATGAAAATATAAAAACAGTATAAATAATATTTGATAGAAAGAATATTGCATGCAAGTTTAATTCGTAAAAGTTAGTTGCTGGTAACAGGACGATGAACATACTTTTAATATGGCTCAGTCACAAAAGCCGGAT
The DNA here is from genome assembly GCF_047530005.1 of Serratia sp. N21D137. Taxonomy (NCBI): domain Bacteria; kingdom Pseudomonadati; phylum Pseudomonadota; class Gammaproteobacteria; order Enterobacterales; family Yersiniaceae; genus Serratia; species Serratia sp. N21D137. Next base: position 806 of record NZ_JBLJAJ010000072.1, read on the forward strand.
CGGTTGTTCTGACTTCTGCCAGTTTTGCATTTGCCCCTGCTGTATATTCTGAACAACCGGCCAGTCTTTATGCTCCGCAGCGAGGCTCGGGAATTTCTTAAGTGCCATGCTTATTGAACCTCTTCTCATTCATTGCAGCAGGCCATCCACATAACGTCTGAAAATTCTTGTAAAAATAATCATTTTATTTATATAACTTATTGTTTAATTTGATATTTATAACGACTAAAACAAGCAACCTTTAGCTCCGGTGATAACCAGGCAGACAAGAGATTACCTGCCCAGGGTCCGTGTCGATCAATGCGCGGGATACTCTGAAAGGAAATATCGTAGAACGTCCGAATTTCACTGAAACGGCGAAGAACTGGATCAACGGCGGTCAGCCCATAGGCCGACCAGCTGCCGGCAAAGGACTAGAACATGGGTTGTACTCGGGGGCGGGTGGCAGGGCGAATGAGTAGCTTAATCTGAATATCAGAATGGAATATCTACTAATTCACTGTTTTTAAATACTTAATTAACCAAAATAAAAATATCCCAAAAGATAAAGGAATAATACTTGATAAAAAGAATGTTGTGTGAAAGTATTATGTGTAAAAGGTTGATGTCGGGAACAACTGGCGCTCAACAGAATAATACAATCAACATACATCTAACGAGGCTTAATCATGAAAACCGTATCAGCTGTCCTGACTTCTGCTCTTTTCGCATCCGCCACCGCTGTAGCTTCCGAACAACCGGTCAACCTTCCTGCTCCTACGGCCGGAGTGCAAGCATTTCTCAACGTTCTGAACTCCGGTAACGGCAAGCCCATGGAACAACTGACCCTGCAGGAGGCCCGTCAGATACTGATCGGGGCACAGAAGGGCGTTACTCTGCCATCTGCGCAGGTTTCAGAAAAAATCATCACGGTGAACGGACAATCCATAACACTGAAAATCGTGAAGCCGGACAATGCTACCGGCACACTTCCTGTTTTCATGTTCTTCCATGGTGGTGGCTGGGTGCTGGGAGATTTCCCGACTCATGAACGTCTTATCCGGGATCTGGTTCGCTCATCCGGCGCTGCTTCAGTATATGTGGACTATACACCGTCACCGGAGGCACACTTCCCTGTTGCAATTAACCAGGCGTATGAGGCAACCAAGTGGGTGGCTGAACACGGTCAGGAAATTGGCGTGGATGGCAGCCGTCTGGGCCTGGTCGGTAACAGCGTCGGTGGGAATATGGTGGCCTCTGTGGCGCTGCAGGCCAAACAGTTTAACGGACCGAAGATTCGTTATAACGTGATGCTGTGGCCGGTAACCGACGCGAATTTTAACAGCACATCATATAACCAGTACGAAAATGGCTATTTCCTGACGAAAAACATGATGAAATGGTTCTGGGATAACTACACCACAAGCGCGTCAGACCGTAATAATATTCTTGCCTCGCCATTGCGCGCCACCACAGAACAACTGAAAGGGTTACCGCAGACCTTAATCCAGACAGCAGAGCTTGATGTTCTGCGCGATGAAGGTGAAGCGTTCGGTCGCAAGCTGGATGCAGCTGGCGTACCAGTGACCGTGACACGCTATAACGGCATGATTCATGACTATGGGCTGCTGAACTCGTTAAGTCAGGAGCCTACCGTCAAAACTGCGCTGGAGCAAGCGGGTGCAGAACTGCATAAACATCTGAAATAATAACCAGATTCATACTACGGTGCGCTTGTGTCGGCGGAAAACCTTATCCAGTAGCGGTACTAGGCGGATAATCCAACGATGCAACGTGGAATGGTCAACGACAATACCGCGCTCTGCCATCATCTCTTCGAGGTTTCGCAGACTCAGTGCATAGGCGAGGTACCAGCGGACATACTGAGTGGCAATACGCAGCAGGCGACTGAAAGCGTTTCGAATGAGAGACATGGGCAGGTAATAACATAAAAACAACATCTTATCTAACAACGCCTTAATATGACAGAGACTCAAAATGGGGTTTATTTTACTCAATCGTCAACTTCAAGCTGACTGAGCGGATGAAACTCATTGCCCTATCACCCACTTTTGCCTCTGACCTAAAGGAAAAAACGGATACAACTTCCTAACCATCAAGAAAGGGCAGAGCACCATCCAGTTGAACCCGCTTGACGTGGGTTAAGCATGATACCCCGACTTGCCGGGATATTCCTGGTGACAATAACACAGGCCATTTCTTTGTCTGTTGATTGTCCCTGCCACACCGGCAGGTATCTCTGTTAATTGACATTTCCCCACCTTAAGGTTGGGGATTCCCACTTCAATGCACCGCGTCTTAACCCTCAAGTATATTAAGAATTGACGGGCGCTCCATGGGCTAACACTGCCAGCCCGGCAGCGTTAAGATAACCAGCGAGTCATGTCGCCACCGTAGAGGGCGGGCCTTAAGTCCACCATGACGAACATCAACAGGCGTGAATCTAGATGTCGCTACAGCATAGGCACCGAGACGACACAACCACTGTCCGCCCCGCCCACGCTGCTTTGTATTGCAACTGACGTACAAGTTCGCGGGTTTGCGTCTGCGTACATCCCCTGTCCTTCACCATCAAGGAGCCGACACACACAACTTGGTTTTCGTTAATCAGTGTGCGGGATAACGTGTGTAAATAATCCATACGGCAATCAGCAATTTTTATGCGCAGACGCGCAACTTTCTGGCGGGCTTTAGCCCGGTTTTTCGAGCCTTTGACCTTCCTGTGTAAACGTTGCTCAAGTAAAGTCAGGCGCTTCTCATATTTTGCCGTTGTGGGAGGAAGGGTGGTACGGGATCCATGCGCAGAGACACGCTCATCATTAAGATCCACATCAAGGCAAACAGCAGTGACACTAATAGGCAGAGATGTCGGTTCAAACTCGCACAGGCAGGAGACAAAGTATCGGCCTGTTGGATCTTGCGTGATCGTCACCCGCGAGGGTGTGGATGGAAGAGGGCGAGACCACCTGACATTGAGCGGGGTCAGGCTCTTTGCAATGTATAACCTGCCATCAACGTATTTAAACGCACTGGAGGTAAACTCTGCCGCCTGTTTTTTCCGCTTTATTTTGTAGGCTGGATATGCCGTTCGGCCTTCAAAGAAATTCTTAAACGCGGTTTGTTGGTGACGTAACGACTGTTGGAGAGGAACACAGGACACGTCATTCAACCAGGCAAACGCAGGATCTTTTTTAAGCTCGGTTAACCGTGTACTGGCTTGGGTATAGCTGGTCCTCTCCTGTCTTTCTCGAAAAACATCAATACGCCATTTCAGTATGGAATTATAGACGAAACGCACACAGCCAAAGGTTTTAGCCAGTAGCTCGATGTGTTCTGGTGTTGGATAGAACCTGTATTTGTACGCACGTTTCATAATTATCAGACTTTACGAAGATAATGTGAAAATGTAAAACATCACAAAGTGAACCAGATCATATATCTGCCAAGAACATTGCTGCTGTGACGACTTAACCTTGATATTTGTGGCCCTCTCCCAAAAAGACCAACGTAGTAACCAATGAGTTATCTCCCAAGCAACGATACGTCAAAGCGATCGCCTGTATTACCTTAAAGGAACCAACATCGTGAAACAATTCCCGGAAAACGTGAGCATCCTATTCCCCATGATGCTTGAGCCCTGCCTGCCCGACGACATTAACCCTGTAGTAAAATGAGCACGTCTGCAACGTGAGTATGCTGGCGCCAAGGTTATTTTCCTATACCTTGCCACCCTCTATACTCTGCACCATGTATATTCTGCGACCCAGCAAAGCTGTTGTTCCAGCATGACGACGGCTGGAGCTGCTATCTCGACAAACACGGCGACACCCTCAGCGACTGGACCAAACTCGCCGTCGAGCGCATGCTTGCCTGCGGTACCTGCCTCATGGGCGTTCGCTGTTACTGTTGCGCCTCATTGGACTGTACCCATGCCCGCTTCTTCTGCCAGAGCTGCAAGTCCAAGGCCTGCAGCAGTTGTGGCCGTTTTTCAACAATAACTGGCCACTGCTCAATGATCTGTTCTGCTGTGCACGCAGGCAGGCAGGGGATCGAAGTGGATATCTTTTGCGCGCTGTACACCTATGGCCGACGGCTCAATCGGTACCCGCATATCCACGTCTCCGTCACCCGCGGCGGGCTCGACGTTAAATACAGTGCAAAATGGCGTCTGAATCGATCACTGTTTGGCATTCGAATCGATCATGATTTGGCATGCATCTCCGATCGCGATTTGGCATCACAATCGATCACGGTTTGGCATGCCTCCGATCAGGGTTTGGCA
>NZ_JBLJAJ010000073.1:0-5037 GCF_047530005.1 Serratia sp. N21D137
CAAGACGGTTTTAACGGCTTCGGCCCTAAATTCTTTCGAGTAACGTTGAGTTTTTCTGGTCATAGTGAACTCCTTTTAATCCCATTCTACTCAGGAAGGAGTGTCCGTTAAAATCAGGCTACCTCAAGCTGCATGAGCATTGTGCCATCTAACGGGGAACGAAATGCAGTAATAGAGTTATCTGGATTGATGGCAAAGAAAAAATAATCCTCGGTCTCCAGCATGGTGTTGAGCACAGCCTGGATGATGGGGTTGCCGGAGGGAACAAGACCGTGATATGTCGCATGTCCATAAAATTCAAAAGCAAAATGAAGTACCGGTTCTTCCATTGTTCCAATAACAGAATGCCCAAAGTGCATCCCTTGCTGAGTGGACTCAGTAGGGATCGATATTTCTGGCCTCAAGGCAATGAACCCACATTTTTCGCCTCGTTCTTCTACATATCCAAAAGCAAAACATGGAGGGTTATCTAACATTAAATCTTCAATAAATAATGAGTTAACGCTTAATAGAGGTAAATACTTTTTGAGATCGCCCATTTTTTATTCCTTTCTGCCCGGCAACTATTTGTTTTGTCTTCTTGATTGTCTTTCGTACAAACACATTGGGTTTTGAATACGTCAATGAACCGGCTGATAGCTCGCATTAAGACGTTTAGCAAGCCTCTCAAGTCGCTTATCCAGCGTCCAGAGTCTCGCACCTGGTGTTATGAGGGTCGATGCAAGTAACGTAATATCAACCAGTCCACATCCAAGCCCGTACAGCTTCTCGTTTTCAATAAACGTCATAACTTCGGTAATATTAGCCTGATGACACTCTGGTAACAGCCCCAGATCGCCAATCGTTCGCAGTCTTGGCGCCGGTGGCGTTCCACAGGCTATCTCTGCCAGTATCATTGGGTGAATCAAAACCAGATCCCAACTCAGCAACTGAATCAATCCATCATTCCGGTTTCTGAAATGGTCAACCCAGACAGACGTATCAACCAAAATAGTCATTATGCGGATGGCTCCTCGCGGCGGCGATGGATCACCTGCATTTCAGGCGATGAGCCGCCAAGTGAAGCAAGCCTTTTTGCTGCCTGTACCCGAACAAACGTTTTCACTGCTTCCCGGAAAATATCAGCCTTGTCCATACCCGGATCTGCCATTTCCAGAGCCTGCGCATACAGCAAATCATCAATGGTGACTGTCGTTCTCATAAAATCGCCTCTCAAGAATTATATATTGATGTTATTTTGCATCAAATCATACATCATGGCAATGGGCAATATGTGCATTTATACAGCAGCTAAAACGCGCTGTACGCGATTTTTCGGGGTTTTTCTGTTTACTGGTGGAGAAAGTTTGATTCAACACTTAAAAATCAATTTTATGGCGATTCAGACGCAGGAAAACGAGAGGTTTGACCTTGTTGACACTCTCTGGTACTGCAAATCTGCTGTTTATTTTTGTTGAAGCTTGTTCAGTGGTGAAAACAATGTTCCCAAAATCACCACCACCGCTCGCCGCAAGAACGGATTAGGGAGCGGCAACGCCGCGAGTCTGTCCGATCGAGGAAGCGGCATATAGTCTGTGCCCCATTCCTTCACGCCGCTTATGCGGGTGCCGCAGGCGAGCATTTTGGTGACGGCTTCGACTTCGATATCGCGCAGACCACCGGCGTCGAGGAAAGACGTCCAGCACTGGTTAGCCGTGAACAGTTTTTTGAGCGGACGGGGGCTGAAACCGGAAACCACGGGGCAGATTAATTCCCGGTTTCCTGCAGGCGGCGGAGAGCTGCAGCATCGTGGCGGTGCTCCAGTATAGCGCTGGCGACCATTGCCGGCGGCGGGTCCATGGGCTTCATCAGCTTAATCCAGTCCCATTCACGCTGTGAAAGCTTATCAGCGGCAACAGAGAGGAGGATGGTGTCGATACTTTTACGGGTCATCATGGGGAAAGGCTCTGAGAAAAATATGTAGTCAGATCATACCTATTCCACTTAGTGTAAGGCAACGACGGGGATGAACCATGGCGGGGTTTTCAATTTGCAGCCGTCAGGCTGCCCTGTTCTTTATGGCCATGTTTGTCGCCTTCATGCGCTGACGCGCATTGAACCCAAAACTTACGATGTCATGCCAGCTAGCCAGAACCGCCGAAATTTCCGACGCTCGGCCTGGTGTGAAAAACAAGATTATAAAGGTATAATGTGACAAAATGGCACATTCGAGTGACTGGGTGAACGATGACGGGATTCGAGTTGAAACTTTGGCGGACGGGGCTTGACTGGACGCAGGAGCGAGCGGCGGAGGAGTTTGGCATCTCGATGCGTACCTACATCCGTTATGAACAGAGTAAACCTCCCAGGGCGATTGTGTTAGCTATCCAGGCATTGTCCCTGGTGGCCATGCTGCCGGACATTGAGACTCTACCGGTTGAGACTCTACGCCAGCGGATCAGAACACTGGCGGGCGACAGCCCCACTGGCTAAAGAGACAAATATCGCATTTTGCAGCTTCGTTCCCACTGAGCCTTAATGTGACATGTTCACTGTGACTGGATGCGGAAAAATCTAGGTTTCCGGCGTGGAACCCCAGAATGCTGGCTATTGGTATAGGTTAATGGGGCTACCAAGCTTAGGCCAGATAGTTGATATTCCAACCTTGTCTGATCAGAGCCATCTTACACTCTTCAGTTACCCGCTCAGCGTTTACCGCTAGACAGAGGAAGCTGGTTGGACGAGACATGGCGACATATAAATTTCTGAACTGTGCCAAATGCCCTTCAGGCATATTTTCTTTTCGCACTTCTAACCCCGCAATCACGGGCAATGCAGCCTCAATATCAAAACGTCGGCTCGGATGACCCAGAGACTCAAGTACGAGGGTCGCCAAGTGTGTTTCGCCTTTCATTGAAGCTAAGCTGCCAACCTGGATATCGAGCCGTCGACCATCTCGCTCAAGTGAGCAGATAGTTCGCTGTTCTACCGAAACAACCGAAGCATCCGGTACCAAGAAAACCGGCAATGATCTGAACATTTCTCCCGTCATATTCTCTGGCAACAGGGGACGTAAACGCCCATAAATCATTGTTAGTATTTCGTGCCGCCCTTCTTCGGTGACCACCGATGTTCTATTCATGGCCAAGTCGCGTAGTAATAACCGGAAATTTGGTATGTCTCCACCGGTATCGCCCAGCTTTCGAAGCAACTGGTAATCAGCCTTCAAGTCACGAACGATCTCTGCTTTAGCGTCGCGTAGCACGATGAATAATGCTCGTCGCACCTCACCGACACGTCCAGAAAGTGATGGTTCATTTATCTTTCTCTTCCCAACCAGCAGTGACCAGAAGTGATCCATATTTAAGTCTGGGGCATTATTGGTAGCAATGGCTGGCCAATAATCCAGAAGAGTTCTACCGGCAGTGTACGTTGCAGCATCGCCTTGCTTTCGGGCACATAGAGCCTTCACCGTACCAGTACGGAGAATAGTTTCATCGAATCGCTCAAGCACTTTGGCACCAAAAACCGCGATGACCTGGCTAACCTGTTCCGTCGGATAGACCAACAACATGGGAGCATGGCGATCAACTCCATCACCTGACACCGGGACTCCTGACACTTGCGTACTGGCAACGACCTGAGCTATTGATGGGCCGAACCGTTTGCTCGTGGATATGGGTAGTGCATCTGCTTTTGGAAAGGTGAGATTTTCGGCACCTTGTGTATTCCCGAGTATACGCTGATTGATGTCGCCAAAACGCTGAATGATCACTGTTTCGTCGAACATTAGTTGTAAAAGGCGCTCCTGTTCCCAAGATGTGTCCTGCATTTCGTCGATAAATACGATTGGGAAACGCCGCGACATATGAGCTCGGATCTCCGGGGTGTTCGTCAACAGCTTCTCAGCAAATGCAAACATATCGGCATAACGGAAGATCCCCTCGTTCGCCAGTCGTGCTTTTATACTTTGGATCACTGGATGAGTTTTCGAACCCTCTTTCGGTAGATTTCCGCTCTCGCTGATTATTTTCAGTTCAGCCCCGCTGAAAATCAGTCCCTGAACCATGGGAGCGACACTGACGTTTTTGTCCATCCAAGTACGTAAACTCCAATTCATGCGGGCTAGAGTGAGTGCTTGGCGACTGAACACATCATTATCGATGATATTCACTTCCACATTTTGGCTGCGCAAGTAAGGCAGGGCCAGGAAATAGTTAACCAGTGCATGGATCGTTCCAATGAAGTGGGGATATGTCAGTAATCGACTTCCTTCAATACTTTTCCCAAGTCGTCGTTGTATCTCGTCCCGGGTGACATTGGTGTGACTTAGGACGCAGATGCCACTGCGAGCGGCTTCCCATTTTCGTGCGAGTATTAAGAGTTTTGCGGCAAGCACTGTGGTTTTGCCGCTGCCTGGTGCAGCGTTTATGTCCCTGGACTGATTTTCGAGCAGTACTGCACGCCGCTCGTCATCCTCGAAATTTAAGTCAGGGGTCAGAGTAGCCAATGCCTCAAGATCCAACTCCGTAATAGTTGGTACCGTCACTCTACCACCTTGCCAGTTAAATGATGGAATGCACGTTGTAGGTAAGGTGGCAGGCGATGATAGAGTTCATTGCCCCCTCCATATTCTCCGGTTGATATCAGGTGGGCTGCATATTGTGCTGTTACAGCTTTCGACACATCACTGTCAGCCAGTGGTTGGTAGATGATTGAGGCAAGCTTTACTACAGAGTGGCCTGCTGTCTCCAGTTGTGCCCAATGTTCCTTAGCCTCTGTGATAGCCGTCTGTTCGTCTTCCTCCGTCAGCCGTTCACCTCTGGAACCAGCCCTCTTGGCTAGGTGGATGGCGTTATGCATGAGTTCTGCACAACCATAGAGGGCCAAATCGAACTCGAGGGTCCACCTGTCGGACACGCATACGAGAGTGAGGTGTACTGGCAATAGCGGACACTGTCATTTGTTCTTTTATTAAGCAGCCATGCAATAATAGTTCTTCTCGAAGTCTGCCGGTGAGAGATTACCCAACCGGGAATGACGACGCTGCCGGTTGTA
>NZ_JBLJAJ010000074.1:0-4878 GCF_047530005.1 Serratia sp. N21D137
CAAGACGGTTTTAACGGCTTCGGCCCTAAATTCTTTCGAGTAACGTTGAGTTTTTCTGGTCATAGTGAACTCCTTTTAATCCCATTCTACTCAGGAAGGAGTGTCCGTTAAAATCAGGCTACCTCAATCAATCAACAGAAGATGAAGAAAAAATAAAATCACATATTTTTTCGGAATATGGAATAAGCAGTACCAGTTATACCTGTATACCTGAACTCGGTCTGTTCTTGCCTCATGAGGGAAAGAATCGCGTCAACTTTTGTCGATATCACAAGATAGATAAGATCCCTGCCAAGGTATACACCCATCATTATCCTAAAGCCGAAAGAATTGCGATTTATGTCGTGGATATCGCCGGGGGTAAGGATGTTTGGGCCGTGCTGGATGGACGATACATTCAGAAAGTCAGTCATTACGCCTTTGCATGGCCTTTACTCCGGGCTTATGGTGTTAACAGGACACATCAGTGGCCAGCTGATTTACCTTCGTTAAAGGATATATTGGCTCATGCCAATAGTGCCATGGAAACGGAGCTTTTTTACGAGCCTGTTATTGATGTTGAAAAGGTCAGACGATGGCTTGGGGATAATGTCATCCGTACTGGGCTGATCGAGTTTCCTATCCGCAAGAAATACACCTACCTGGCCCTGTTTGCCGTTTTTTTCACAATGGCAATGACTGCGTTTGATTATTCAAGTGGTGGCCTGGCTGAAAGTATTTTTCTCGCCATAGGCGCTTTTTCTGCAGGTAGCTTGTTTGCCCTGATAGCCCCCATTTTTTGGACTAAAAAAAGGTATTTGGTGAATGAAAACCACCTCTGAATCTCTACTGCAACGATATTGAACAGAAGGCTCGACGTGCTACGATGTCATCATGAAAACGACACCCACACCTCACGACGCTTTGTTCAAGCAGTTTCTGACGCACCCGGAAACGGCCCGCGACTTTCTGCAGCAGCACCTGCCGCCGGCACTGCTGAAAACCTGTGATCTGAGCACGTTGCGACTGGAATCCAGCAACTTTGTCGAAGAAGACCTTCGTGCCTATTATTCCGACGTTCTGTATTCACTCAAGACGGGGAAGGGAGACGGATACGTTTATTGTTTGATTGAACACCAGAGTTCACCTGACAAACACATGGCCTTCAGATTGATGCGCTACGCTATCGCCGCCATGCAACGCCACCTTGACGCCGATAATGAGCAATTGCCTCTGGTTGTCCCGTTGTTGTTCTATCACGGTCAGGTCACTCCTTACCCGTATTCCATGCGCTGGCTGGATGAGTTTGGTGATCCCGAGCTGGCCCAACAACTTTATACCAATGATTTTCCGCTGGTCGACGTTACCGTTATTCCAGATGATGAAATCATGCAGCACCGTCGTATGGCCATCCTGGAACTACTGCAAAAACATGTCAGACAGCGCGACCTAGCCGAACTGCTGGAACAACTGGTCACCTTGCTGTTGGCCGGATACACTACTAATGAGCAGCTGGCATCATTGATGAATTACATGCTGCAGGTTGGCGATACAGCCTCTCCGGAAACCTTTATCCGCGAGCTGGCACGCCGAGCACCACAGCACGAGGAGGTTCTTATGACCATTGCACAAAAACTGGAACAAAAAGGCCTGGAGCGCGGGCTGGAAAAAGGCCGTTTGGAAGGTATCCAACTTGGTGAAGCCAAAGGACGCCAGGAAGGAGTGCTTGAGGGCAAACTTGCCGTTGCTCGCACTATGCTGGCGAACGGCATCGATCGCGATTCAGTAATGAAAATGACCGGTCTGACTGCCGCCGACCTGGCGCAAATTCGCCATTAATCCATCGTTACGACGGGCAGGGTAGACGTTGTTAGATAAGACCGAATCCGTTACCACGGAAAACACCACTTCAGCACTCAGCCATCTCGCGTTCTACGCCCTGGCGGCGCTGGGTCTGGCGCGTCAAGACGGCATAGCCGGCACTCCCTATGCCGAAAATTTGTTTCTTATTCGCTGGCTGGCCACTGCCCAAAAGCAGAAGCGATTTCCCAAAAGCGTCGCCGTCGACATCACCTGGCTACTCGAACGTGGGCGTAAGCATGCGCCGGCCGGAAAACTGCGTCAGCACCTGGACTACCTGTGGCGCTCCTGCAGTGGCAATCTGGTCGCACAATCCGATCTGTTCCGACTCACCTACGCCTCAGAAACGCTGAAAGACCAGGGTTGGGACAATTACGTGATGGATGCACGGGAGTGGAAATCCGGCGTTACCCTGACGCCGTCACTTAACAACGGCTTCTACGTCGAAAAAACGGCGCTGAATGCGGCCTTTACCCAGGACGGACGCCACCTGTACCCCTTACCCTTTCGCATCATTGGTGACACCGTCACCTTCATTCGTGTCATGACGGAATATGGCCTGAACGCGAGGCTCGTTGACAGCACTCCAGATCACCATACGGTCGCGCTGGAGCCCGCGTAGCATTGCTCCCTGCCGAACCGGTAAAAGGAAACACCGATGACAATGGCCGATTTTCGCCGAATGGCGGCAAGAATGGATCAGCATATGCAGCAGTTAGACGCGCAAGGCGTCACGGAGCCGCACCAGGTTATCAACCGCATGATGGGCTATACCCCTGAACTGCATCAGATTTGGACCGGCACCACGGATAAAGAACTGATGGCATTAACCCAGGAATATCCGGGGTTTTACCGTTACGCCCTCATCATGGAAACCGCGTTCGAGCAGGAGAACCAGCGGTCATCCCGCTCTTATGACGAGATGCCTGAATTCTCTGCAACACATAAACACACCATGGAACAGATACTCACCACGGCCGCAACCCTGGAACGGGGCTACCTAGCTTATCAGGGCAACGCCCTGTCAGTGTTTGATGAACAAATAATCCGGCTGAGACAGTCGTTCGAATTATGGCAGGAATGCGTGGAAAACTTTCGGAAAGTGCTGAATGCCGATGAAATCGTCACCCCTATGCAGCGTGACTACGTTCATGCGGGGCTGACACGGATTGCCGATCGGCTCATAGAATTACAGACGAAAATCCTGAGCACCAAAAAATGACATCTAGACGTCTAGAATACTCTATCGAGCTCATCAATTAATCGTGGTGATCTCAATCAAAATATTTTTCTGCAGTTTGAGTCTACGTCAGCAGGGTTCCCGTCTTAAGTGCTTACGCTGGCCAGGCTTCAACAATACAGGGAAGAAATGATGCACCTGAAACGAATAAGGGCAGCCAATTTTCGCGTATTTGGTGACGGCACTAATGCCCCAGCTCTTGATTGGGAACTCTCGGCAGGGTTAAACATCCTTGTAGGGGAGAATGACTCAGGAAAAACATCGGTAGTCGATGCGATCCGCTACGTACTGTGGACAACCAGCTACGAATTCATTCGTCTGTTCGAGAAAGATTTCTATATCAATGGCACAAACCGAGCCAGATCGCTTTTTATTGAAGCCACACTGGCAGATCTCGATCCTGACCAGGAAGCAGCTGTTCTGGAGTGGTTAACTCACGAGGAAGACGGCAGTCGTAGCCTGATCATTCATCTGCAAGCCAGATGGATACCACCCAACGGAAATAAACGAGGCCGTGTCGAGGCAGTTACGTGTTCAGGAAGAAATGGTGCAGGTCAAGAAATAGGTACCGTGGTACGTGAACTCATTCGAGCTACTTATCTTCGACCTTTGCGTGATGCAGAAGCAGAATTGCGGCCTGGACGACAGTCTCGATTATCACAAATTCTGGCGGCTCACCGGCGCATCGGTGGACAAGAGTTAAACGACTTCAATATTGACGCCCCAGATACAGTACCCAATAACCTGGTTGGATTGATGGCGTTCGCTCAGCATCACCTGGGCGAACACCAAGTCATCAAGGACGTCCAAAACGACATCAACGATAATTACTTGAACAAGTTCGCCTTCGCTGGCGATGCACTGTCATCCCGCATCCAGATAGCCCCTATTCTAGGGCTTCAACCTATCCTTGAACGTTTCGAGCTAGGCCTACTTCCAACATCCGGCATCGACCCTTCTGAGCACTGCGTTCGTGGGCTAGGTTACAACAATGCCCTGTTCATGGCGACTGAGCTCGTATTACTACGTGATGGCGAGGAACTCGGCCTGTTGTTGATAGAAGAGCCAGAAGCCCACTTGCATCCGCAACTGCAGGAACGAGTTCAGCAATTGCTCGAACGAACGTCCAAGACGGCCGATGACGGCACTCGCCCAGTACAAATTGTCATGACAACGCATAGCCCGTCATTAGCTGCGGGGGCTGACATTGCCAGCATGACTCTAGTTAATCGCGCACAACTATTCAGCCTCGCGCACGGAAAGACCAAGCTAAAGAAAAACGACTATGAATTTCTGCGACGTTTCATCGATGCTACAAAAGCCAATCTCTTCTTTGCCCGCGGCGTAGCCATAGTCGAGGGACCTGCCGAGGCATTATTGTTGCCAGCATTGGCAGAAGCTTCCGGTTGTTCCTTCAACGAACACGGTATTTCCTGTATAAACGTCGGTGGTGTTGGCCTATATCACTATGCTCGTATCCTGCAACCATTCGATGGATCGGTAGTTCCTATTCCTGTCGTCTGCATTACAGACCGCGACGTTGTGCCTGATGAGGCAGATTATATTCCCCGCCCAAATAATGGGCGCAAGCGCTTTGATTCTGACTACTCCCCCCAGGAACTCGATACATTAATCCAAACAAAGGTTGGACGAGCTCAGGGGGGAAGCACTCTGAGGTAGCCTGATTTTAACGGACACTCCTTCCTGAGTAGAATGGGATTAAAAGGAGTTCACTATGACCAGAAAAACTCAACGTTACTCGAAAGAATTTAGGGCCGAAGCCGTTAAAACCGTCTTGG
>NZ_JBLJAJ010000075.1:0-4184 GCF_047530005.1 Serratia sp. N21D137
AATACAAGGAGAAAGCTACAGGAAAAAGACCTCAAACGCAGTGGCAAAAAAGCCATCTAAATGATGGTGTGGGAGCGGCCATTGTAGTTGACGCCGGATCGGCAAAAGTAATTGACGTCTAATATACAACCGGCAGCGTCGTCATTCCCGGTTGGGTAATCTCTCACCGGCAGACTTCGAGAAGAACTATTATTGCATGGCTGCTTAATAAAAGAACAAATGACAGTGTCCGCTATTGCCAGTACACCTCAAACCTATCAGTTGTCTCTCGCAGAGTTGTAGATTGCCTCGCCAGTTGATAGAACGTTGGAGCGTTCGATTCATAGATTGATTTGTGTAGGATTGGTGGATGGGTTTAGGCGTTGTATTGAGAGATAAACAGCCCTTCCTTTTGATAGATGAATAGCTTTTTTGTAACAATCATCTTTCTCATTCGGTACTATAGGGCAACATTTTTTTAAAGTGCGGTTGTTCGAGTGCTATCGCTTTTTTCACTTTCTCGCCGCCAGTTCCCTATTTATCTGGCGTTGCTGGCAATACTGATGTTGTTCGTGGCTCCAGTGATTTCGAAATCACTGGAGCATCAGCGTGCCAGTCAGCCTTGTTCGGCAGCGATAACCACCACACACAATGATATGCCTGATACGGCGGCCATGCACCACGCTATGCCAGGTATGGAGCATGATCTCCACTCTTCTTTAGACAGTGCCTGCGCTGTTTCCCAGAGCATGTCCCACCACTTGGCTTCAAACCCGGGCAGTTCACCGATGGAAGACATCGCCTGCGGCTATTGTCAGCTCCTCATTCACTTACCGCTGATCCAGACCGTTTTCATTCCTTTTATCTGGTTGATACTGCTTGTTTCACAAGCGCCTTTTTTGCCCGTCATTGTTTCTCCGTTACTGTCTGCCTGTTATTCCAAATGCCAGCCCCGCGCCCCGCCTAGCCTGTTTTCACTGCGTTAAGTTTTGCCGTTCAGCAAGACAATAATTTACCGTTTACGAAACAGAGCCTGATACAGGCCCGCTGTTTTGTGACGCTTTATGCATGGCCATTCCAGATGATGGCCAGCGAGTACCTGCTTGGGAAAGTGCAGGCCGATAAAAACAGGCTTTAACTATGAAAAATACCCGTTTCTCTTTATCACCACTGGCAACGGTGATGACCATGATGATCACCTTACCTGCGTTTGCTCAGGCTGAAGACGGCCATGAGGGGCATCAGAATAGCGTGGCTACCCTAGACGATCCGTCGGTGATGGTAGTTACTGCACCGGCCATTTCTCCATTGACGATCGTGACTTCACCTAAAACACCGCGCCAGCCGGTTCCGGCCAGTGACGGGTCTGATTATCTGAAAACCATCCCGGGTTTTTCTCAAATCCGTAACGGCGGAACCAATGGCGATCCGGTTTTTCGCGGTATGTTCGGTTCGCGTTTGCGCCTTTTGACCAACGGCAGTGAAATGCTTGGAGCCTGTCCCGCGCGTATGGATGCACCGAGTTCCTATATTTCACCAGAAAGTTTTGATCTTCTGACGCTGACCAAGGGGCCACAAACGGTACTTTGGGGGCCGGGTAACTCTGCAGGAACAGTGCATTTCGAACGTGAGCGACCTTCTTTTGAGAAAGCCGGTATTCAAGGTGATGCCAGCCTGCTCGGGGCATCAAATAGTCGTTGGGATCAAAATGCAGATATCAGCCTGGGAAATGAGCGAGGCTATCTGCGCCTGATCGGTAACAAATCTCGATCTGACGACTACAAGGATGGTAACAACCAGCGGGTGCCTTCTCAGTGGGATAAGTGGAACGCGGATATGGCACTGGGGTGGACGCCGGATAAAGACACCTGGCTGGAGCTGACCGCAGGGCAAGGCGATGGCGAAGCGCGTTATGCCGGGCGCAGTATGGATGGTTCGCAATTCAAACGCGAAAGCCTGGGGATGCGCTTTGAAAAGTCCAACATCGGGGACGTGTTCGACAAATTTGAAGCCAGTACTTATTACAATTATGCCGACCATATCATGGATAATTTCTCGTTGAGATCACCCGGCAGCATGTTAATGAGCGGCATGGGTTCGTCCATGGGCGCCATGCACGACAGTTCATCAATGAGCATGGGGACGTCGTCGGCTATGGACATGTCATCCTCAATGAACACAGCGAGCAGTTCGAGCATGAATATGAGCATGCCCATGGCTATGCAACTTGATCGCCGGACCGTCGGTGGCCGCATGATGGGAACCTGGCTGTGGAGCGATATCAAACTTGAAAGCGGCGCAGACATGCAACAGAACACGCACCGTAATAAAGAAAGCGATAGCTGGGTGAAAGATGCTCGCTTCCGTAATTATGGCGTTTTTAGTGAGTTGACTTGGACAGCCACCGATCAGGATAACGTCGTTAGCGGTGCGCGTCTGGATCGTGTGTTGGTAGATAACTTTACCGTCACCGGCCTTGCAGGACGCAACGATGTGTTATATGCCGGGTTTGCCCGCATAGAACACTCGCTGGCAGACATGCCACTGATGCTGTATGCCGGTGTGGGTTATACCGAGCGTTTCCCTGATTATTGGGAACTGTTCTCTCCAACCTATGGGCCTGGTGGCAATACCAGCGCCTTTAATAGTGTAAAAGCGGAGAAAACCACTCAGTTGGATATAGGTGCACAGTACAGCACCAAGAAACTGAACGGGTGGGTGTCCGCCTACGTTGGGCATGTTAACGACTTTATTCTGTTCCGTTATGATCCCAAGAATGCGCGCGTTAGCAAAGCCGATAACGTTAATGCCCGTATTATGGGGGGAGAGACTGGCTTCAGTTATAAACTGACGGACAGTTGGAAAACCGAGACCAGCCTGGCTTATTCGTGGGCTGAAAATACCCGTGACAGCAGACCATTGCCACAAATCCCACCGCTGGAAGCCCGCCTAGGGCTGTCATGGGAAAAAGGGGACTGGAGCAGTACCGGTTTGCTACGTCTGGTCAGCAGCCAGAACCGGATTGCCGAGAATGAAGGGAATGTCGTTGGCAAGGATTTTGCCGCCAGCCCCGGTTTTGCGGTCTTCTCTGCGAATGCGGCGTACAAAGTCAATAAGTACGTCAAAGTCAGCACGGGTGTCGATAACCTGTTCAACAAGGATTACAGTGAACACCTGAACCTTGCTGGAAACAGCAGTTTCGGCTATTCCGCGAATACGTCTGTTAATGAACCGGGCCGCACCTTGTGGGCAAAAGTTAACGTGAAGTTCTGACGCAGTCTGAGACAATTGCAGTCGGCCCTGAGAGTTGCCAGGGCCATCACATTCAACATAAACAATAAATTATCTCCTTAGCGTGGTTTTTTACATCATTGGCCCTCAAACCCCTATCCTACCCGCATGCCCTGACCCATGCAGAAAACCAGCCCGAAGAGATGATCACCGTCGCCTACCAGAGCATTGACTGGAAACACCACATCGCTGGAACCGGCGGCTACAGCATCTGGGACGATCGCGTGTATTAAGAGGAAAGGAAACCATGCAGAACAACATTGTTGCCCGGAACAAATTCTGTGACATCACCCAGATCAAATTCAGAAAGTGGAATGAGATCGACGCGATGTACTGGAAATTGACCAAAAATAATCCTGAGCGGAAAAGCGGAGAATACTATTCAAACGCCTACAAAGATGCCTACGTTCAGTACAACAGAAGACTCATCATTGAATCTGCCAATGCATTCGGTATTCCGCCGGAACTGCTGGGTGGGGTTGCCTGGATCGAGGCGGGTGGCAAACCGGAAGAATACAAACCCCTGACCATGATCTGGCGGGAACAATTCAGCTTCATGAAAAACGTCAAACCTGCAGACCATACCTCTGTCGGCTCAGTCGCGATGCAAATTCGTGTTGCGGCCACAACGCTGGGGCTCGATCCGGGCACACTGACCACTCGCGATCAATTAGAACTCGCTACTTGCCTGCTGGAAGACGAATTTAACCTGCGACTGGTTGCACAACACCTCAGAGACCTGATCCTCTATGACTACCCAGATGCCGCCACACTTCATCCAACAGATATACTGAACCGTACCGGGTTTTCGGGAGACTAAACTCTCAGTGAAAGGAGACCCGAAATGACATCCAAACGAGCAAACCGTTACCCACCAGAGCTGCGTGAGCGGGCTGTCCGAATGCTGCTGGAAC
>NZ_JBLJAJ010000076.1:0-4123 GCF_047530005.1 Serratia sp. N21D137
GAACACATACTCAACACACGAGGGAGAAAATCTCTGGGCTATCGCTCCCCCAATGAGGTATTTTTAACACACTTACAGGCGGCATAAGCCCCCTGGGTTTTGTTGCGTTTCGAGTGGGAATGGGGCAACAGGCAGGAAAGCAGAAGGCTGCGCCGCCGACGTTCATCAACATCACGCCGCTGGCGGACGCGGTGGCGGTCATACAACACTGTTGGCCGGCCCTGGTGGTTGACGGGGTGCCGCAGCTGCTGCCCATTCATGCACGGGAAATGATGGCAGCCGATATCCGTGCGCGTGGCCTGGACATCTCCATGAAAAAGCTTAAACGCTGCCTGTCGGCCATCACTCGCTCGGAAATTTATTTACAGAGCATGGTGGAGGGGGCGTGGCGGCTAAGCCTTGCGGGTGAGCCGGTGGCGCAGATATCCGAGAGGGAAGCCGACTATGCGGTGAAACGCATCGAGCAGGAGCGGGGCCGCAAACAGCGCAGGCAGGCGTATGCGGAAAAACAGGCCGCCGCTGCACTAGCAGGCACGGGCCGACAATCATCGGGTTAATTAACGTCGCATAAGAGCCTGACGGCTCCACAATGCGTCGTTGTCCAACCCCATCTTCTGGCGGTTGACGCCAGTCCGTATTAAAAAAGGAACGCTATGTATTCCCCTAACCTGGCGATGCACAGAAATGGACTGGCCAGCCTGTGCTGCCTGACTATTTTTTGTCGCACAGCCTGTTGCCACCGCTGCGGTGATGGAAACTGGTTTCTCACCTGAAGTGGTCCGCGCATTAATCAACGCACGAAAACGTGGGGTGGACGTCAGGGTGGTACTGGACCACAAAGCGAATGCTGGCAAGCAGAACAAAGCCAGTCGGGCAGCTATGAATTTACTGGTAGACGCGGGCATCCCGGTTTGCACAGTGAACGTATTCAAAATCCTTCACGATAAGGTGATCGTCGCCGACGGGCGCAACACGTAACTGGGATCATATACTTTGCAGCATCGGCGTTCAGTCGTAATGCCGAGAATGTGGTGGTGATCCGCGACGAACAGTCGTAGCGCGCGCCTATCAACAGGAATTTGAGCGTCTTTGGGTTGAAGGCACCCCGCTAAATTCGCATTACTAATCCTTTCTTCAAGCTATCAAACCTGCAAAACATCATTGCTCATGCGCCAACATGAGCTGCAGATCACGATCATTTACTGCTAACTGCTGGAAACTGTAGTAATCTCTGTCCTAATGATCCTTTTTTGATCCTTGGGGAGGCAGAAATGTCGCAGACGATTGGTGTAGTTACCCCCTCAACGAAAATGAAGCGGATTTACCGTAAAGGAAATCCTTTGAGTGCCACCGAACGGCAACAGGTTTCTCTTGCGCGGAAAAAAAGCACACATAAAGAGTTACGTGTCTTTGTCAGGGACTCACTGAAAAGCCAGCTTCAAAACATGTGTCAGCGAGAAGGCATAACCCAGGCGGAAATGATCGAACGGTTGATAGAAATGGAGTCAACGCGTCACATTTAGAATGTAACGACGTCACATTCTTGATCGTTATGCTTGTGAGTGCTAGATTACTGATCGTTTAGGTATTTAAGGTTGGCCACGCCGGTAAGGTGGCAGGGACAGAAGACGTTGAGAAAATTCTCCGGATTCTGAAAAGCAAAAACCCCGATGATCTTCTCTATCTTGGCGGACGGGAAAGATTAACGGGGCTCACTCAAAACTGTATAGAAGCGTTGCTCTATGCAGGGAGTATAGAATTGTGCCAAAAAAAATTCAACTCCTATTGTGCAACATAAGCGCAGGGCTTTTTGACTAGCCTGAATCATGCGTCTGATGCACTGATAATCAAATCCAATCGTTCCCGTCGCGGCGAGGCTAATGCCTTACGCAAGGGGGCGTCAAAAATCCATCGTCGCTATCAGCCTGGGCTGAAGTGTGCTGTGCCGCGTGGCATGGCGTCTAAAGTGGTTGCACGTGTCAGCAGTCACAACTGGCATCGCAATCCCGACTTGGTCGAGCTGCGTCAAAATGGGTATGTTCCATATACCAAACGTAACGATCCCTATTACATTCCCAAACCGATGCGCGTTCACGCACGTTCCGAGGCCTGTGAGGCGCTGACGGCTTTGTCACAGGTGATGGCGGCCAACTGCGACTTTAACCCGGACAGCGACTATCCTTTCGAAATCATGGCCCCGATGGAGCAATTAGCGCATTACATGGGGGTATTGCATGTCTACGACAGTGGCCGCAAAGCCTATGATGTGGCGCTCAATGCACTGTCGGTGATGGAGCAGCTGCAGTACGCGATCGTCCTGCATGGCAAAGATACCGACAGCGGCCAGAACAAGCCATTGCGCGTCTGGCTCAGTGAAAGATTCTTCACTAGCCGTGGTATTGCCGTCGATGAAATTCGCCAGTGGCTCGGCCAATTCCGTACCTGGGCGATCAAGAACGGCCTGACCGAAACGCTGCGCACCAAATATGAGCGCCATTTACTGCGTATCGAGCACATTGGTATCGATATCAAGAATCGTCACTCCCTGCGTAACCGGCTTAAGCAGATCAAGCGCTGGGTGGTTAACCCGGACTTGGCCCGCGAGAAAGAGCAGGTGGTTGGCCAGCTCGAAAACGCCCTCGATACGCTTGAGCAAGGTGATCGTCTCGATCTACTCCTGGACGGTCTACAGAGCAGAATCAAAGCTGATGGCAAAGGCCACAAAAAGGCCCAAAACCTGATGTATCAAGCCTATGTTGCCTGGTCAAACAAAACCATGCGTCACGAGGTTGTACAGCTTGAAATTGCGCTCCAGCGCGATAATCCGGGGCTACTTCACAGCGATCCGGAAGCCTATTATCAACGACTGCTGGAACGCGCCGGCATACTCTAGTCACCAAAATCCCCAGATTAAAACCCCGTGTCTATCCCGACGCGGGTTTTGTGCTGCCTGGCGTTCAGGAGTTGCTGTTTTTGCAAGCGATGCGCTCGCCAGCGATGGCGAAAATGAGGCGGGGTGACCATCCTCTTCCTGACTCAGATATCCGGGAGCGCAAACAACAGCAGTTAATTTCGAAGAAGGCAGTTAATTTCGAACCATAACGTACTGATATCTTTATTTTCGAACGTTAATCCATAACAAAATAAGCCTTTTAAAAAGGGGATGTCATCGCGCTCAGCAGCGCTCGATGATACCTCCTTCGCTTTGCTCAGGCAGAACACCGCAGAAAGCTCAAATTCCGAGCAAAAACGCAGCTCTTGTAACACCAACCCCACCGGCTACGCCGATAAAGTCGCTCCCGCTAAAGCGGGCAACGTCGCTGCACCCAATTGCTCCAAGACACTAAACCATTGCAGACAAAAAACATCCGCGTCACCCTCAACGACAGACAACTCCCCCCACTGCAAAGCCGCCGCCGCCCCGGCCAAAGGCCGGGAACAGCAGTGGCTTTATGATAGATGCTGTAACTAACTATCGAGTCGTTGTAAAAACTATCGCTGAAAGTTTCATATACACGCTCGTAAGCGGCCCTACCGGCCCGCTAACGCGGAGCTACGCCCCGGCTGCGGCTACGCCTTGCCGTGACCACTCCGACCGCGCAAAAACAGCTTTGTGGTGCTATTAGTGGGATTGGCTCTACAGGGCGGGGGGTGGGATAGGCAAAACCTATCAGAACTGGGCGGCTATGCCGCGCGACCGGCGACCCTTATCATCTGAGTTCTTTATGGCCATGTTTGTCGCCTTCATGCGCTAACGCGCATTGAACCCAAAGCTTTCATGCCGGTGAGCCGAAACGACCGTCGCCCTGCCGGGTGTGAAAAACAATATTATAAAGATATAATATGACAAAATGTCATATTTTAAGTGTGTGGGTGAGCGATGACAGGATTAGAGTTGAAACTTTGGCGGACAGGACTTGGCTGGACACAGGAGCGGGCGGCGGAGGAGTTTGGTATCTCGATGCGTACCTACATCCGTTATGAGCAGAGTAAGCCCGCCCCATTCCCACTCGAAACGCAACAAAACCCAGGGGGCTTATGCCGCCTGTAAGTGTGTTAAAAATACCTCATTGGGGGAGCGATAGCCCAGAGATTTTCTCCCTCGTGTGTTGAGTATGTGTTC
>NZ_JBLJAJ010000077.1:0-3537 GCF_047530005.1 Serratia sp. N21D137
CAACCGGCAGCGTCGTCATTCCCGGTTGGGTAATCTCTCACCGGCAGACTTCGAGAAGAACTATTATTGCATGGCTGCTTAATAAAAGAACAAATGACAGTGTCCGCTATTGCCAGTACACCTCACTTCGCTATACATGCTTTTCCCCACGCAAACGTTCTGCATTCACCCTTCTTTTGAAAGCGTTAATGTTTTATTAGCACCTGTCGTTCAGAATGTCCTGACGCTGGCGTTTTTTTATCGTTCGTCCGGTTATGAACCACCAGAGCCCCTTTTCATCCCTGGGATAACGGCGTTTCCGATATCCGACTTTTCGGAGGGGGTTCTGTCTGACCAGAAACGTGGCTTATGTTAGCTGCAACAACGAGATCGGGCTTTCCGGTCTCTGTAAAAGGCGGAAATGATCTCGGGATCCATTGATTTGAACCAGATTGTATTGCTATTAGGGTGCCCTACGTATAGCAATTTGTTACCTTTAAAGCTATAATGGATGTATAGCAAATTGTTACCTATAGGAGGCTGTCATGCAGAGTGCAGTTCGTAAACCCACGCGAGATAAGCAAATTAATGTCCGAGCGACCGAAGAGGAACGTGCAGTGATCGACTATGCGGCAAGTTTGGTCAACAAGAACCGAACAGACTTCATTATTGAGAGAGCTGTTCATGAGGCACAGAACATCATCCTGGATCAGCGAGTATTCGTCCTGGACGATGCGCGTTATCAGGCATTCATTGAACAACTTGAAGCGCCTGTAGAAAACGTAGAGGGGCGCAAACGCTTAATGGCGGTGAAGCCTGAATGGAAATAATCATTACCGCGCCGGCACTGCTGACAGAAGCGCATATTCTCCAGCCGTTCGACTGCGGGAACGAGGTAATGAATGATTGGTTGTGCCGTCGAGCCATGAAAAACCAACGCCAGAATGCCTGCCGAACTTTCGTTATCTGTCTGGAGGATACCCAACGTGTGGTGGGGTATTATTCCCTTGCCACCGGTTCGGTTAGCCATGCTGATGTGGGCCGCAGCCTTCGCCAGAACATGCCTGATCCTGTTCCCATAATTCTGTTGGGGCGTTTGGCTGTCGATATCTGTACACAGGGCCATCACTTTGGCAAATGGCTTCTTAACGATGCCGTGAGGCGTGTTTCTAATTTGGCTGACCAAGTGGGAATTAAAGCCATCATGGTTCATGCCATCGATGATCAAGCTAGAGCCTTTTATGAATACTTTGGCTTCGTACAGTCTCCCATCGCACAAAACACGCTCTTCTACAAGATTTGATTGTGTCATCAAGAGTAGCCTTGGAGCGGTTCTGTCGCATTAAGGCGGCGTCAGGTGACGTACTGTTCTTTTAGCGATGTTACCTGCTGATCCCTCTGATCCGAAAAGCCTATAAACGTTTACATTACACTGTCGATATTATCGCGCAATATGTTCGCTGGTATCTGGCTTACTCCCTGAGCCTCCTAATCTGGAGGAAATGATGGCTGAGCGCGGTACTGTCGTTGACCATTCCACGCTCCATCGCTGGGTTATCCGTCTGGTACCGTTACTGGATAAGGGATTTCGGGTCGTGACGCAGACTTGCTGATCGCGTATGCTCCGCACTTTGGATAAAATTCATGGCAAAAGTTGATGTTGTCTGCCCTCAGTGCAATGAAACCCAGGGTGTACGATGTAACGGACATTCAGCATCCGGTGCCCAGCATTACATCTGCAAGCTCTGCTCAAAGACCTTTCAGCTCAACTTTAGCTATTCCGGTGCCAAACCAGACACACACCAAACCATTGTTAATATGGCGATGAATGGTTCTGGATGTCGCGCTACCGCACGGGTTCTCGGCATCAGCCTCAATACTGTTCTGCGGCACTTAAAAAAATTTCGCCAAAACAGGTAGCTGAGAATCTCGACACCGAAGCAGAAGCCGTTATCTGCTGTGAAGCCGATGAACAGTGGTCTTACGTGCGGTGTAAAGCCAATCCCCGGTGGTTGTTCTACGCTTATGACCGTATCCGCAAACGGGCTCTGGCTCACGTCTTCGGCCCGAGAAATGCCTCGACTCTGCAACGATTGCTGGCCCTGTTAAGCAAATTTAATATTGCCTTTTACATGACGGATGCTTGGCCGGTTTATAAGGTCCTGTTGAGCGCAACCAGCCACGTGATGAGCAAGAAATATACCCAAAGGATAGAACGGCATAATCTTAATCTTCGCACACATATCAAACGACTGACCCGCAGAACAATTTGCTTTTCGAAGTCAGAGGAAATGCACGATAAGATCATCGGTTGGTATTTTACTATTCATCACTATCAATAAATCTGCGTCACGACCCTTTTTCATGATGGTATTAATCACCATATTCTCCATGTAATACGGTATGAAGGAAATGATGCTGCGCATGAAAGTAATTTATAAACGCAAGATGACGCGCGCATGATTTTAAGTTTCACTGAAAGTTTTCTAAAAAGTAACTCCTTACGCCATGACACTTAATAAAAATGACAAACACCTCCTGGTGAACGGGTTCTCGGTGCTGGCAGTAGTTTCGCCAGCACATAAAGTCTGGCTCGACGCGTGAGGGGCACCGGGGCGAGCCGCTTTTCCCGGCAGCGGGATCGGTGTTTCCGTTCTCTGCCATTTCGGCAACCCGCCACCCCGCCCCGCCAGACACCACATGTAGGGGTTCTATCAGCTGCTAGAGCCACTATATGCTGTATTTTACCCCGCCCGATCCGTCTCACAAACAGGGCGATTAACGCTTTAATGCATTCCGAGTTATGGTATAACTCCAAAAATCGGAAAAATAAAAGGATCCGCGCGGATCCCCCCTCTGGCAGGATAGTTGTCACCCTCTAAAATTTAATCAGTTGGGGGTTAAGGCTTGAATGTGCCGAGTTACAGCGAAGAACGTAAGCAAGAGATATTAAGCAAGTTATTGCCACCATTAAATATGACCGTGGCAGAAGTTTCCCGCAATGAAGGGATTGGACTGCAAACCTTGTATAATTGGCGGCATAAAGCCAAACAACAAGGTCGCCCTGTGCCAGGAAATAAATCAACACCTGACCAATGGTCAGCAGAGGCTAAGTTCGCCACTGTACTTGAAACTGCCAGTTTGAATGAAGCCGAATTGAGCGAGTATTGCCGCGCCAAAGGCTTGTATGTTGAACAAGTGAAAGCCTGGAAAGCGGATGCGCTCAGAGGCTTTATGAGTTCTCGTGAACAGGAGCTTGAAGCCAAACGGCAGCGGCAGGCAGACCAAAAAGAAATCAAACAGTTAAAACGTGAACTTCGGCAAAAAGAAAAGGCTCTCGCAGAAACCGCAGCGATATTGGTGCTGCGAAAAAAGTTAAATGCGCTTTGGGAGAACGACCACGAGGACGACTGACCTCCTTCCTGCAGCGCACTGAACCGTACCGGGTTTTCGGGAGACTAAACTCTCAGTGAAAGGAGACCCGAAATGACATCCAAACGAGCAAACCGTTACCCACCAGAGCTGCGTGAGCGGGCTGTCCGAATGCTGCTGGAACAG
>NZ_JBLJAJ010000078.1:0-3368 GCF_047530005.1 Serratia sp. N21D137
AACACATACTCAACACACGAGGGAGAAAATCTCTGGGCTATCGCTCCCCCAATGAGGTATTTTTAACACACTTACAGGCGGCATAAGCCCCCTGGGTTTTGTTGCGTTTCGAGTGGGAATGGGGCGTTAAGCTCATTTTTTAGCCAGGCATTAAGAGCAATGAGGCTTTCCCACAACCATCTGTTTGGACTGACCCCACCCCGGTAGACGATCCTGCCCTATAGTTTGAGCATAGGAGGAGCGTATGGGCACACCACGATTTACACCTGAATTTAAGGAAGAAGCTGTCCGTCAGGTAACGGAACGCGGTTATTCCGTTGCCGAAGTATCTGACCGTTTGGGCGTTTCTGCACACAGCCTCTATAAGTGGCTACGGGCTATCAAACCTGGTAACAGCGAACAGCATGCTAGGGATTTACTGGAAGCCAAAAGCGAGATCCTGAAACTACGGGCACAGCTAAAACGTACTGAAGAAGAACGGGATATCCTGAAAAAGGCCGCGCGGTACTTTGCAAGGGAGCCCGACTGAAGTACCGCTTTATCAATGAGCACCGCACTGTATGGGGTGTGATGACGATGTGTCGGGTACTGCATGTCGCCCGGGCCGGGTTCTACGCGTGGCTACATAACCCGGTCTCGGCGCGTGATAAAGATAACCAGCGTCTGCTGACGCTTATCCGTGATTCATATTCACTGAGCGGAGGCGTATACGGTTACCGGCGGGTTCATGGCGATCTGAACGAAATCGGGGAAACCTGCGGCAAAAACCGGGTGGGCCGTCTTATGCAACTGAACCGGATTAAAGCCGTGCGGGGCTATAAAGCACCACGGCGTATCGCCGGCCGACCTTCGGTGGTTGCCCCTAATCGCGTACAGCGGCAGTTTACCGTTGTCCGGGCCAATCAGGTCTGGGTCACCGACATCACTTACATCCGCACCTGGCAGGGCTGGTTGTATCTGGCGGTGGTTATCGACCTCTTCGCCCGTAACGTGGTAGGCTGGTCGATGAAGCCTACCCTCTCACGCGAACTGGCACTGGATGCGCTGATGATGGCGGTCTGGCGACGTAAACCGGACAGCGAGGTCATCGTGCACTCAGACCAGGGTTGCCAGTATGGCAGCGACGACTGGCAACGGTTTTGTCGGGGCAATAACCTGGCACCCAGTATGAGCCGGCGTGGTAACTGTTGGGATAATGCAGTGGCCGAATCGTTCTTCAGTTCACTGAAAAAAGAACGCATCAGGAAGAGAATATACAAAACCCGGGATCTAGCCCGGGCGGGTATCTTCGATTACATTGAAGTGTTCTACAACCGGGCCCGGCGTCACAGTCACCTCGGCGGCGTCAGTCCGGAGGCCTTTGAACGGGCCTCGTCGTGAGGACAGAATTTGTCTACGAGCGTGGGGTCAGTCCACTTCAGCCAGATTGAGTAAACCCGCTTTGTGTTTGATGATGGGGTTGTTAGTATAAAGCATGAGAGTTACCTCGCGTTTTGTATAAGGATTCGACACCCATATCAAAACCGGGGTAATGCCTCCAATTAGTAGAACATGTATTTCTCAATAAAGGCACCAATGACTTTTTCATGCAGCTCAACAGAGCGTGAGAAGCAGATAGTTTTGCGAGTGAGTCTTTTGATGCGTGTACGCAGTGTCAGGTTGTTACGCTCAATACGTTGAGTGAATATTTTGCCGGTCAGATGCTTATCCTTCGGCACTTCCCGGCGATAACTACCCCAGTCATCGCTGGTTATCATTCCGATATTAAAAGGGGTGAGTAGAACCAGCAGCTCACGGCAGGTTTCATCCGTGCGGGGGCCAAATGTATAGGCCAGGACTCCGCCTGTTTTGGTGTTGTACGCATACCAGAGCCAATGCTGCCGGGCTTTACTGCCGACAAAGCTCCATTGCTCATCGAGTTCGCAGATAAGTGCTACGTCAGCATGAGCAACTGGAGAGGATGTTATTCGTCGCGGCGCGAGTTTTTTAAAGTGCGAATGACGGTGTTAATGCCGATTTTCAGCGTCCTTGCGGTATCGCGAACACCGGCACCGTTGAACGCCATTTCGGTGATCTGCTCTTTGACACCCGGCTTACGGGCTTCGTAGGTGTAAGTTAGGAGAAACACGCGGTGGCAGTCACGGCAGCGAAATCTGTCACGGCCTTTAGGGTTCTGCCCATGCCGGTAAATCTGAGCAGACTGACAACGGGGACAATGAACATTAACGCTGGCCATGAGAGAACCTCAAAAACGAGCATTATACAGCAAGTTCAACCAATTGGAGCCATTACCAAAACCGGTAACTCTCAACCTTTCAAGAGCCAGTGTCAGATCAAGTCGCGACTAATACATATAATTTATGGGAGTAGCTACTATGTTCAGTAAAGACCATCGCATTAATATGCACATCAACAATGGTTTGTTTAACGGGAAAATTGTTTACATTCATTACACTTCTAAGGAAGGACTTAATGCGATAAAAATGCAAAGAAAAATATCAGCAAATCCAAATCGTGAACGGAGGGGAACAAACGCCAAAAAAGGGGTATATCTCACCTTAGCCAAAGATGCTATGAATGGCCGGAATGCACATAACCTTTTGTTTCTTGGTGAAGAAAGATACGAGTTAAGTGCTATGTACTGCATTATTTTTGTCTTCAATAGTCCTCGTTACCTGAGTTCAGCTCCCATCACCTCTGGGAGTCATGTGACAGAGGTGATTTCATTGGATGATATATATTTTCATCAAATCAATATCATATATGATGGTAAAAACCCTTTTAATTAAAAAACACATCTCATAGAGTGGTATTGTTATGTTTAAGGGGGCTTACCGAAAAATTTTATCCTACAAATGAATTCTTCTAAGCTGTTTCACCCTGTTTCCGATACAAAGCCTGAATTCGACAAACTTGCGAAGTGCTGTAGCCTGTAGCGTCAGCTGTTTCCTTGATACTCAGGCTTTTTACTTGTCGATAATATAATACTTTCTGGTGCCGCTCTTGGTCTGCCTGTTTGCCCCGGTATTTACCCAGCGTATGTGCCCGTTCAATCCCCTGTTTTTGCCGATGGCGGCGACTCAGCCAGTCTTTATGCGACATTGCGGCCATCAGGTCGATAAGCATGTTATTGATGGCGGTTATTACTGCGCGGGTGATCGGGTCGACCTGCGAAGGGTCTTTATCTGACAGTGCCTGCCATGATGTGGGCACATCCAGGCTGACAATTCGCAACTCATGTTGCAAAATGGCGTCTGAATCGATCACTGTTTGGCATTCGAATCGATCATGATTTGGCATGCATCTCCGATCGCGATTTGGCATCACAATCGATCACGGTTTGGCATGCCTCCGATCAGGGTTTGGCA
>NZ_JBLJAJ010000079.1:0-3140 GCF_047530005.1 Serratia sp. N21D137
AGTAGTACGGGAATATATTGAGATCTTCTACAACCGGCAGCGTCGTCATTCCCGGTTGGGTAATCTCTCACCGGCAGACTTCGAGAAGAACTATTATTGCATGGCTGCTTAATAAAAGAACAAATGATAGTGTCCGCTATTGCCAGTACACCTCACCCATCTCAAGCAGCTTGCTCGCAAGACCATCTGCTTCTCAAAGTCAGAAGAAATGCACGATAAGCTCATCGGATGGTATCTAACAATCAACCACTACCACTAAATTTGAGTCACGACCAAAAACTCCGCTGTAAGAGCCGTCATGGTAATCCTTATTTGATTATACATGCCGGACATCTTAACTTAGCCAGAAGCGGACATTACAACTTTGCTGCCACATTCCTGGTGCGCATAACGATAATTATGTTAAATTGCATTGGCAATTACGCACCGGGTTATCCCGCTATGTTTATCTCACCTCACCTTCACGCTTTGTCTGCTTGGTTTTCTAATCAGTTCGAGTTGATACACAGTTGGCTTCAATTCCCGATCTGTGTGCCTTGGTGAAAACGCATCTGCCAATGGCCTCCGCTGTCTTGTGACGATTGCAACCAGCTCGAAGAACGCTCAGCACGGCGAACAATGCTGCCATCCGCATCACGTTGAAAAATTTTATACCTCAACAATACGGCACCATCGGCAATCTTCACCAGTTTGAATTCTTCGGCAAAAATCTGTGGCTGGCCGCTTTCCAACTTTAGCGCCGCAATGGTTTGCTGTTTGTCATAGTACAACCCGGAACAACCGATCTCTTCAAAATCGTCATGCAGCAATTCTCCGACGAGATTAGCATCGTTGCGCGTTGCCGACTGATGGAGTTGAACCTCCAGTGATTGGATTACTGGCAAAAGTTGTGCAATATCGTTCAAAACGCCCTCCTTTTTTGATCGCGCTACGTGAAATCTGATAAATAATGGCTGTCATTACCCAACAGATTTCACCAGAGGAAGCATTTTGACTGCGCCGAATTGACTAGCAACTCGACGCAGATTCAGCTACTAAGGATTACGCGTTGAGCAATTTTTCAGCCGTCTCTTTCACGCTTGCCAGCAGGACTTTTGATCTTACCCAGCAATAGTGGACACGGTATTAAGTGAGTAAACTCGTAACTCAGAGGTGACTCATGACTAAACCATCAGCAACGAAAAACAAGCCCCGCAAACAACACACGCCTGCCTTTCGGGACGAAGCGCTTAAGCTCGCTCAACGTATTGGCGTGGCCGCAGCCGCGCGCGAACTCGGTCTCTACGAGTCGCAACTTTATACTTGGCGAAGCAAACAACAACAGCAACTGACATCATTCGAGCGTGAAAGCGAACTGGCTGCCGAAAATGCCCGGCTCAAACGTCAGCTGGCAGATGCGTATTCTGGCGAAGATGAACGGCCATTCCCCCCCTGTGTCAGCATAGTTGTCGCTTACTTTTTGAAGGAGAATGACTATGCCTGCGCATGCAGTACCGATTGATGTGAAAGAAAAGGGAGTGATGTGGCTCCAGCCTCCTTATAGCTGGTCCGTCAGACACATTGCACAAAAACTGGCTCTGAGTTCTTCCGTTGTTGCAAAATGGCGACTTGAACTGGTGGCACAAGGCTTATTGCCAAAAAATGAAAGGATTTCCTCTGTGGATGGTGATGAATGGACTCCTGAGCGTCGCTTTTCGGTTGTTCTTGAAACAGCTTCATTGTCTGAAATGGAACTTGCCGATTATTGTCGCCGTCAGGGGCTTTTTGTTGAGCAGGTTAAAGAGTGGCGGGTTATTTCGATCAAAGCTCATGAAATGAAGCTGACGGAAAATCGCCGCGCAGATAAAGAGTTACGCGATATCAGAAGCCGGTTGCGTGAACTTGAGAAGGAGCTGACCTGCAAAGATAAAGCGCTGGCAGAAGCGGCTGCGCTCCTGATGCTGCGGGAAAAGTTCAATGCCCTCTGGGACAACAGCGAGGAAGGCTGACACCTCTTCCGGAGCGGCAGAAAATTATTTCTCTTGTCCGTGAAGCTGTCGATCACGGCGCCCGTAAAATCCAGGCCTGTCAGTGTATTGGGATTTCGATCCGAACGCTTCAGCGCTGGATTGATGGTGAAGTGATCGGTGCAGACAGAAGACCTGGTGCGACAAACCGGGTCCCCAGAAATAAATTATCGGAAACAGAAAGGCAGCAAATTCTGGCGCTATGCAACGCTCCTGAGTTCGCCTCTTTGCCACCAAATGTGATTGTGCCGATGCTGGCGGATAAAGGCGTTTATATTGCTTCTGAATCAACCTTTTATCGTGTATTAAAATCAGCCAGTCAACTGACGAGAAGATCCCGTGAATGTCAGTATAAACGGCCTGATGTGCTTAAGGCGGTTGCACCGAATCAGGTCTGGAGTTGGGATATCAGCTACCTTCCGTCCTGGGTCAGAGGCCAGCACTTTTACCTCTATATGATAATGGACATTTATAGCCGTAAAATTATCGCCGCAGATGTATTCAGCAGTGAAACCGGAGAACATGCAGCAGAACTGCTACAACGAGCGGTGTGGAATGAAAAATGTTCATCCCGTAACCTGGTGCTGCATTCTGACAACGGAAGCCCAATGCGCAGCTTTACGTTGCTGGCAAAAATGTATGCCCTTGGCGTACTGAGTTCTTACTCTCGCCCCCGGGTCAGCAATGATAATCCGTATTCAGAATCATTGTTCCGCACACTCAAATATTGCCCCTGGTGGCCAGAGAACGGCTTTCACACAATAGATGACGCACGGGCCTGGGTAAGCCGTTTCGTAAACTGGTACAACCTTGAGCATAAGCACAGCGGGATAAAATACGTTACGCCGGATGAACGCCATCGGGGTCTCGATATGAAAATACTGGCAGCCAGAAAGTCTGTTTACCGGCTAGCCCACCAACAACATCCAGAACGCTGGAGTAAGCAGCTACGCAACTGGGACTATATTCCGGAAGTTTACCTTAACCCGGAAAAAGAGGCGGCATAAGTAAGCGTCCAACGAAGGCCGTATTGACTAAGGTCGAGTAAGTTATTCTGTTGGCAGTGTTATACGCCACGGCAGTAGCTCACTGACCCGGTTTATCGGCCAGTCGGCAATCACATTCAGCACATGA
>NZ_JBLJAJ010000008.1:0-179223 GCF_047530005.1 Serratia sp. N21D137
AGGTCCTGAGAGACAGAGCGGGAATAGTGAGACGGATGAATATAGTTAATATGCTGAAAAAGTTAGGGAATGAGTACAGTAATATGGTCATGGGATGCTGACCATATTACTGGGGATCACTCAGCCCACAGGGAGAGGGTTAGGGGCAACAGCGATTGCCTAATCTCAGGCAACACATCAGTCCCCTCAAGATGGGGTGTTATTTGGTAGGAGGAGTCGCCGTTTTAGCTGGCTTGATTAATCCATCGGCACGGAACATCGCCTTGATACCGCGCACCGCCTGGCGGATACGATCCTGGTTTTCAATCAAGGCAAAACGCACATGGGTATCGCCGTAATCGCCAAAGCCGATCCCTGGCGATACGCACACTTTAGCCTCCGCCAACAGACGCTTGGCGAACTCCAGCGACCCCAAGTGCGCGTAAGGCTCAGGAATTTTTGCCCACACATACATCGAGGCTTTCGGATTCTCTACCATCCAGCCAGCTTCGTGCAGCCCTTTCACCAGCACGTTACGGCGCTGGCGATACTGCTCGGCAATGTCCAACACGCACTGCTGATCGCCTTCCAATGCGGCGATAGCGGCCACCTGCAGCGGCGTAAAGGTGCCGTAGTCGTGGTAGCTTTTAATACGTGCCAATGCGCTAACCAGCTCAGGATTCCCCACCATAAAGCCAATACGCCAGCCGGCCATATTGTAGCTTTTCGACAGGGTGAAGAATTCTACCGCAATGTCTTTGGCTCCCGGCACCTGCATGATCGAAGGCGCTTTCCAGCCGTCATAGACGATATCGGCGTAGGCCAGATCGTGTATCACCAGCACGTCATACTGCTTCGCCAGTACCACTACCCGCTCAAAGAAATCCAGTTCTACACACTGCGCAGTCGGGTTGGATGGGAAGCCCAGGATCATCATTTTTGGCCGCGGAATACTTTCACGAATGGCGCGCTCTAGCTCACCAAAGAAATCCACGCCGTCCACCAGCGGCACGGAACGCACCTGCGCACCGGCGATCACCGCGCCATAGATATGGATCGGGTAACTTGGATTCGGCACCAGCACCGTATCCCCATGATCGAGCGTTGCCAGCATCAGGTGCGCCAGGCCCTCTTTCGAGCCGATGGTCACAATGGCTTCGCTCTCGGGATCGATATCGACCTGATAGCGTTCCTGATACCAGTGCGAAATAGCACGGCGTAGGCGCGGAATACCGCGAGAGGTTGAGTAGCCATGTGTATCATCACGCTGGGCTACGGTACAGAGTTTCTCTACGATATGCGGCGGCGTCGGGCCATCCGGGTTACCCATGCTGAAATCGATAATATCTTCCCCGCGACGGCGTGCAGCCATCTTCAGTTCAGAGGTGATATTAAACACATAAGGGGGCAGGCGTTCGATGCGCGTGAAACGGCGCGGGTTGTTATCAGACATAGTTACCTCGAAGAGACGTTAGCGCCCGGACCATCCGAGCGACGTTGGCCACAGAATGGCCGAACATCGAACATAACTCAGCCTTGTCAGGCTGTCGAGCCCCTCGCATAACAATTTTTTTACCGTTCGGCAGCCGCAAATTCCGTCGCCAACAACCCCAACCGCCAGTCATTACACCACCGGTCCGCCAGGCGGAAATTGTCACGCAGCGTCCCTTCCAGTTGAAAACCACAGCTCTCCAACAGACCCCGTGAGGCTAAATTCCCCTCTGTCACCGTGGCATACACTTTGTGAAACCCGCAGGCATTGAAGGCAAAGTCCAAGATCACGGGCAGCGACTCTTTGCCATAACCTTTCCCCTGCCCTTCCGGCAGGCTGCCAAAGCCCACTTCGGCCTGCTGGCAAGGGGACCACTCAGGGCGAAACCCGGTCATTCCCACCGCTTGACCGCTGCTTTTTTCTCTCATCACCAGGCATAGCCAGCGATCGCAATGCTTATCCCATGTGGGCAAGCGTGCTTCGAAACGTTCGCGGATCTCGTGTTCCGGCAGCGGATCGGCAATGTAACGGATCACCTGGGGATCCTGGAACAGACGTAGGAATAACGGCCAGTCATCCGCGGTTAGCGATGTCAGCAGCAAGCGAGGTGTTTCCAATTTCATCAGGAAAATCTCCGAAAAACGAAAAAGAGGAAGTTACGAATGAAAGATATCCCTTTATTTTCCCCTATTAAATCCAGATAATCATTAACCAGGTTACAACAAAACAGCAACTATATAACGCTACCCTACCACTAACATCCTCGCCCACCGGCGGGCCAAGGAGAACACCATGGCTTCATTACTTATCGATGATGTGCCTACCGCAATAAAAAGCGTCAAGCAGCAGTTACGCCAGGCTTTACCCAACTATCGCGAAGTCTTCCTGGAACTGGAAGACAATATTCGCCAGCAGGTGGAGCAAATCCGTCAGGAACTGGCCAACGGCCAGGACCCGGTGCCGCAGGTGGACGCCGAAGATATTCTGCAACAACGCGTTACCGAACAACAAATTGCCCTGATTAAACAGCGCGGCGTGTGCGCTATTCGAGGCGTATTCCCACGCAGCAAAGCCGAGGCCTGGAATCAGGAGATTGGCGACTATCTCGAACGCAATAACTTCGTCGAGCGGTTAAAAAATGCCGCCGAAGATAACTACTTTGGCAAACTGGCCGCCAGTAAGCCACAGATCTACGGCATTTACTGGTCGAAGCCTCAGGTCGAGGCTCGTCAAGATCAGCGCATGCATGCGGTGCAGGTGTTCCTCAACAGCCTGTGGGCAACCGAGAGCAACGGCAAACAGCACTTTGACCCAACGCGCGTTGCTACCTATGCCGATCGTACCCGCCGCCGTCCGCCAAACTCCTCTTCACTGGGCCTTTCTCCGCATGTGGATAGCGGCACCATCGAACGCTGGTTGGATGAGAATTTCCGCTACGTCTATCGTCACGTGTTCTCCGGCAACTGGCAGCAATACGATCCCTTTGCCGCCGATGGCCGCACCGAAGTGCGCGAGATCGCCTCACCGGCGGTT
Source organism: Serratia sp. N21D137 (assembly GCF_047530005.1). Classification (NCBI taxonomy): domain Bacteria; kingdom Pseudomonadati; phylum Pseudomonadota; class Gammaproteobacteria; order Enterobacterales; family Yersiniaceae; genus Serratia; species Serratia sp. N21D137. The sequence continues at coordinate 3,005 of NZ_JBLJAJ010000008.1, forward strand.
TGTTCCATGTTCCGCACTTTCCAGGGCTGGACAGCGCTGACGCCGCAACGTACCCATGCAGGAACGCTGAACGTAGTACCGATCGCCAACGCCATGGCCTATATCCTGCTGCGCGCCCTGCAAGACGATGTGGCGGATGACGATCTGTGTGGGGCCGCCCCAGGCCGGGCGTTATCAATCTCGGAACAGTGGCATCCCCTTTTATTAAGTGGGTTATCCCCTATTCCCGATCTGGAGCCGGGAGATACGGTATTCTGGCACTGTGACGTGATCCATTCGGTAGAAAACGAGCATAACGGCGAGTTCGACAGCAACGTGATGTACATTGCCGCCGCGCCGGGTTGCGAGAAGAACGATGCCTATCTGCAACGGCAGTTGCCAAGCTTCCTGTCAGGTAAAAGCCCGGTGGATTTTGCTGCGGATGATTTCGAAGTGGATTTCATTGGCCGCGCCACCGTTGAACTGCTGACGCCGCTCGGCAAGGAACAGTTGGGGTTTAAATAACCCTGATGACCGCGGTGTGCTCCGGCCACCGCGGTCATTGCCACGCTGTGATATACTGTGGTCTCCCGTTCGTCGCAGTGAGCCGCCGTTGTGCACCCTGTTTTTGAAATGTTGTTAGCGGTATTCGATCGTGCCGCCCTGATGTTGATCTGCCTGTTTTTCCTCACCCGCACCCGGCTGTTTCGCCAGCTGTTGCAAAAGGAAGATCATACTCCGCTGGAACTGGCCGCAGTCACGGCCATCTTCTCTCTGTTCGCCCTGTTCAGTACCTATTCTGGCATCAATGTCGAAGGTTCTCTGGTTAACGTACGGGTGATCGCCATCATGGCCGGGGGGATCCTGTTTGGCCCCTGGGTTGGCATCATTACCGGCATTATCGCCGGATTGCACCGCTATCTGATCGATATCGACGGTATCACCTCGGTTCCCTGCCTGATCACCAGCATTATTGCCGGGATCGGCGCCGGTTATATCAACCTGAAGGTGAAGAAAGGCCAGCGCTGGCGTGCCGGGATCTTGGGGGGCATGCTATGCGAATCACTCACCATGCTGCTGATTGTTGTCTGGGCCAAACCCACCGAACTCGGGCTGGATATCGTGTCTAAAATTGCCCTGCCGATGATCCTCGGCACGGTGTGTATCGGCCTGATCGTGCTGCTGGTGCAAAGCGTCGAAGACGAAAAAGAGGTTATTGCGGCACGGCAGGCCAAGCTGGCGCTAGATATTGCCCGCAAAACGCTGCCCTATTTCCGTAATATCAATAGCGAATCGCTGGCCACCATTTGCGAAATTATCCGCCACGATATTAATGCCGATGCGGTCGCCATCACCGATACCCAACAAGTGCTGGCCTACGTTGGCGTGGGAGCAGAACATTACCCACTCGGGCGCGCAGGGCTGAGCCGAGTCACGCTGGAAAGCATCCAGCAGGGCAAAATCATCATCAAAAACAACCTCGAGAACCAGACCGCACCGCAGATCCATTCCCAACTGGTGATCCCGCTATGGGAAAAAGGTGAGGTGACCGGGGCGCTGAAAATTTACTACTGCCATGCCCATCAGATCACTAATACGCTGAAGGTGATGGCGGTTGGCCTGTCGCAGATTATCTCCACCCAGATGGAGGTTTCGCGCATCGAGCATCTGCGCCAAATGGCGGACAAGGCCGAAATGCGCGCGCTACAAAGCAAAATCAATCCGCATTTCCTGTTTAATGCGCTGAACGCCATCTCGTCGTCGATCCGGCTAAATCAGGATACCGCCCGCCAGTTGATCATCAACCTGTCGCGTTACCTGCGCTATAACCTGGAACTGAACGACGAACTGATCGATATCCGTAAGGAACTGCATCAGATCCAGGACTATATCGCCATCGAGCAGGCGCGCTTCGGCAGTAAGCTGACGGTGATTTATGACATCGACGACGATATTGCCGTACGCATCCCTAGCTTGCTGATCCAGCCGCTGGTGGAAAATGCCATCGTGCACGGTATTCAACCCTGTAAAGGGAAAGGCGTGGTGGTGATCTCGGTGAAAGATCGGGGCGATCGCGTCAGGATTTCGGTGAAAGATACTGGCAACGGCATCGATCCGCTGGTGATCGAACGCGTTGAACGCAATGAAATGCCTGGCCACAATATCGGCCTGCTCAATGTGCACCACCGGGTTTCCCTGCTGTACGGTGAAGGATTACGCATCCGACGGCTGGAGCCGGGAACGGAGATCGCCTTCTACGTCACCAAAAACGGCAATAAACTGCATAGCGAAAACAGCCCACAACCTGCCGGGGAACAACTATGAAAGCCATCATTGTGGAAGATGAGTTTCTCGCCCAGCAAGAGCTGACTTATCTGATTAACAAACACAGCAATATCACCATCGAAGCCACCGTTGAAGACGGCTTGGACGTGCTGAAATATCTGCAAACCCATCAGGTTGACGCCATTTTCCTCGATATCAATATTCCGTCGTTAGACGGCGTATTGTTGGCACAGAACATCAGCAAGTTTGCGCATCGTCCGTCAATCGTGTTTATCACTGCCTATAAAGAGCATGCGGTGGAGGCGTTTGAGATCGAGGCGTTCGACTATATCCTCAAGCCGTATCATGAGGCACGCATCATCACCATGCTGCAAAAGCTGGAGGCATTGCATAACCGACCAGCGCAGACGCCAGAGCCTAGCGCACCGGCGAATCGTACCAGCCACAGCATTAACCTGATCAAAGACGAGCGCATCATCGTCACGGAGATCAACGACATCTACTACGCCGCCGCCGATGAGAAAGTCACGCGGGTGTATACCCGGCGCGAAGAGTTTGTAATGCCGATGAATATCACCGAGTTTTACCAGCGGCTGCCGGAAGAGTTTTTCTTCCGCTGCCACCGTTCGTATTGCGTCAATCTATCCAAGATCCGGGAAATCGTTCCCTGGTTCAACAACACCTATATTCTGCGGCTGAGCGATCTGGATTTTGAAGTCCCGGTCAGCCGCAGCAAGGTCAAAGCGTTTCGCCAACTGATGCGGTTATAGTTACCAGCGTGGGCCTCGCGGGCCGTGTTCCCGTTGGTAATAGCGTGGCGGTGGTGGTGGCATGCGGTAATAACGTGGGCCATCACGCCATTCACGACGTGGGGGGCCGTAATAAACCGCCCTTGGCGGTGGGCCGTAATATCCGCGTGGGCCATAATGCTCGTGCCACCAGCGCGGTTCACGCCAGCGATAACCATCCCAGTAATGGCCACGGTCATCACGATCGCCAATATGCAGCGACATTCCAGGCACGTTGATGCCGACAGAAATATCCGCATGGCTCACCGCAGGCAATGAAAGCGGCAACAACGCAGCCAATAACAACAGCACTTTTTTCATCAGGTCTCTCCCAGAGCATGGAACGGATCCATTTACCGATCACAGTAGTTCCGCACCGGTACGTTCTCTATAGGACGAAAGCCCAATTACGCCTTTCAGGCATATCCTTCACAATTACCACACAGTTTGCCGCAGCGCTTTGGCCATCTTTCTGACATATCTTTGATGTAGATCACGCCCGGCAGGCCGCATTCCAACGGCTTTTTAGCCCTTATTCGGCAACTCATGCAGAGATAACGGCATTTCATTCCTCGGCAGCGGCAGTTCATTCCCGATCCGCCATTGGCAACGATCGCCCCCTTTATAATAAGCCCATACCGCAGGGCTCTGGTTGCCTTGCTAATTTTGCCAATGGGCAACGCCAATACAGGAAGGAGACCGGCCATGAACAGCAAACCGGCAAATCGCAGCTTAATCGTTCTCGGCACCATCATCTGCCAGATGGGCCTCGGCACTATCTATACCTGGAGCCTGTTCAACCAGCCGCTGGTAGACAAGTTCCACTGGGGCCTTGGCGATGTCGCTACTACCTTCTCGATCACCAGCTTCTTCCTGGCCTTCGCCACGCTGTTCGCCGGTAAGCTGCAAGAACGTTTTGGTATTCGTAATCTGACGCTGGTTTCCGGCGTGCTGGTCGGCCTGGGGCTGATTGCCAGTGCCCACGTGCAATCGCTGGATATGATTTATCTGTTAGCGGGCGTGGTGGTCGGTTTTGCGGTGGGTATCGCTTACATCTCTACCCTGTCCAACCTGATCAAATGGTTCCCGGACAACAAGGGGCTGATTTCCGGCATCTCCGTCGGGGCGTTCGGCAGCGGCAGCCTGTTGTTCAAATACGTTAACGCCGCCCTGATTAGCGGTGCCGGTGTCTCTGCCGCCTTCTTCTACTGGGGCGTGATCGTGATGGCGCTGATTGTGCTGGGTTCCATGTTGCTCAAAGAACCGGTACAGGTTAACCAACAGGCTAACCACGGTACGCTGGGCAACGATTACACCGTGCGCCAGATGCTGGCCAGCAAAGAGGCCTATATGCTGTTCGTGATTTTCTTCGCGGCCTGCATGAGCGGCTTGTATCTGATTGGTATCGTTAAAGACATGGGCGTACAGCTGGCCGGGATGGATTTGGCCACCGCCGCCAACACCGTTTCCGCCGTAGCAATCTTCAATACCGCAGGCCGCATCATTCTAGGCACCCTGTCCGATAAAGTAGGTCGTATGCGCGTCATCAGCTTCACCATGCTGGTCACTATTCTGGCGATTGCCGCACTGAGCTTCGTGACGCTGAGCCATACGCTGTTCTTTATCTGCGTCGGCGCGGTTGCCTTCTGTTTCGGTGGCAACATTACCGTCTTCCCGGCGATTGTCGGTGACTTTTTCGGCCTGAAAAACCACAGCAAAAACTACGGCATCATTTATCAGGGCTTTGGTCTGGGCGCGCTGGCTGGGTCGTTTGTGGCCAACCACTTCGGCGGCTTCCACGCGACTTTCATGGTGATGGGTGTGCTGTCGGTGATTTCACTGCTGATTACCCTGTTTATCAAAGCGCCGAAAGCGGTTGAGCAGGAAGAAGAGTCTCACGCAGAGCCTGTGTTGGCCAAAGCCAACGGCTAAGAGGCGAGTAAAAAAAAGGGCGCTGCCAAACCGGTAGCGCCTTTTTTTATTGTGTTGATTACAGATGCATACCCAGCGTCTGCCGCAGATGAGCGCCAGCCCCCAGCAGCCCCGGTTGGGAATGGGTGATCATAAACACCGGAATTTCTCGCACGTAGTCTTTAAAGCGGCCCTTGTCTTCAAAAGCAGCGCGGAACCCGGAGGCCTTGAAGAACTCCATAAAGCGCGGCACGATGCCCCCGGCGATATACACCCCGCCAAACGTCCCCAGATTCAACGCCAGGTTGCCGCCAAACCGACCCATGATCACGCAGAACAGGGACAGGGCACGGCGGCAATCGGTACAGCTGTCCGCCAGCGCGCGCTCGGTGATATCTTTGGGTTGCAGCTTCTCCGGCAGGCGCTTGTCTGCCTTGACGATGGCACGGTACAGATTCACCAGCCCAGGGCCAGACAGCACGCGTTCCGCAGAGACGTGCCCCACTTCGCCACGCAGCACCTCCAGGATGATGTCCTCCTCTTCACTGTTCGGTGCAAAATCTACGTGACCACCTTCACCCGGCAAACTCACCCAACGACGGTTTACGTGTACCAGGTGTGATACCCCCAGCCCCGTACCCGCACCGTAAACGGCAATCGGTCTATCCTTTTGCGCTTTGCCCCCGCCAAACTGCAACACGTCATCTTCGGACAGCATCGGAATCGCCATCGAAACCGCAGTAAAATCGTTAATCACTTCCAGGTGCTTTAAGCCCAGGTTCTCTTTCATCGCTTTGATAGAGAAGGCCCAGGTGTGATTGGTCATGGCGACCCAATCCTCGGTTACCGGGCAGGCGATGGCGATACAGGCATCCTGAACCTCCAGTTGCAGCTCGGCCAGGTATTGGCGGATCACCGCTTCCAGGCTATCGAACTCCAGACCAGAATAGGTTTTCGCCTGGGCGATCTCGCCCGTCTCGACAGTGCACAGCGCCAGGCGGGCATTGGTGCCGCCAACATCACCTACGAGGGCATAGGTCATCGGTGTTTCTCCCTAAAATGAAAAATGCGAAATTGGGTACACTGTAAAATCACGCCGCCCAAACAACAATCGGCATTCTGCGGCCCGCTGCTCAATAGCGATCCGGATCACAAAAAACGTTTCAGCCAGACCCTATTTCACCGATTTATACCGTCGGTTACAGATTGGTGCAAAAAACATGAGATGAAAGCGATCGCGTGCGGCTACCATTAGCGAAATCGCTCCGTTGGAGCTATATACTATGCAAACCATTTCTCTGAGGCCTGGCGATTCTGCTGGCTTTACTCTCTGTTTTCCCTGCCAATCAGGGACGTGACAACAAGGGATCCCGCATGCTGCATCCGCGCGCCAATGCTATGTTGGCCTTCGCCCTGCCCGCGATCGTTATCGGTTCCGCCTCCAGCCTGATCCTTATCTTGCTGATGGAAAGTGCCAACGTGCTGCAGAATTGGCTGTGGGTTCGCCTCCCGGATCTGCTCAATATCGATAGCCATTCCCCTTGGTGGACCATCGGCATGCTTACACTGACCGGTATCGCCGTTGGGCTAATCGTACGCTTCGTGCCGGGCCATGCCGGGCCAGATCCGGCTACCGAATCACTGATCGGCATGCCTTTGCCGCTGGCCGCCGTGCCGGGGTTGGCGTTAGCCTTGATGGTGGGCCTGGCGGGTGGCGTCAGTTTGGGGCCGGAAAACCCGATCACCGCCATCAATATTGCCCTGGTGGTCGCACTGGGTGCCAGGTTATTGCCAAAGGTGCCGAAGATGGATTGGATCATCCTCGCTGCCGCTGGCACGATTGGCGCAATGTTTGGTACACCGGTTGCCGCCGCTCTGATTTTCTCGCAAACGCTAGGGGGAAATAACGAAGTCCCCTTGTGGGATCGGCTGTTTGCCCCGCTGATGGCCGCTGCCGCCGGTGCCGTCACTACCCAGATGTTCTTTACCCCGAACTTTACCCTACAGCTTGATGCTTACAATGTGACCCGGCTACGCGATATCTTCAGCGGCTCGGTGGTCGCGCTGATCGCTATTGCCCTGGGGATGGTGGCGATCTGGTGCTTCCCACGCATGCACCACATGTTCCATTCGCTGAAAAACCCGGTATTGATGCTCGGGCTAGGTGGCCTGCTGCTAGGTATCCTTGGGGTCATTGGCGGAGATATCACCCTATTCAAAGGGTTGGATGAGATGAAACTGTTGGTGGTCGACGGCAGTTTCACCACCAGCCAACTGCTGGTGATCACTCTGACCAAGCTGGCCGCCCTGGTGGTCGCAGCGGCGTGCGGATTCCGCGGCGGGCGTATTTTCCCGGCGGTATTTATCGGCGTCGCGCTGGGGTTGATGTTGCATCAGCATGTCCCGGCGGTTCCGGCAGCGATCACCGTTTCCTGTGCCATTATGGGGTTGGTGCTGGTGGTAACTCGCGACGGCTGGCTGAGCCTGTTTATGGCCGTAGCGGTGGTGCCAGAGCTGCACCTGTTACCGATACTGTGTATTGTAATGTTGCCCGCCTGGTTGATGCTGGCGGGCAAACCTTTGATGCTGGTAGTAAAATACCAGCCTCCACATGAAGACTAGGCCAGAGCATACTCGGCAGCGGCATGCGCATGAATGGCCGTGGTGTCGAACACCGGCACGGTGGCATCTTGTGCGCTAACCAACAGGCCAATTTCAGTGCAGCCAAAGATGATCCCCTCGGCGCCCTGCTGTTCCAGCTTGGCAATAATCCGGCGATATTCATTGCGTGAAGTATCAACGATTTTGCCCAGGCATAGCTCTTCATAAATGATGCGGTGTACGATATCGCGATCGGCAGCATCCGGCGTAACTACGTCGATAGCAAATTTGTCCTGCAAACGCCCACGGTAAAAATCCTGTTCCATGGTAAAGCGCGTGCCGAGCAAGCCGATACGGCGGATATTTTGCTGGCGTACCTGCAATGCTGTGGCATCGGCAATATGGATCAGCGGCAGGCCGCTGGCCTGTTCCACCGCATCAGCTACCTTATGCATAGTGTTGGTACAAATCACAATGGCCTCGGCACCGGCAGCACGCAGCGAAGCGGCGGCCGCTGCCAGCAAACGACCAGCGCCTTCCCAATCACCTTGGTGCTGCAAGCGCTCCACTTCATGAAAATCCACGCTGTAGAGCACGATTTTGGCTGAATGCAGGCCACCAAGCCGCTGTTTCACCTGCTCGTTGATCATTCGGTAATAGGGGATGGTGGATTCCCAACTCATCCCGCCCAATAATCCCAACACTTTCATTCGGTTCTCCTTGGCTGTGACTCACTATCAACCAGACATTACCCGAGAACGACCTGACTGACGAAGCAATTATTTGCTGTGCGAACTGCTAACCTTCGCCTGGCGCGGCTCAAACCAACGCTGGCGCAGGGTATCGTAGACCCAGTTATACGCCATGGTATAAGGCAGGAAGAACAGGAAGAAACCGATCTCCAGCACAAAAGCCTGCCACAACGAAATATTGAGCATAAAGGCGGCTATCGGCAGACCAATCAGTACAAACCCGGCTTCAAAGCCAAAGGCGTGGCCAATACGCACTTTCAGCGTTCTGACCACTCGGCTCACCGGCCACAGCCGATCAAAGATCGAGTTATAGACGATGTTCCACAGCATGGCGACGGTAGATAACATGACCGCCAGCGCCCCGACCTGCGCCATCGAGCGGTTAAGCAGCCACGCCCCCAAAGGGGCACAGATCATCACGGCGATAGCTTCGAACCCCACGGCGTGAACGATACGTTCAACCAACGACTTGTTTTGCAACTGCATACTTCACCTGTTTTGTGACCGTTATTGAAAATGTCAGGTGATTATCATCGGTTTTTTGCGTAGATTAAAAATAGGTTCCATCGATAAAGTAGATACATCATGCGCTATTCCCCAGAAGCCCTACTGGCCTTTGTTGAGGCTGCCGCGTTAGGCTCGTTTTCTGCTGCCGCACGCAGACTGCGCAAAAGCCAGTCCACCATCAGCACCGCCATTGCCAATCTGGAGGCGGACCTTGGGCTGACGCTGTTCGATCGCCAGGCGCGCCAGCCTGTATTGACGGAAGCTGGCCGCAAGGTGCTGGGCCACGTGCAGGAAATCCTCGCAGCCAGCGAGCGACTCGATGCGCTGAGCATCCGCTTGGGGGACAATATCGAACCGCGACTAACCATCGTATTTTCCGATACCTATCAACCCAACCATCACGATAACCTGCTGAAACATTTCGAGCGGCGTTATCAGGATATTGAGCTGGAATGCATGATCGCCGAAGGGGAGGATGTACTGGATCTGCTACAGACTGGCCGCGCTCACCTGGGGATGCTGGCGGTACAACCTAACTATCCCCCCGAGATTGCCGTCTCCAGGCTACCAGAACAGACTGAGATGGGGCTGTTTGTCGCTCATGACCATCCGCTGACCCGTCTCCCGGCCCTGACACAGGCCCACCTTGCCAGCAGCCGCCAACTTTACCTCAACACCTATACCAGTAACAACGCAACCAAACCGCGCGGGCGAACCTGGTCGGCGCCCAGTTATCTGATGCTGTTGGAGATGGCGGAACAAGGGGCGGGTTGGGCGATACTACCGCACTGGCTGGTCAAACAGTACGGGCGGCAACGTCTGACAGAGCTGAAAATGCGTGGCTGGCCGCAAACCATCTCGGTCGACGCCGTATGGTCCAAGCTTACCCCGCCGGGGCCGGCGGGGCTGTGGTTATTGGATCGCTTACTGGAAAACGCTGCCGATCAAGCCGCCGCATTACGCAATTGAATAGCCCGCGACACGCAATCGAGCAGTTCGGGTATGTCCATTTTCGGCAACACTACCTCGATAAAGGCCAGTTGATCGCTACCACCGACCTCATCAAGCGCCGCACGCAACTGCTCAGATTCGGTGACGCGCAGGCATTTCAACTGACGATCGAGCGAAAAAGCCTGCGATAACCGCGTCCAATTCCATTGCGCGATATCGTTATAGCGCTGTTCTGGCCCGTGGATGGCTCGCTCGATGGTGTAACCGTCATTATTCAGCAGCAAAATCACTGGCTTTTGCCCATCGCGCAACATGCTGCCCAACTCCTGCACGGTAAGCTGAGCGGCTCCATCGCCAATCAATAATATAACCCGACGCTGAGGCTCAGCAGTCTGCGCGCCAAATGCAGCCGGTAAGGTATAGCCGATCGAACCCCATAAGGACTGTACGATAAACCGGCACCCCTGCGGCAGCGTCAACGATGCCGCGCCAAAGCAGGCGGTGCCCTGCTCAGCAATCAGGATATCTCCCGGCTGCAAGAAGTCTTGGATTTGCCGCCAGAAACCATGTTGATCCAGACCGCTGGCACTCGGCTCCGGCAATGCTGGCCGTTTTATCGACGGCAGCGGCCACTTGCTGGCTAACGATAACGTCAGTTGGTGCAGAGCCTTCACGGCTTCGCGCATAGGGATTTGGCTGAATACCTGCTGGCCTACACGCGCCTCGAACGGCTGAATATCGATGCATTTATCCACCGGCAGGTTATGACTAAAACCGGCGGTGATGGCATCGGTGAAACGCACCCCAACGTTAATCACCACATCGGCACCCTCAATCTGCTGCTTGACCTGCGGATCGCTGACGGCTCCGGCATAGGTTCCGGTGAAGCAGGCATGAGTTTCATTCAACACGCTTTTGCCTAACAACATTGTTGAATGGGGAATATTGACCTCATTCATCCATTGTTCCAGCACGAGTTCGGCACCGAAGCGTTCGGCCAGAAAATCCGCCAGCAGGGAAACCCGATGGGCGGCCTGCAGTTTTGCCCGTGCGGCAGCGATAAATGCCTGTAGGGAAACGTCGGACAGATTGGGTTGACGCAACACCAAAGGTGCCGGACGCGAAGCCAACGGCGCTTCAGCAACGTCACTTGGTAACAGCAGGTACACCGGGCGGCGCTCGTAGAGTGCGGTGGTCAATAGGCGATCGATTTCCGCTTCCGCATTGCTGGCCGTCAGGCTGGCCTGGGCGATGGTTACCTCTTTCGCCATACGAGCAAAATGGCCGAAGTCCCCATCCCCCAACGAATGGTGCAGCAAATCCCCGGCACGCTGTGCTCGCAAAGCCGGGGCGCCAACAATGTGGATCACCGGTAGGTACTCGGCATAGCTGCCGGCAATGCCGTTTATCGCACTTAATTCACCCACACCAAAGGTGGTCAACAGTGCCGCGGCTGGCTTACAGCGGGCATAACCATCGGCAGCATAGGCGGCGTTTAGCTCGTTGGCGCAGCCTACCCAGGTTATCTGCTGATGATCAATAACATGATCGAGAAACTGCAGGTTGTAATCTCCCGGTACGCCAAAAAAGTGGCGAATGCCAATCTGGGCTAACCGATCGAGAAGGTAATCTGCCACCGTATAGCTCTTGCTCATGATCATCACCTAGGTAACGGAAGAATGGTTAGCATTAAGTATTAGAGATTTAGCCGAAATCTCGAACTTTATCACCAGAGATGAACTGGAAACTCTGCTTTACATCTACGCACCAGCAGCATGCAGCAGGGATCATCCATAAGCAGTTTGAATAAATGGCGAACAATTAGCGTGATCTCACACTCTGACAACCCATGTGGAAGCGCATACACTGAATACCCTTCCCCGCTGTCGATGAGGATCTTATGGTTTATCAAGCTGAGCCTGCCCGCTACCAGAATATGGAATATCGCCGTTGCGGACGCAGCGGGCTGCAACTGCCGGCCGTTTCACTCGGTATGTGGCACAACTTTGGCGATAGCACGCTGTATGACAATGCACGCAATCTGGTGCATCGTGCCTTCGATCTTGGCATTACCCACTTCGATCTGGCCAATAACTACGGGCCACCGCCGGGTTCTGCAGAGGAGAATTTCGGCCGCATTTTGCATCAGGATCTCCAGCCTTATCGCGATGAGTTGATTATCTCCTCCAAAGCGGGCTACACCATGTGGCCTGGCCCCTACGGTGACTGGGGATCGAAGAAATACCTGGTCGCCAGCCTGAACCAGAGCCTGCAACGCATGCAGCTCGACTATGTGGATATCTTCTACCATCACCGCCCTGACCCGGATACGCCGCTGGAAGAAACCATGGCGGCGTTGGATTTGATAGTCCGCCAAGGGAAAGCGCTGTATGTCGGATTATCGAATTACCCGGCCGAACGGGCGCGGCAGGCATTTGCCATTCTGCAGCAGCTTGGCACTCCTTGTGTGATCCACCAGCCAAAGTACTCGATGTTTGAACGCTGGGTCGAACCCGAGTTGCTGGATACGCTGGAAGAACATGGCGTAGGGTCCATCGCCTTTTCGCCGCTGGCCGGAGGCATACTGACAGATCGCTATTTGCAAGGCATTCCGCCTGATTCCCGCGCAGCGAGCGGTAGCCGATCCCTCACTCCCGAACAGATTACCGAAACGAAACTGCAAAAGGTTCGCCAACTGAACGCGCTAGCAGAGCAGCGTGGCCAAAAGCTTTCGCAGATGGCGCTAGCGTGGGTGTTGCGTAACGATCGCGTCACTTCCGTTTTGATCGGTGCTAGCAAAGTCAGCCAGATTGAAGATGCGGTCGGTATGTTGGCCAACCGTAAATTCAGCGCAGAAGAGATCGCCAAGATAGAGCAGATCCTGATGTAATCGCTTACAAGCCGCCGGTAGGGTATCGGCGGTTTTCTCACCGTTCTCCTCAGATAACTCCCAATCCCCGGTGTTCTCCATGGCTTTCAGAATTTGCCCAAAGGCGCGGTCGCTCCACGGCGTTAACATCTCTCAGATAAATACCTCAGGGATTTTACGCACAGCGTTAAAGAACGAGGGATAACAACCGTTTGCATGGCCAAAACCTATAACGATGAACGTGCTTCATTATCGGTATTCGGCCAAGGGAGCCTAAATGTTTAAACCTCTGTTTACCGCAGCCATTCTGGCGGCGCTTTTCATGCCCATCGCCCACATCGCCCATGCCAGCAGCGTCAATATTGATTTGCTGCCGGGGGTCTCGCTGCAGATTGGTGACCAGGACAAACGCGGCAATTACTGGGACGGTTACGATTGGCGCGATCGCGATTGGTGGCATGGCCATCAGGGGCGTGATTTAGGGGAGCGCAGCCGCCGTGGCTACTATTGGGATGGCTATCGCTGGCGGGACCGCGATTACTGGCATAAAAATTATTACTACCATGATGGCCGCTACCGCAAGGCTGATAAATATTATTACAAACAGTATAAAAAGCAGCACCATAAGAATAAGCACCATCACAAAAATAATCATCACGATCATGATGATTGACCCCTCACCCCAACCCTCTCCCACAGGGAGAGGGAGCTGTCTGGAGCTTTTGATTAGCTCGTACTGCTTCGGAAAGTGATGTAAGAAGAAAAAAGGCTGAGTAAAGGATGCTAAGTGTTCAACATGCCCCCGGTCTATACACTCCCACAGGGCGAGGGAGCTGTTCGGTATAGTAATCAGGTGCAGAAGTCAGTCTGTAGCACGTTTAACCCCTCTACATAAGCTAGGGTGAGAGGAACGATCCTAAAGCAAGTTACTGATCAGCAGATAACCGTTGAGCCCAACCACCACCAACACAATCAGTTTACCGAGATTCTGGATTAGACGACCGTTGACCATATCCCCCATCAGTTCACGGTTGCCGGTAAACGCCAGCAGCGGCACCAACGCCAGGGCGATACCAAAGCTCAGCAGCACCTGGCTCAAAACCAGAATACGCGTCGCATCCATCCCCATCATGATGACAATAAACGATGGCATCATGGTGACCACCCGCCGTACCCAGATAGGGATATAGAAGCGGACAAAGCCCTGCATCACCACCTGCCCCGCCAAGGTGCCTACCACGGTAGAAGAAAGACCTGCTGCAACCAGGCTCAGGCCAAAAATGGTGGCCGCCGCATTGCCGAGCAACGGCTGCAACGTCAGGTAAGCTTGGTCAAGATCGGTAATGCCGCTGTGGCCGTTGAAATGGAATGCGGCAGCGGCGGTGGCCATCATCGCCAGGTTAACAAAACCGGCAATGGTCATGGCGATCGCCACGTCCAGCTTGGTGGCCGAATAACGTTCGGCTTTAGAGTCTTTACCGGCAGTCTGCGTCAGCGAGGAGTGCAAATAAATCACATGCGGCATGATGGTTGCCCCTAACACCCCCGCAGCAAGAAACACCGCGTCACCATTCGGCAAATCCGGGATCGCCATCCCTCTAATCAACCCACTCAACTGCGGCTGAGAAAATACCAGCTCCACGATATAGGCCATTGCCACAAACAGCAGCAGGCCGCCAATCACCAGTTCCAGCGGCTTTTGCCCGCGTTTTTGCAGCATCAGGATCAGGAAGGTGGCAATGCCGGTGAGGACTGCCCCCTGCAACAACGTTACTCCCAGCAGCAGTTTGAAACCGATCGCGGCACCGATAAACTCGGCCAAGTCAGTGGCCATCGCGATAATCTCCGCCTGCACCCAATAAGCCCAGACGGCCGGGCGCGGGAAGCGATCGCGGATATGCTCAGCAAGGTTTTTACCGGTAGCGATGCCGAGTTTGGCAGACAGCAATTGGATCAGCATCGCCATGACGTTGGCCCATACCACCACCCACAGCAGCGTGTAACCAAAAGAAGCGCCAGCTTGAATATTAGTGGCAAAATTACCGGGGTCGATATAGCCGATGGCGGCGATAAAGGCAGGCCCCATCAGAGAAAGTTTGATCTTTCTGGACGGGCGGCTGGAGGAAGTATTGTTAACCGCGCGACTGTTCAGCATAGCGAAAACCCTTACTAATTTAGCTCACCTTCATCTTTACTTAAGTGATAATGATTATCAAGTGCATTTGCAGCGATAATGGTTATCTCTGCGATAGCCAAAAACGAAGGTTTTATCGAACAGATCGCATGAAATCCTGGCGTTTCCATCTACTCTAGATCACAAGGTTCAGAGCGGATCACGCTTGATAATAAAAATAGCACAAAAATGCCACGAACACGCATATTTATTAACATCTTGATCTTTGGTGCTTTGCCGTCATAGATTAGGACTATCTCCACTATGATTTTCCATATTTGCTATGAATGTCTCGTTTTTAAACTTGGCGTTACATAAAATGACAACCGAAATTCAGCCTGCCTCAAATTTGGAGCAAACATGTCCCATATTGCGCACTTTGCGTTAGCGTTAGTGGTGGTTGCAATCCTGGCCCTGTTAGTGTGCCGCGATCGTAAAAACATCCGCATCCGCTATGTTATTCAGTTGTTGGTTATTGAAGTGTTACTGGCCTATTTCTTCCTGAACTCGGAAGCAGGTTTAGGCTTTGTAAAAGGCTTTGCAGCAATGTTCGACAAGTTGCTCGGGTTTGCGGGGCAAGGGACTGATTTTGTGTTCGGCGGGATGGGTGACAAAGGTCTGGCCTTCTTCTTCCTGAAGGTGCTGTGCCCAATCGTGTTCATCTCTGCCCTGATCGGTATTCTGCAATACATCAAAGTGCTGCCGTTTATCATCCGCATCATCGGGACCGTGCTGTCTAAAGTGAACGGTATGGGTAAACTGGAATCCTTCAACGCCGTCAGTTCGTTGATCCTGGGCCAGTCTGAGAACTTCATTGCCTACAAAGATGTGCTGGGCAAGATGTCAGAAAAACGCATGTACACCATGGCCGCTACCGCGATGTCGACAGTTTCCATGTCCATCGTTGGCGCATACATGACCATGCTGGATGCCAAGTATGTCGTGGCGGCACTGGTACTGAACATGTTCAGCACCTTTATCGTCCTGTCACTGGTCAACCCTTATGACACCAGTAAAGAAGAAGAGCTGCACCTCGGCAATCTGCACGAAGGCCAAAGCTTCTTTGAAATGCTGGGTGAATACATTCTGGCAGGCTTCAAGGTGGCGATTATCGTTGCCGCGATGCTGATTGGCTTTATCGCCCTGATTGCCGCGCTTAACGGCCTGTTCAGCGCCATCTTCGGCCTGAGCTTCCAGGAAATCCTGGGTTACTTCTTCTATCCATTTGCCTGGGTCCTTGGCGTGCCTAAGCATGAAGCGTTACAGGTTGGCAGCATCATGGCGACCAAGCTGGTTTCCAACGAATTCGTTGCCATGATGGAACTGCAGAAAATCGGTGCTGAGCTGTCTCCACGCAGCATGGGTATCCTGTCCGTGTTCCTGGTGTCCTTCGCCAACTTCTCTTCTATCGGTATCGTAGCCGGTGCGATTAAAGGGTTGAACGAGCATCAGGGCAACGTGGTTTCACGTTTCGGCCTTAAGCTGGTTTACGGCTCTACCCTGGTTAGCCTGCTGTCAGCGGCCATCACAGGCTTGGTTCTGGGCTAACAGCTTTAGCACCGACAAGTTCTAGTCTTAAGACGCCCGATGAAGTTTATCGGGCGTTTTTTATTTGATGCCGATAAAGCATGCGATTCTATTTTTTGAGGAGGACATAGTTATTGCTGGCATGACGCTCAGAAAATCTTACTGCCATTCAAGTATGCGGTTGAAAAGTAAGCTTGCAATGTCTTGCTTTTGGGACAACATCGCGTGGACGTAAATCCGCGTATCCTCTTTGCCAAACGTGGTGCTATAGAGCACTCGGTATCCGTCAGCTGTATTACATTCCCGGTATTTAGCGCACCCAAGAGCTAGCAATTCATCACAGACAGGACTTCCTTCAGGAAAAACACCGGTTTTCTCTTCAAACTCAACCAATGCTCTTTTTATAGCCGGTTTCGGGTCAATCTGGTGAGAGCGCAAAAAATACGCGATGGTTTGCATCGTCATTTTCGCGGTCCCTGAATAAATGAAAGTTACCGCTTTCGCAGTCATCAGAGTGAATCCAAGATTTGTTCACGGGAGAAGGTTCGCCCTAGCTCAATATCTTTCTCAGACAGCGTCATAAGCTTGAGCAAAGCAATACTTTCATCCCTGCGCATACGATCTCCGTAGGACTCGATAACATAAGCAGGAAGACCGTTTTGCGTCACAATCAAAGGTTCCGACAGATCGAGCTTGGCGGCATTTTGTTTCAGATAGCTGATAGTTTCTGTTTTCATAATGTCTCCAGCAGTAAATTATTGCCAGTAAAAGACCAAATATAGTCTATATAAAAACTGATAACAACAATTCAGTCCAGAGGTAAAGCCTTAGAATGCAAAAAGCCGACCCTTGGGTCGGCTTTTCAAATGGTGGTGGAGCTAGACGGGATCGAACCGTCGACCTCTTGCATGCCATGCAAGCGCTCTCCCAGCTGAGCTATAGCCCCACAAAAGTGGTACGCGTTAACCGTGCGTTACGGTATTCCCCAACCTTCCTGAGATAAAAGGTTGGTGGAGCTAGACGGGATCGAACCGTCGACCTCTTGCATGCCATGCAAGCGCTCTCCCAGCTGAGCTATAGCCCCAATCCACAATCACGAAATCCTGTGAACGGTGCGCATGATATGAAACCCCAGAAACCCTGTCAACGGCTAAATTGAATTCCTCGATCAAGCGCTGAAAAAGCCGCCAAATCAGCGCGTTTAATGCTAAAAAACCGCCGCTTTGGGTACAAAACAAACCGGCAAGAAAAAAGCCCCGCGAATCGCTTCGCAGGGCTTTGTCGGTTTAGCGGGCAACTAACGGTCAGGCTTGCGCTTCGCGCTCGGCAATATAAGCCAACGCCTGATCAATACGCTTGAGGGAGCGAGCCTGGCCGATAGCATGTACGGTAACGTCCATGCCCGGTGACTGGCCAGCGCCAGTGACCGCGACGCGCAGTGGCATCCCTACTTTGCCCATACCCACGCCCAGTTCGTCTGCAGTGCCCTGAATGGCGTCGTGCACGTTCTCTGGCGTCCAGTTGGTAATAGCGGCCAATTTGGCGCGTACGGCTTCCAGCGGCTGGCGTGCGACCGGACGCAGGTGTTTCTTCGCCGCATCGGCGTCAAACTCGCTGAAGTCCTGGTAGAAGTAATGGCAAGACTCCGCCATCTCCTTGAGGGTTTTACAACGCTCGCCCAGCAGTTTGACCAGATCTTTCAATTCTGGACCGTTGCGGGTTTCAATCCCCTGCTGCTCAACATGCCATGCCAGATACACCGCCACTTCTTCCGCTGGCATATGGTTAATGTAGTGATGGTTCAACCACTGCAGCTTTTCAGTGTTGAAGGCGCTGGCGGATTTGTTGATCGCATCCAGAGTGAAGAACTCTTTCATCTCATCAATAGAGAAGATTTCCTGATCGCCATGGGACCAGCCCAGACGCACCAGATAGTTCAACAACGCCTGCGGCAGGTAGCCGTCATCGCGGTATTGCATCACGCCAACGGCACCGTGGCGTTTAGACAGTTTTTTACCGTCATCACCCAGGATCATCGACACGTGAGCATATTCCGGCACCGGTGCCCCCAGCGCTTTCAGGATGTTGATCTGGCGCGGCGTGTTGTTGATATGGTCTTCACCACGGATCACGTGGGTGATTTCCATATCCCAGTCATCGATCACTACGCAGAAGTTATAGGTTGGCGCACCGTCGGTACGGCGAATGATCAGATCGTCCAGCTCCTGGTTGCTGAATTCGATCGGGCCACGGATTTTATCGTCGAAGATGACCGAACCTTCCTGCGGGTTACGAAAACGCACTACGTGTGGCTCATCGGCAGTGTGGCTGCACTGGCTATCGCGGCAATGGCCGTCATAGCGTGGCTTCTCGCCGTTTTCCATTTGCTTCTCGCGCAGCGCTTCCAGGCGTTCTTTCGAGCAATAGCACTTATAGGCCGTTCCCTGTTGCAGCATGTCATCAATCACCGCGTTGTAGCGATCGAAACGCTTGGTCTGGAAGTACGGGCCTTCATCCCAATCCAGGTTTAACCAGTTCATGCCATCCATAATTGCGTCGATAGCTTCCTGGGTTGAACGTTCGAGATCGGTATCTTCGATACGCAATACAAACTCACCGCCGAAATGGCGGCTGAACAACCAGGAATAGAGCGCAGTACGGGCGCCGCCGACGTGCAGATAGCCGGTCGGGCTTGGGGCGAAACGGGTTTTGATTTTCATTGGGTTCACTGCCTTATTACGCAACGCGTGTCAGCGGAGTGCCGACGATTGCTCGGAATGTAAAATAGTGGACGACATTCTACCACTCCATGCTAATTCCTCAACGCCGACGCGCTATCGGCCACTACGCTTTGCGGCCCACTACGCAGGATACTGTGCAAAGAATCGTCCTGGTCGGCGATAAATATCGCATCCTGTCTAAATTTGCGGCGAACGATTGAAATCATTTTAAAAACCGTTGACTCACTTTCAACTATCCCTATAATGCGACTCCAACAAGACGGGGTGATTAGCTCAGTTGGTAGAGCATCTCCTTTACACGGAGGGGGTCGGCGGTTCGAGCCCGTCATCACCCACCATCTTGTTAACGCAGTAAAAAATGAGAACAATGAGGGTGATTAGCTCAGTTGGTAGAGCATCTCCTTTACACGGAGGGGGTCGGCGGTTCGAGCCCGTCATCACCCACCATCATTCTCTCATTGGGTAGTATCTGGAAGTCCTGAAGTGGGTGATTAGCTCAGTTGGTAGAGCATCTCCTTTACACGGAGGGGGTCGGCGGTTCGAGCCCGTCATCACCCACCATTTCAGCTTCAGAAAGCAGTACACCACATTCGTGGGTCGTTAGCTCAGTTGGTAGAGCAGTTGACTTTTAATCAATTGGTCGCAGGTTCGAATCCTGCACGACCCACCACCATTTAGAAAAAGGCGCCTTTAGGCGCCTTTTTCGCATATGTGCTCCCCACAACAGTGCCATCTCCTTCACCACATACGCAAAGAAGGGTCGTGTGGGTGAGAACCTGCGTTCAGGTTCGAGTCTCGCTTGCGAGACAACGGCGGCGGCCGGTCATCCTGCACGACCCACCGTACAGGTGCCAAATGCTCGCCCCCTGCTACTCTTTTGACCTACCTGGCAACCGCCCCCTTAGCCCACGGTGATGTCCCCTCACCCTAACCCTCTCCCACAGGGAGAGGGAACAGTCCGTGCTACCGGTTATTCCGCCATTAACCTAGCCGCCGCAAAGAAATAAATACTTTAAAGGCAATTAGTTACTAACTATCAAAAACAAAAAGGGAGCCCAACTCGGCTCCCTACGGTTTTAACGCATTGGCAATAACTCAAGCCGCCAACGTCGCCCCACCATCGATCACAATATCCTGCATCGTGATATGGCTAGCCCGGTCAGACGCCAGGAACAGAATCGCATCGGCAATCTCCTGCGGTTGGGCAATCTTGCCCAACGGGATCCCCAACTTAAACTGGTCGGGGAAACCCTTGATCATATTGCTTTCTCCGTGTTCATCCTGCCACATCCCGCGCAGCATCGGGGTATTGGTCGAACCGGGGGAAACCAGGTTACTGCGTACACCATAAGGCGCCATTTCCAACCCCACGGTTTGGCACAGGCTGCGCATAGCGGCCTTGGAGGCGCAGTAGGCCGCCATGCCAACACGTGGCACATGGGCCGCGTTAGAGGCAATGCTCACGATGGCCCCCTGCTTCTGACGGCGGAACACCGGCAAGGTATGACGGAACAGGTTAAAGGCACCACCGGCGTTCACCGCCATGCAGGCCAGCCAGTCCGCATTGCTGGTTTCATCGGTCAGCCCCATGCGCAGAACGCCAGCCCCATTGACCAACACGTCCAACCGCTCATGTTCCGCCAATAAACGCTGACAAACGCTCTCTACCGCATCGGCATCAGTGATATCCAGTACCTCGGTGCGGAACGGGTAGTCCAGATCGCCAAAATGCAGATCGAAGCCGATAACCTCGGCCCCACTCTGTGCAAATGCCAATGCGGTTTGATAACCAATCCCCGCCCCGGCACCGGTCACCCAAACGCGTTTACCACTAAATTCCTGTTCTCTACCCATCAGGATTTCCTCTCGGAAAGCAACGCCCACCAGCTATCGATCGTCGGTGATTTGGCCAGCGCGATAAAATCGATATCTTCACGAATTTTACGCCAGCGGGTTGCCAACTCCATGATACGCACCGAGTCCAGACCGTAATCGATCAAGTTTTCATCATTGCCGATGTCTTCGCTATCTTCATCGAGCAATGGGATAATTTGCTGGCGCAACGCATCGATGCTGGCAATACCAGGGAGCAGATCGGCGGTAGTCACCACCCGACCACAGCGCCCGGCGGTGTAACGCAGGGCCATCAGATGTTCCTCACGGGAGAAGTCCGCCAGACCGTCGGCCACCATAAACGGCTTGATGTTACGCATAAAGGCGTCGATAGCCGTGGTCATACAGCCAATATGCGCGTAAACGCCGCAGATAATCAGCTGATCGCGCCCACTTTCTTGCAGGATCTCTTGCAGCGGCGAGCGGTGGAACGCGCTGTAACGCCACTTCACCAACACCGTGTCGTCAGCATCCGGCGCCAATTCGCTGACCACCGCCTGCTGATCTGGGTGCTTGTTCAGCCCCGGCCCCCACATATCATTCAACAAGGCACGGTCTTCATCGCTTTGCTGATTAGGCTGCGCGGTATAAAACACCGGGATACCCTGCTGCTTGCAGTAGCGGCGCAGAGCGGCGATGTTCTCGACCACCTGTGTGATCAGCGGGCTATCTTCACCCCAGAAATTGAGGAAATATTGCTGCATGTCGTGGATCAGCAGTGCTGCGCGCTGTGGCTCGAAGGCCCAGTTAACCTTGTTAACCGGCAGTTCGCTCGGCGTTGGCAACGCATAATCGTTAAGTTTAGGGATCGCCATGACTTATTCTCCTTTGGCCTGAGCCAGTTGTTGCGCTTCCAGGCGTTCACGCAGCAGTTTTTTATCGACTTTACCGACCGGGGTTAACGGTAGTGACTCCACCTGAATAAAGCGGTCGGGCAATTTAAATTCGGCCACGCCCTGCTCACGCAAATGGCGGCGCAGTAACACGGGTTTGACGGCCTCGAGCGCGATGACAAAGGCGCAGCTTTTTTCACCCATCAGCTCGTCCGGCATCGACACCAGCGCGGCGTTAATCACCGCCGGGTGGCGCAGCAGCAGGTTTTCAATTTCTTCTGCAGCAATCTTTTCACCACCACGGTTGATTTGGTCTTTCTGCCGCCCTTGTACCTGCACATAACCGTCCGCCGTCAGGCTGATCAGATCGCCGGAACAGTAGAAACCGTTCTCGTCAAAGGCTTCGGCATTATGCTCAGGGCTTTGGTAATAGCCGCGGAAGGTGTATGGCCCACGCGTCATCAAGCGGCCCGTTTCCCCTACAGGCAGCGGATTACCTTGTTCATCTGCCACCCACAACTCGTCGTCCGGACACATTGGCGTGCCTTGGGTGGTGAGAATGTGTTGGTCGTCGTCATCCAGCAATGTGTAGTTCACCAGCCCTTCGGCCATGCCAAACACCTGCTGCAACTGGCAGCCGATCTCATTGCGTATGCGGGCCGCCAGGGTTTCCCCCAATTTGGCTCCGCCAACCTGCAGCAGCGTCAGGCTGGCTAACGGCTGATTACTGCCCCACTCTTCGATCGCCTGCAACCACAGGGTAACCGCAGGCGGCACCAACGCGGTGACCGTGATCTGATGCTGTTCGATCAGTTTGAAACATTGGGCAGCCGCAGGATCGCTGGCAAATACCACCAGCCCGGCACCGTAAAACACCCCCAACACGCCCGGAGAACTCATTGGATAGTTGTGGGCCACCGGCAACGCACACAGATAGCGGGTAGCACTGTCAAAACGGCAAATCTCTACGCTGCGGCGAATGCTGTAGTAATAATCGTTATGGGTGCGCGGGATCAGCTTCGGCGTACCGGTGCTGCCACCGGAAAGCTGGAAAAACGCCACCCGATCGGCGGCCGTTGGCGTCGGTTCAAAAGCACCTGGCTCCTCTTCCAGCCAAGCAGCCAACGCCTGTTCACCTTCGGCCTGATTACGCAGCCCAACCACCCGTAGCGAAGGATGCTGTTCTCTGAACGTATCCAGGAACGGCTCCTGCGCGAACAGGGCATGTTCGCGATCGGCAATCAGCAGCGCAGGCTTGATTTGACTGGCATAGGCGTTCAGTTCGCTACGTTGATGGCTGAACAGGGCATTCACCGGCACCACGCCGATTTTCAACAGGGCAAAGAACACCACATAGAATTCAACCACGTTGCCTAGTTGAACCAACGCGGTATCACCGGATTGTAGCCCGCGCCGTAACAGGGCGGCGGCTAGACGATCGGAAAGCTGTTCCAGTTGGCGATAGCTTAAGCTGCGTTGCGGGTCGATCATGGCAATAGCGTCGTTATCTGCCTGACGGGCCAAGATGTCGGTCAACGGTCGATCGATCCAATAGCCGCGTTCGCGGTAACGGCGCGCGAACTCTTCAGGCCAGGGGGTAAAAGCAATAGTCATGGGGGACTCTCTATCCTTGATTAAGGCCAAACGCACGCAGAATGGTGCTGAGTTTGGTACCAGTTTCGTGCCATTCGGACTGCGGGGAAGAGTCCTGCACGATGCCCGCACCGGCAAACAGGCGTACCTGATTACCCTTCACGGTGCCGCAACGGATGGTGACGACCCATTCTCCGTTGCCCTCGGCGTCACACCAGCCGACGATGCCACCAAACAGCTGCCGGTCAAACGGCTCAAGCTGTTCGATGAGATCGCGAGCTGCCAGCGTTGGGGTACCGCATAATGCCGGCGTAGGGTGCAACAGGCAGGCCAGCGACAGGGCATTCTCTGCCCGGTCGGCCACTTCACCGTCGATTGGCGTCGAAAGATGCCACAGCGTGGTGGTACTGAGCAGTTCAGGGGTTGCGGGAATATGCAAATGACTGCAACGCCCAGCCAAGACCTGGCGCATGCCTTCGGTCACGATCTGGTGTTCATAGCGGTCTTTACCCGAAACCAACAGTTGTTCGCTGACGGCCCGATCCTGCAGCGGATCGCTTTCGCGCCGAGCCGAACCTGCCAGCGGGTTGGAATGGAACTGGTCGCCAAATTTACGCAGCAGCAGCTCCGGGCTGGCTCCCACCAATGCCCCCTCTGCCAGCGGCACGTGGAAATGGAAGCCGTGCGGATTCTGGGCAATGATGCGCGCCATCAGCGCTGCGTGGTCTACCGGCTTGCTGGTTTCAATGTCCAACAGGCGGGCGAGCACTACCTTGTCCAATCGATCACCGCTAGTTGCCTGTACGGCATCGCTAACCATCTGCATAAACTGCGGCTGCGCTGGCAACTCGGTTTGGCGGACAATCTCAGGGATCGGTCCAGCAGCAGGCGCCAAGCTGGTCAGCAGGGTTTCACGTTCGAACCATTGCGTCTGTTGCGGGATAAACAGTGACGAGGGTTGACGAGTATCGAAAGGGATTGCGCCGCACAGCAGCGGATCCTTGATGCCTGCCTTGCGGGCCTGCGCAAATGTCTGCTGTATCGCCTGCTGGAATTGGCCCTGCAGGTCATCGCCATCCACCGCTGGCAAGGTGATGCGGGCAAAGCATCCCTGGGTGCTCAGACTGCGAAAAGGCGAGGTAAAAAAGAAACCTGAAGTCGGGGATATTGTGGCGGCCTGTGCCAGATCTACACCCTGTTGCAGGTCCTTTTGCGCAGCGCCCTTAACGGCTACGTCCATAGGTACTTCCTCTTGTTTCATTAACAATAACCAATATAATAATGATTATCATTTGTATTGCATCCGCGATAAAGTACCTGCCAGAACTGACCATGTCAATAAACGTAACCTCTTCTGCTAACCCACATTAAGGGGTAAACTTGGTGGTTTATGACCAATGAATGATAATCATTCGGATTAAAAGGATCTCACCGATGTCAATCCCCCTGCGGCTCAGCCTGGCGCTGTTTGGCCTGCTGGCGTTGAGCGTTGCCCAAGCCGAGACTAAAGCCTGGCCGCGCAATATCGAAACCTCGCACGGCGTTATCACCCTTAACCAACCCCCACAGCGCATCGTTTCCACTAGCGTGACGGTCACCGGTACGCTGTTAGCGATCGACGCCCCGGTGATCGCCAGCGGAGCCACCAGCCCAAACAATCGGCTGTCGGATCGGCAAGGTTTTTTCCACCAGTGGGGAGAGATTGCGGCCAAGCGTGGAGTGAAGCGGTTATATATTGGTGAACCCAACGCCGAGGCGATCGCCGGTGAAGCACCGGACCTGATCGTGATGTCCGCTACCGGGGCCGATTCTGCGGTGCGCCTGTACGATCAGCTGTCGGCCATCGCTCCGGTGCTGGTGGTGAACTACGACGATAAAAGCTGGCAGGAACTGGCCAACATCCTCGGCGAAGCAACTGGCCATGAAGCACAAGCGGAGAAGATCGTCAGCGAGTTTGATCGCCGTGAGAAAACGCTGAAACAGCAAATGACATTGCCACCACAGCCCATAACGGCACTGGTATTTCGCAGCGATGGCAAGAATGCCAACCTGTGGACCGCCGATTCATCTCAAGGGCAACTGCTGCAACAGCTAGGCTTTACCCTAGCCACTTTGCCGCCAAAGCTCAACGCCAGCACCAGCCAAGGGGCGCGTAAAGACATCGTGCAGCTCGGCGGTGAAAACCTGGCAGAAGGCTTGAATGGACAAACGCTGCTGTTATTCGCCAACGATGAAAGTGATGCACAGCGGCTGATGAGCAACAGTTTCCTGGCTCATCTGCCAGCGGTGGAGAATAAGCGGGTTTACCCATTGGGGAACGACACCTTCCGCCTGGATTATTACAGCGCCAGCAACTTGCTGACGCGTCTGGAAAAGCTGTTTATTTCTCCGTAGCCGTAGTGGCGGGTTGGAGTTTATCGCTCTGCCCGCCCATGCTCACGTTGCGCAAACCACGCATGGCAAACGCCAGCACCACGGCCAGCAGCGCCGCACCAAAACCGAAGCTGGTAGAGCTCATCGCTGGCAGCATAAATGCCCCCATCGCGCCGAGCAGCAAGGCACCAAGCGCATCCCCTACTACGTTCTGCGCGGTCCACAGGCCGTTAATCCGCCCCAGAAACGCGTCCGGCGTCAGGTTCTGTATCAGGCCATATTGCAGCAGCGAGTTCAGCGCGCTGAGGTAGCCAAACACCACCAGGCACAACAGCGCCATACCGTACCAAGGCATCAGGCCAAACAGCCCCACGGCCACGAAAGCCGCTATCGCCGTTATCAACATCATCCAGCCCGGCCGTGCCACCTGAGCCACCCGGCCACTGGTAAATGCGCCAATCGCTGCCCCTAATGGCACCGCCGCATACATGATCCCCAGGCTCTGGGTAGTGACCTGCCACATACCGGAGATGGCCGGATATAACACACGCACCGCGCTGGCCATGGTCATCAACGCACCAATCAGCGCCACCATGCCAATCACCTTGTTCTGGAACAGGAAGGTGAAGCCGCCGATCAGCGCCCGCAACGGATGTTCACGCGGCTGCGGTGGTGGTGGCAACTGAGGCAATTTTAATAGCGGGATCAAAGTGATCAGCGTCCCCAAAGCCGCCAGCGCATAGTTCCAGCTGATACCTGCCCCAGCGATCACCACCCCGCCGATAGCGGGAGACAGGATCGACCCAAAGCGTACGGTCAGCATGCTGATGGCCCCGGCCTGCACGATATTCTCACGGCCAACGATCGCCGGTGTCGCCGCCAGCAACGCCGTCACGCCTACCGCACCAAAAAATCCGTCCCATACCGCTAGCAGATAAATCGCCGTTAGCGAAGGTGCAGGCAGCGCAGCATTGAGGCACAACCCCAGAAAGCCCACACCGCAGGTTGAGCGCGCAAACAGGATCAACCGACGGCGTTCATAGCGATCGGCCAGCACCCCGCCCATCAGCAAACCGGCAAACATTCCGCCGCCCGCCAGGGTCACCGCAAGCCCAACCAACAGAGTTGACCCAGTCAGCGCCTGGATCTGCACCGGAATGGCGATCGCCATCAGGCCCAATGCCAGGATCGAAATAAAACGGGCGCAGAATACGGCACGAAAAGCGGGGTTGGTCCTAAGCAGGCTAAAATCGAGCAAAATAGAGGGTTTATTCATTTTGTTATCACCACAACTTATATCCTTGATCTTCCACAAACAACGACACGATATTCGAGAGGCTCAGCGCTAGTGCTGGTCAGGCTGCCATGCTACCATAGATAAATACAATCAATAATGATAATAGATATCATTGATATTCAGTTAATAATGGGCTGTCATGTTCCGGCTTACACCTAATTGCTCTCCTCCGCTTCCTGACCGCAGGGGCACTCTGTTTATGGGGTTATCCCCCTCCTTCTGGCTGCGTCTGTTTGGCCTGCTATGCGCCTTTGTCGTGCTGCTGCTGGTGATGATGCTCAGCCTGTCGCTGGGGGCTAAATCCATTCCTTTCAGTAACGTCGTTGCCGCGCTGAATGGCCAATGCAGCGGCGCAGACTGCGTCATCATTACCGAAGCACGCCTGCCACGCACGCTGATCG
This sequence comes from Serratia sp. N21D137, assembly GCF_047530005.1. Lineage (NCBI taxonomy): Bacteria > Pseudomonadati > Pseudomonadota > Gammaproteobacteria > Enterobacterales > Yersiniaceae > Serratia > Serratia sp. N21D137. The sequence continues at coordinate 30,480 of NZ_JBLJAJ010000008.1, forward strand.
GCGTGTTGGCTGGCATCGCACTTGGGCTGGCTGGCGCGCTGATGCAAACCCTCACCCGCAACCCGCTGGCAGACCCTGGTATCTTGGGGGTTAACTCCGGAGCCGGTTTCGCCGTGGTGTTGGGCATTACCTTCTTTGGTGCGACCAACGTCAGCCAATATCTGTGGTTCGCCTTTGCCGGTGCGCTGTTTGCCTCGCTGTTGGTGGCGCTGGTAGGCGCAATGGGCGGCAGCCGCGTTAATCCAGTGCGCCTGACCTTGGCCGGGGTAGCGCTGGCCGCCGTGCTGGAAGGGATGACCACCGGCATCGCTCTGCTCAATCCTTTGGTGTTCGATCAGCTGCGTTTTTGGCAGGCTGGCACACTGGACATTCAGAATATGGCGGTAGTGCGCAACGTCGCATTGCCAATCCTGCTGGGCACGTTGATTACCCTGTGGCTTAGCAAGGCGTTGAACAGCTTAAGTATGGGGAGTGAGCTTGCAGCGGCGCTCGGCACCGGAATTATTCGCACCCAACTGCTTGGCCTGTTAGCTATTACGCTGCTGTGTGGCGGAGCTACCGCCGCCGTTGGCCCTATCGCCTTTGTCGGGCTGATGATGCCCCACATTGCCCGGCGGCTGGCGGGATCAGAACTCAACTGGATGCTGCCCTGGACGCTGGTTTTAACGCCGATCCTGCTACTGAGCGCTGATTTACTGGGCCGCTTTCTGGTCGCGGGAGAACTGCGGGTCTCTATCGTACTCTCCCTGATCGGCGCGCCGATGTTGATTATGTTGGTGCGTCAGCGCCGTATGTTCCGGCGGGGAGGATAAGATGAGCCTGTTGGTTTCCCGCCCGATCCTCGCCAAAAAGCCGTTTCGGCTGGCGCGCCCGTTGGCAACTGCCCTGCTGCTGTTTTTCTCCTGTCTGGCTCTGGCGGTTTATGCCCTCGGTTCTGGTACCTTGCAGCTCAGCGCTGCGCAAGTGATCGACGCGTTACGCGGTGAAGGCCCGGCCAATCTTGCGGTGATCGTCACCCAGTGGCGTTTACCACGCGTCGCCATGGCTTTACTGTTAGGGGCGGCGCTCGGCCTCAGCGGTGCGATTTTCCAGTCACTCTTGCGTAACCCGCTCGGCAGCCCTGACGTGATTGGTTTCAATACGGGAGCCTATAGCGGCGTACTGGTCGCCATCGTGCTGTTTAACAGCAACGTTATCAGCATTACCTCTGGGGCGTTGGCCGGTGGCCTGCTTACCGCCGGGGTAGTTTATCTGTTGGCCTGGAGTAACGGGGTAGAAACCTTCCGCCTGATTATTGTCGGGATTGCCGTTCGCGCCCTGCTGCTGGCCGCCAATACCTGGATGATCATCAGCGCCTCATTGGAAGCGTCCATGACCGCTGGGCTATGGTATGCCGGATCCCTCAACGGCATCACCTGGGCGAAAAGCCTGCCAGTGCTGGCGGTGTTATTGCTGGCGTTACTGGTATTACTGACGTTAACGAGGCGTATGCGGTTGCTGGAAATGGGAGATGACACCGCCTGTGCGCTCGGCGTTGGGGTTGAACGCTCCAGGCTGTTATTGTTGCTGGTCGGCGTGATACTAACCGCTGCCGCCACCGCCGTGGCCGGGCCGATTTCCTTTATTGCTCTGGTCGCCCCACAAATCGCCCGCCGCCTGTGCGCCAACCAGCATGTCTTGCTGCTCACCGCGCTGACCGGTGCCCTATTATTGCTGGCGGCCGATGTGGCAGCGCAGCGCCTGTTTATGCCTTATCAGTTGCCGGTCGGCGTGTTGACCGTCAGCATCGGTGGCATCTATCTGATTTGGTTACTAATCCGTGAGTCACGAAAAAAATGAATGCTGAAACCCCGTTAACCGCACCATTGCGTGCCGAAAACCTGACGCTGAGCTACGACAAGAAAATCGTCGCACGCGATCTTTCAGTGTCTATTCCTCACGGCGAACTGACGGTCATTATCGGGCCAAACGCCTGCGGTAAATCCACGCTGCTGCGCACCCTCAGCCGCCTGATGCAACCCCAGGCGGGCTCAGTATGGCTAAATGGCCGACAAATCCGCGAATATCCCACCAAAGAAGTCGCACGCCAACTGGGCCTGTTACCGCAAAGCTCAATTGCCCCAGGCGATATCACGGTGTTCGATCTGGTTGCCCGTGGCCGCTACCCTCATCAGAGCCTGTTCAGCCGCTGGCGCGAAGAAGACCAACAGGCAGTGGAGCAGGCCATGCGCTCAACCGGCGTGGCGCAGTTGGCCGATCAACCCGTCGACACCCTTTCCGGTGGCCAACGCCAGCGGGTGTGGATCGCCATGGTGTTGGCCCAGCAAACGCCGCTGCTGCTGCTGGATGAACCGACCACCTGGCTGGACATCACTCACCAAATCGATCTGCTGGAACTGCTGCGCCAGTTGAATCGGGTGAATCATTACACGCTGGTGGTGGTGCTGCACGATCTCAACCATGCCTGCCGCTATGCCACCCATCTGATCGCCATGCGCGACGGTAAAGTGGTGGCCGAGGGGGCACCAAAAGACATTGTGACGCCGGAATTGATCGAGGAAGTTTACGGGCTGAAGTGCGTGATCATCGACGATCCGGTTTCGCATACGCCGCTGGTGGTGCCATTGGGGAAATAGCGGCCAGCAAACCCACAATGAAAAATCAGGCCACCGGCTGATAGCCGATGGCTCTACTGAGACTTCATCACCGTGAGCTGTTACTAACTATGGCCGTGCAAGGTTGAAAAACCGTTACGCAGGTAGCCACAGCCGTGCTCCATTTACTTGGCAGGTGCGACATCCAATACCGTTACGTTATAGACCATGGTCGATCCCGGCAGGATATCAGGGGGCAGACCTTTATCGCCGTAAGCCAAGCTTGGCGGGACGACCATCGTGATACTGCCGTGATTTTGCAGCTTCGAGATCGCCGTTCTGAATATCGGTGGATAGCTGCTCAGTAGCTGGGTGACCGAGGTGCCTGCCGCCTGCATATCCTTGACGACTTTACCGTTAATCAGGCTCTCTTTTACCGCCACGCTGACCATGTTGTTCGCGCCAATAGTTCCTTTACCGACCTTATCGATCCGGTAAAAGTAACCTAAAGCCTCTTTCTTCACCTGTTTTTGCTTGGCGAACTGCTCAATGTAAGCTGCCCCTGCCTTTTCGGTGTCCAACTTTTGCTGCTGTGCATTACGTTGCACCAACTTTTCGCTGGCATCCAAGGCCTTGTCGATCTGCTCCGGTTGCAGCTTGAGCTTGCCCGCGAAGGTATCTTGCACCCCCGCCAGCGCCAGACGGCTATCCACTTCAACTCCCTGAGCCGCTCGCTGTTTGAGCAAGGCCAACATGTCTTCTGCCAGGGAACTGCCGATGGCATAATCACGGATCTCACGCTCTGACTTCGGCTCGATGATTTCTCGTGGCTGCGTAGCCAGCTGTTGCTGCAGCCGGCTGTTTTCCGCCTGTTGCTGTTCGTTGGCTACTTTCAGCATCGTCAGTTGGTTGTGCAGGCTTTCGTCCAGCGCAAGCTGCAAGATAGGTTTAGCTTCAGTCTTCGCCGTTAACTCGGCCAACGCCTTTTTCGCTTGCTCGGCCTGTTGACGGCTATCGTTCAACTCTGCCTGCAACGCCTTGTTTTCCTCGCTATTATCGGTGTGTGCTTTGGCCAGGGCAGCCAACTGTTTCTGCAACGCCGAACTCTGTTGGCGGCTTTGGTCCAGCGCCTGCTGTAGCCTACCGTTTTCGTTGGAGTTCTCACCTTTAGCCGTCGCCGCAGCCACCATATCCTGCTGCATCTGCTCCGTCGCCTGCAAATTCTCCTGCAGGGTCTTTTTCAACTGGCTAATCTCGGCGCGAGCATCCGCATCCTGCTGTGCTGCCTGACGCAGCTGCTGCAGCTCTTGGTCCCGTTGGGCAAGGGCTGCATTTAGCTGTTTGATTTGCGCTTGCAGGGGCGCTGACTCGCGGGTCTGGGTCTTGGTATTGGTGGAAGGTTTACTCACTTTCCTTTCTGCGGGAGGGCTGATCTCATTGAGTTGAGAAGGGCTCAACAGCAACAACGCCGGAGCCTCGCTCTCTTGGCTGGTGATCGCTTCCAAGGCATTGATGGTGCTGGCCCTGTCATCCTTGAGTTGCTCTGCACCCAATGCGCAGCCCACCGGCAACGTCAGGCTCAAGGCCAAACCATACTTTAACCCCAACTTCATTTCACGCTCTCCATTTTGCGGATCAGTCCGTTAAGCAAGTCCTGCCCGATCTGTGTGCACAACTGATTGGTTTTATATTTATACAGTGCGTCTACCGTATTTTTGGTCAATGCGTTCACATCACCGCGTACCCCGCTGTAAAACGAGACGTTGGCTAGCAGACTGTCAAAATTAGCCTTCCTGACGGCATAGGTCCGAGGACTAACGGTTTGCAACGCGGCAAGATCGCTCTGACACCTGCTTATAGGCGTCGGTTCTTGCGGGGATGGCGGGGTTTCAACGACAACGGGCGTAGGCTCCGCAGTCGGTGTGACAGACGAGGTGACCGGGCGTTCATTCGCGCAGCCAGCCATCAGCAGGACATTGCTGATGATCAGACAGGCAAGCAGTGGCTGCCGGTATCCACGGGGTTTCTGAAGCTGTTTCAAATTTTATTCCTTCCTGACTGGATAATGTCCGTCACCGCTGCCCGTGCGCACGCGGATCGCCTCCATTGACGGGCAATATTGCGATTGCCCGGTTGGGATGATAAGACAGGTCATACTTGGTGGCAACAGCAACAGGGCAAGTGCCGCGTTAGATCTCCTGCCACTTATCGCAGACACTCCACCAGGAAATGTTTTTTCAACGAGGACGGCTCACCGTCGTTTTTAACCTGCAGTTTGCACCAGGCTTACAGTTACAGTGCCCGCAACACCCGGTTCAACAAGGGGCCTAGCACCTTGAACGAAGCCGGTGAAACGATATCCACATGCGCACAATCCAGCTCAAACACCTGCAACGCATCGACATATTCCGCCCAGGTCTGCTGCACATCCATGCCTGGTTGCAAGGTGCGCTTGGCCACAAACAGCGTCGCTTGCCCCTGGAAATGCGCCGTATGGGTGTGTGACAACAGCCTGACCGAATCCGCATAGTTGGCTTCGATATTGTCAAACATCGCGACCCGCGCCTCTCCCAACGCAGGATCGAGCGTATCTTCTGATACCGCCAGGAACTGCTCGCGCTCGCGCTGTACCTCTTTGAGCACGTTGTCGTCCAGCATCACGTCCCAGTTCTGGGTTTCTGGCGGATAGGTATCCAGCAAGCCAAGGAAAGCCACCTCCTCCCCACGCGCCTGCAAACGTGCTGCGATACCTTGAGCCAACGTTCCCCCCAAGGAGTAACCGATAAAGTGATACGGGCCGTGTGGCTGTACCTGTAATACCGTGGCCAGATGCGCATCGCAGACCTGATCCATATCCTCACCCAGCGCCAATGGGCCATCCGGGCGTGGAGACTGAATGCCTACCAGCGACCAATGCTGATCGATATAACGCGGCAGCACGCTGAACTGCCAGGAGAAACCGGAAGCCGGGTGTAGGCAGAACAGCGTTGGGCCTTCGGTAACGCGCAGCGGCAACACGCTGTCAAAACCGCATTGATCGGCCTCTTCCTGCGTACGTTCTTCTGCCAATAGCTGAGCCAGTTGCTCTACTTTCGAAGCGACCATCACCTGACCAACCGACACCGCTTTACCCAGATCGCGCCGCAACTCGGCGGCCAGGCGCATGGCCAGCAATGAATGCCCGCCCAAGGCAAAGAAATCATCATCCGCAAATACCTGCTCGCGCTGAAGCAAACGAGCGAAAACGGCAGCAATCTCGCTTTCCAACCCGGGTTCCGGCTCGCGCCCGGCCTTTCCAGCCCCGGTTTGCGGCTGTGGTAAGGCTTTGCGATCGAGCTTGCCGTTGGCACTAAGCGGCAACTCGGCCATTTCGACCAGGGCGATCGGCACCATATGCGGCGGCAAGCGATCGGCTAGCGCGGCACGTAGGGCTTCGCTATCCAGATGCACGCCGGGCTGAGGGACCAGGTAGCCTACCAGTTGCCGGGCATCGCCTCCCATCGCATCAACGACCGTGCCCTCCAATACCAAGGCATGAGCCACCGCCTGACTCACGCCCGGCAATGACAGCAGAGCGTGGTCGATCTCACTGAGTTCAATCCGCTGGCCGCGAATTTTCAGTTGGTCGTCGCTGCGGCCCAGATATTCCGCCGCACCGTCTGGCAGCCAGCGGGCGACGTCACCGGTGCGATACATCCGGCCACCGTTGCCCTGCGGATCGGCGACGAAGCGGCTGGCGGTCAGGTCCGGCCTGGCCAGATAACCATGAGCCAGCTGCACGCCGGTCAGATATAGATCGCCAGCTACACCCGGTGGCACTGGGCGTAAGCGAGCGTCGAGAATACGTAAACCGGTATTCCACACCGGCAGACCAATAGGGACGTTAGCACCGGTGACAGCAGCGAGGGCGTCACCATAGGCCGGATGCCAAGTCACGTCCACCGCCGCCTCGGTAGGGCCGTAGAGGTTATGCAACGGCACCTGAGTGCGGCTCTGCCACAGGCGGCACAGCTCTGCAGGTAACGCTTCTCCGCTGCAGAACACCTGACGCAGTGGCTGGCAATGGGCGATGGCGGTTGTGCTGTCCAAGGCACCAACGAATGCCGCCAGCATCGAAGGAACAAAGTGCAGGGTAGTGACTTTATGCCGATCGATTAGCGTTTGCAGTTGCTGAGGGTCGCGGTGCGCCTCCGGCGGAGCCATCACTAGCTGCGCGCCCACCATCAATGGCCAGAAGAATTCCCACACCGAGACGTCAAAGCTGCACGGCGTTTTTTGCAGCACCACATCATCTGCCGCCAGCGGGTACTGGTGCTGCATCCACAATAAACGGTTAACGATGGCCTGATGCCCAACCAGCACGCCCTTTGGCCGCCCGGTTGAGCCGGATGTAAAGATGATATAAGCCGGATGATGCGGCGTCGGGCCTTGGATCACGCTCGGTGCAGCAGCGGTGGCTACCCGTGGCGCATCGTATAACAGCACTTCCCCCTGCCCCACAAAACGCGCCTGTTGGGAAGCATCGGTGATAATCAGGCGTGGGGCCGCGTCTTCCAGCATCATGCTGAGGCGCTCATCGGGATAGCCGGTATCCAGTGGTAAATAGGCCGCTCCCGCTTCCACTATCGCCATTAACGCCAGCGACAGGAAGACCGAACGCGGCAATGCCACCGCCACGATGTCGCCCGGCTGCACCCCCTGAGCCACCAAATGCTGGGCCAAGGCGATCACCTGTTCGCGAGTTTCGCGGTAGTTGAACCGGTGGTGCTCATCTGCCAGCGCCGGGGCATTCGGGGTCTTTTTCGCCTGCTCGGCCAGCAGACCGCTGAGGGTCTGGGCTGCCACCGGATAAGCGGTGTCGTTCACCTTGGCCAGCAGCGCATGATCTTTTTCACTCAGCAAATCGGCTTCGCTCACCGGCAATGTCGGTTGGGCCGCAAACTGCCGCAGCAGCAGCGGCAAGCGCTGTAAGTGCTCCGTCAATTCGGCCAACTGATAACGCTCGGCATTGGCTAATAGCTCAATCTTCAGCGTGCCCGCCTCATCGATAAACAAGGCGATTTCCAGATCTCGCACCGGGCCAGAGGCCAGGTCGTGGGTGATCCCTTTGATACCGGCAAAATCGAGCTGGTAGTCGAACATCTTGAAGTTGAAGACGGTGCCATACAGCGGCTGGCTGTCGCCAATACGCCCCAGATCGCGCTGTACCTGCTCAGCATCATAGCGCTGATGGCGGCGGGCAAACTTCAGTTCACGGCTGATTTGTGCGGCGATATCGGCCAGCGTTGCCTGCGGCGCGACGTGCATCTCCACCGGCAATACGTTAATCACCGGCCCGGTGGCACAAAGCGCAGCCGAGCCCATGCGGCGCATAAAAATAAACCCGGCGCTGTAGCGGGTTTGACCTGTCAGACGAGCCACCCACACGGCCACCAGCGCCATCGCCATATCGGCTGCGCTGAGCTGCTGTTGCTGGCCCAGACTGACCAGTGGCGCAAGATCCTGCGCGGCACAGCGCTGTGCCAAGCGGTGAATACGCGTCGAAGGTGCCTGCCCGGCCAACGGTTGCGGGCATAGGGTAGCTGGCGTGGGCAACTGCCGTGCCTTGTTCAACCAAAAATCGGCATCGCGCTGATAACCTGGGGATTGCTGGTATTGCTGATATTCCGCCACCACATCGCTAAAAGGCGTGAACGGCGTCGGCTCCGGCTGCTCGTGCTGATATAGGCGGGTATAAATATTGGCGATACGGCGAGCGATGGCGGTAAAGCTGAAGCCATCGACCACCAGATGATGGTAACGCTGATACCAGAACCAGCGATCGTCGGCCAGACGCATCAGGATATGGCGATACAGCGGTTTGCCGCTGCTCACCCGTAATTCGGCACCAAGGTCGATCTGCATCAGCGCGTGGGCCGCCGCCTCTGCATCCGCCGAGTCGCTTAAATCAACCCATTCCGGCGCAGCCAACGGCATCGTGGCGTCGTAATACTGCATCGGCACACCATCACGCTCGACGAAACGCAGCCTTAAGGTGTCCACTTCGGCCAGTCCCAGTGAGATCGCCTGTAACAGGTGCTCTTTATCCAGCGGGCCGTTCAGTTCGATATAATGGGCGACCGCATAGGCATTGCCGTACGGTGAAATTTGATCGGCAACCCAAATACCGGGCTGCGCCGCCACCAATGGCAACTCAACGGTAACCTGTTGCCCGGTGGGTAAAATAGAGGTTTCTGACACGACGTTCGCTCCTGTTGTCGGTTCTTGCTGCGTCTCCATCACGCCTTACGCAGTGATGCGGGCCGCATATCCTGCCAATTCTGTTCTAGCCAGTTGACGCAGTGCTCCCGGGAAGCCGGGCCAAAAACGCTGACCCAACCGGCCGGTATGGCGCTGAAATCCGGCCACAGGCTGTAAAGCAGTTCTTCATTACGCAGGACGTAGCAAATTTGCTGCTCGTCATCGAACGGGTTTAAGGTTTCCATTACTTGATCCTTAAGCATGAAGAGGGTTGGCGGACGGCTTCCATTCGGCACGGCGGTTGACCAGCTCCGACCAATGCGCCTGCAGACCATCGAGTAAACCGCCGCGCCAGCACAACGCATCGTGCCCGCCCTCCACCAGCCGATACTGCACCTGATGTCCGGTTTCACTTAACAGGGCCGCCATACGGTCATTCACCCGGTGGACCAGCTTTTCATGCGCCCCGGCCTCTAAAAATACCTTCAGCTTGCCGCGCGCACCCAACTGCCCGTCTTCTACCTGGCGGATCAACCAGCAGGCATCCTCGGGCACGGTGGGCAGTTGCAACATATCGCGGCGTGGCCACCAGAACGAGCCCGATTGGCTGATTGTGGCACCAAAATATTCCGGCCAGCGCAGGCCAGCATAGAGCGAACCCAAGCCACCAAAGCTTTGCCCTGCAACTACGGTGTTGGCAGCCTCACGGCTGTGCGGAGCCCAGTCGGCCAATTGCGGTAATAACTCTTCCTGTAGGGCCAACCAAAACTCATCGTTGCAGGTCAGTTCCCGTGCGCGGTGTTGCTGGTCAATCACGTCGATCAGCAGATAGACCGCCTCCGGCAGTTGGCCAGTACGCGTCAGTTGCATCAGCGGATCCCAGACCGGCATCTGATTGGCCCAGAATTGGCCGTCCAGCAAAATAGCCAATGGCCGCGCCGCCGGGTTACTTTCACCGGTGGAGTAGATCCAGACGTGGCGGGAGGTTCCCAATCGCTGGCTATGCCAGGTATGCCGTTGCAGTTTGGCAGGCGGTGCTGGCGTACAGCGGCCGCTGGTCACGGCATAGTTGTCAAAGTCCCGCCAGGCCGGTTGTTGGGGAGCCTGTGGCATATGCAAGCCGGAAAGCGTGTGCTCCCCGACTCCAGGCCAGGCGCGGTAAGGATTAAGCAGATCGTGAGTTGCGTGGGCAAACACCTGGTGCCACCAGTGGCGAATAGAAAGCATGTTGGCGTGAGAATTGTCCCCCTGCGGTTCGAAGGGACGATCCTCCATGCAGGGGATAAAGCAGTAGCTGCCGCGCCAGTCGCCTTGCAGCTCGGTTTGCCAATACCAGACGTCCGAACCTGCAAGCCGTTGCAGGCTCTGCGGGGGCGACGCTTGGTGATGATCGGTGAGGCAGTTGATATGGATCCAGACTCGTTGATAAGCCGAGGTCAGTTCGCCACCCTGAGGGTCGCGCCACAAGAACGTCACCTTCCATCGCCCATTATCCTGCGGTTCCACCAAGGGGGTACCACGCCGGGCGATATCCAGCCACCAACCGTGGCTCCCTGCATGCTTGCTCGCCAATAACGTACTGCTTGCTGATTGTTGTTCAGTTTTCAAAACGCCCACTCATTGTGTTGTTGGCAAGGCACGCCGTGCGACTCACCGGTTCCCAAATGCCAAACGGCACAAGGAATACTATTGATAATTATTTGCATTTGCAATAGTGTATACAGGCTCGAAATAGAGCGGGCATTCTTCAACAGGGATGGATGCCGAATTATTGAGCGGGATCTTGCTGCCAGTCAGCCTGGCCTCCGGGTTTCGTTACTATTTTCGACTACACAATAAAACTACAACAAACCGTTCCGTTACCGGTTGTCACACAGCGCCGCATCAGGAAGGGTTGTTAGGTAGGAACCTCAAAATGAATCGGAAGTTATCTCGTTATTCTTTAGCCACACTCATCGGGTTAGGATTGGGCACATCTGCATTTTCCGTTACGGTCAATGCCGAGCAAACGGCCACCACCTCAGACAGCGCCGCGCTGGCTGAGAAAAGCAAAAAAGAATCCGCCTCTGAAGATGTCATCGTCGTCACCGCCGCCAAACAAAACCTTCAAGCTCCCGGCGTTTCCACCATCACTGCCGAAGAAATCCAAAGACGCCCTCCCGCCCGTGATATCAATGAGCTGATCCGTACCATGCCAGGGGTCAACCTGACCGGTAACTCCACCAGCGGCCAGCGGGGCAACAACCGCCAACTCGATATTCGTGGCATGGGGCCAGAAAATACCCTGATCCTGATCGACGGCAAACCGGCCAGCAGCCGTAACTCGGTGCGCCAAGGCTGGCGCGGCGAGCGTGATACCCGTGGCGATACTGCCTGGGTACCGCCGGAGATGATCGAGCGTATCGAGGTGCTGCGTGGCCCAGCGGCTGCCCGCTATGGTAACGGCGCGGCAGGTGGCGTGGTCAACATCATCACCAAAAAAGCTGGCCAGGACCTGCACGGTACACTGAACGGTTATTTCAACGTACCGCAACATAAGGAAGAAGGCGCCACCAAGCGTACTGATTTCAGCCTTTCCGGTCCGTTAAGCGATCAGTTGAGCTTCCGTCTGTTCGGTGGCTACAGCAAAACGCAGGCCGACGCCTGGGATATCAACCAGGGGCATCAGTCCGAGCGTACCGGCACCTATGCCAATACTTTACCTGCCGGTCGCGAAGGGGTGATCGACAAAAATATCGATGCCTTGCTGAGCTGGGAATTCGCCCACCTGCAGACCTTGGATTTCCAATATGCCTATGGCCGCCAGGGTAACCTGTACGCCGGGGATACCCAGAACACCAACACCAATGCGCTGGTGCAGAGCAACTACGGTAAAGAAACCAACCGTATGTATCGTGAAACCTATGCGGTCAATTATCGTGGCGCATGGGATAGCGGCGTCAGCACCAACAACTATGTCCAGTTTGAGCGCACGCGCAATACTCGTTTAGCCGAAGGGTTGGCCGGGGGCCTGGAAGGGATCTTCGCCAGCGACAGTTACAACACCACCCGTCTGGACGATTTCCTGGCCCACAGTGAAATCAGCATTCCATTCGATATGTGGGTGCCACAAACCGCCACGCTGGGTACCGAGTGGAACCAGCAGAAGATGAAAGATCCTTCTTCGACCACCCAATCGCTAACCGGCACTAATACCGGGGGAGCGATCCCAGGTACCGATAGTAGCAACCGCAGCCCGTATTCCTCCGCGGATATCTTCTCGCTATTTGCCGAAGATAATATCGAGCTGACCGATACCACAATGCTGACTCCAGGCCTTCGTTACGATCATCACTCCATGGCCGGTAACAACTGGAGCCCGTCGCTTAACCTGTCACAGGAATTGGGCGATCTGTTTACCCTGAAAATGGGTATCGCTCGCGCCTACAAAGCACCTAACCTGTTCCAGAGCAACGGCGATTACATTCTCTACAGCAAAGGCCAGGGCTGTGCCGCCAGCGCAACGGGAACCGGCTGCTATCTGATGGGTAATGACGATCTTAAGGCCGAGAACAGCATCAACAAAGAGATCGGGCTGGAATTCCACCATGAAGGCTGGCTGGCAGGTATCACCTACTTCCGTAACGATTACCGCAACAAGATCGAAGCGGGCTATTCGCCAACGGCCTCTAACACCAGTAAAACCGATATCTATCGCTGGGAGAACGTGCCGAAAGCGGTGATCCAGGGTCTGGAAGGTACGTTGAACGTGCCGGTGAGCGAAACGGTAGCCTGGAATAATAACGCCACCTATATGATTGAGAACGAGAATAAAACCACCGGTGATTACCTGTCGATTATTCCCAAGTTCACCATCAACTCTACCCTGAGCTGGCAGGCCACGCAGGATCTGTCTTTGCAGACCACCGCGACCTGGTATGGCCGTCAAAAGCCGAAGAAATACAACTACCGTGGGGAGCCAACCACCGGGCCGGAAACTCGTGAGGTCAGCCCTTACGCAATCTTTGGCCTGAGCGGCACCTATGCGTTGACTAAAAATATCAGCGTAACAACGGGGATCGAGAACCTGTTCGACAAACGCCAGTTCCGTTCCGGTAACTCGCAAAACGTGGGTAACCCAGTCACCGGGGCCGTCAATATCTATGGAGCCGGGGCGGCAACCTATAACGAACCGGGCCGGACTTACTTTATGAGCCTGAATACCCAGTTCTAAATGTATGCTACCGAGCCAATCTCAGCGCGGCGCTTATGCCGCGCTTTTTTTTGCCGTTTTCCACACTCATCCCGATCCCGCTGCTGCCCATTTCGGGTTAGAGTAACGGTGACAAAGGAGAAATGATGGATCCACAGCAACAAATTATTGATTGGTTACGCCAAGACAGCGAACGTATGCAGACATTAGCCACCGCCCGGCGGCTCGGGCTGAACGATTGGTGCCTTGGCGCAGGCTTTGTGCGTAATCTGGTGTGGGACCGGCTGCATGGTTTTACAACCAGCACGCCGCTCAACGATATCGATGTGATCCATTTCGATGCGCGCCATAGCGATGCCGAGCGCGACCAGATGCTGGAATCGCGCCTGCTGGAATGGTCGGCACACCCTTGGTCGGTAAAGAATCAGGCGCGTATGCACCTGCGTAGTCATCGCGCGCCCTATCTCGACAGCGAAGACGCCATCAGTTACTGGACGGAGATCGAAACCGCCGTGGGTGCCAGATTGCAGGCCGATGGCAGCATCCAACTCGTCGCGCCTTTTGGCCTACAGGCGCTGTTCAACCGCAGCATCACCTTCAACCCCAAGAGCAATAACCTGGCCGCTTTCGAACAACGCGTGGTGGAGAAGCAGTGGCTCGAACTCTGGCCGCAGCTAAAGCTGGCGCCAAGGTAAAGTTTTGCCGCGATTTGCCGATACCTCTGACAAGCTACCTGGGAGGATCGCATGTCGACCAACATTACCATGATGGTGCCCATCAAGAACCCGATTGCCGGAGTCCGTGAGGTGTTTACCGCCACGGGTAAAGGCGGGGCTGCACTGATGTCGGCACCGGTTAACAATGCCCCTGAAGGGGAGAAATCCAAGAAATCCGATAATGATGCGCCAGTGACCCCAAAAGATAGCAGCGCGGCGTCACGTATTGCAGCGCTGTATAAGCAGATCCAGAACCTGCAGCAAAAGCTGATCGAACTGAAAGACTCGGGTGGCGACACTCAAGAGATCGAACAACAAAAACAGCTGATCATGAGCCAGATCGAAATGCTCCAGGCTGAGATCGCGCGCATTCAGAAACAAGAAATGGAAAAACAGCAGCAAGAGCAGATGGCCAAGGCCATGAGCGGTGATGGCGTGAACCGCCCAACCGCCGCCAACGCCGTGGACGTTTATATCTGAGATGAAGGGCGCAACAGGGCGTTACGCCCATCGACTCAGCTTTTCTTCAGGGGTTTGATCAGGTGATCCAGCCCTTCAATTTTTATCGCCAACGTCATTTCCATCAGCATTCCCAACCTGCCGTTGGGGAATTCGCCCTTACGGGCGAACCATAGCAGATACTCTTCCGGCAGGTCGATCAGCACCCTGCCCTGGTATTTGCCAAAGGGCATCACGGTGTTGGCGATTTCGATCAGGTTCTCTTTTTCCATCAGGCCCCCAGCAGGCGGATCATCTCCGCCTCGTCGATCACCTCGATCCCCAGTTCCTGTGCCTTGACCAGCTTGGAGCCGGCAGCCTCACCGGCAATCACCAGATCGGTTTTCTTGGATACGCTGCCGCTGACCTTGGCCCCCAGCGCCGTCAGCCGATCTTTGGCTTCATCGCGGGAGAGCTGGCTGAGAGATCCGGTCAGCACCACGGTTTTACCGGCAAATGGGCTGTCGATCTCTTCGGCAACTACCACCACCGGCGCAGGCCAGTTAATGCCGATTTCCGGGCTGGTCAGCTCTGCTATCACCTGCTGGTTATGTGCTTCAGCAAAGAAGTTCACCACGTGACTGGCCACCACCTCGCCCACGTCCGGCACCTGTTTTAACGCGTCCAGATCGGCCTCTCGCAGCTTCTCCAACGAGCCAAAATGCGCCGCCAGACCGGCAGCTGTAGCCTCTCCTACCTCACGAATACCCAACGCATACAGGAATCGGGCAAAGGTAGTCTGTTTGGCGTTGGTCAAGGCATTGACCAGATTCTGTGCCGATTTGGGCCCCATGCGATCCAGCCCGGTGAGAATACCGGCGGAAAGACGGAACAGATCGGCTGGCGTTTTGACATATTCTTTATCGACCAGCTGTTCGATAATTTTATCGCCCATGCCGTCAACGTCCATCGCCCGGCGGGAAACGAAGTGCTTCAGCGCCTCTTTACGCTGGGCACCGCAGATCAGCCCGCCGGTACAACGCGCAATGGCTTCGCCTTCCACCCGTTCCACATCGGAACCGCACACAGGGCAATGCAGTGGGAATACCACTTCACGCGCGTCCTGCGGGCGGCGATCTTCGATCACCCCGACCACTTTCGGGATCACATCCCCGGCACGGCGTACGATCACCGTGTCGCCGATGCGCAGGCCAAGGCGTTCGATTTCATCAGCATTATGCAGCGTGGCGTTACTGACTATCACCCCGGCGACCAAAACTGGCTCAAGGCGCGCGACCGGCGTAATCGCACCGGTACGCCCGACCTGGAACTCCACTTCCCGCACCACGGTGATCTGCTCTTGTGCCGGGAATTTGAACGCCGTAGCCCAACGCGGTGCGCGAGCAACAAAGCCCAGAGATTCTTGCAGATCGATATCGTCGATCTTCACCACCACGCCGTCGATATCAAAGCCAAGGTTGATGCGGTCCTGCTCTACCTGACGATAAAACGCCAGCACCTCATCGCTACCGGTGCAAAGCTTGACGCGATCGCTCACCGGCAAGCCCCAGGCTTTGAACTGCATCAGGCGTTGCCAATGGCTGCGCGGCAATTCGCCCCCTTCCAGCAGGCCAACGCCATAGCAGAAGAAGGTCAGCGGACGCTTGGCCGTGATACGCGGATCAAGCTGACGCAGGGAGCCTGCTGCGGCGTTACGCGGGTTGGCGAAGATTTTGCCGTCTTTGCGGCGCGCCTCTTCGTTCATCTGCTCAAAGCCGGCATGCGGCATAAAGACTTCACCACGCACTTCCACCCGGCGCGGGATATTGTCGCCGGTCAGGCGCAGCGGGATGGCGCGGATAGTGCGCACATTAGAGGTGATATTTTCCCCGGTGGTACCATCACCACGCGTGGAGGCACGCACCAGCTCACCATCTTCATACAGCAGGCTGACGGCCAACCCGTCCAGCTTCAGCTCACAGCAGAAGGTCAGTGGCTCGTTGCTTTTCAGGCGATCCTGCACGCGCTTGTAAAACGCCAGATAGCTCTCTTCATCAAAGACGTTGTCCAACGACAGCATCGGCACTTCATGACGCACCTGATCAAACGCCGCCAAGGGGGCGGCCCCGACGCGCTGAGTCGGAGAATCGGCGGTGATCAGCTCAGGATGGGCTTCTTCCAGCTCACGCAGCTCACGCATCAGGCGATCGTATTCCACATCCGGGATCTCCGGCGCATCGAGTACGTGATACTGATATTCGTGATGGCGCAATGAGGTGCGTAGTTGATTGATTGTTTCGTTAATCGATGCCATGGCTCACCATCAAAGATAAAAAACCCCCGGCTGGCGGGGGTTCTGGATTACGGATTATGCAGTGCACAGGCAACCGGTCAGGCGTTGTTTTCCAACACTTCGCGGATGCGTGCTTTATAGGTTTCCAGCTTTTGCGGGGTCATCATGCGGCGCTCGTCGTCAAGCACCACGCCGCCCACATCGTCGGCAATACGTTGTGCCGATTGCAGCATCAGCTTGAAGTTCTGATTGGCGTCGCCGTAAGACGGCACCATCATAAACATCGATACGCCCGGCGTGGAGAAATCGGACATCATTTCCGGATCGAATGAGCCAGGCTTGACCATATTGGCCAGGCTGAACAGCACGGGGCCACTGCCTGCCGGGCTGATATGGCGATGGAAGATCCCCATTTCACCAAATTGGAAGCCCGCCTGCAGTACGCTCTGCAGCAACACCTCCCCCCCGATCACACCGCCTTGATGAGCTGCAACGTGCAGCACCAATACGGTCTCCTGCAGTTTTGCCGGTTTCAACGGTTCCGGCGCTGGCTGCGGTTCACGCACAGGCTCTGCATGCTGGAAGGCTGGCTCTGGTGAAGGAGCGGTAGCCGGAGGCATATCGTCAACGCGCGGCTCACGACGCACAACAGGTTGCTGCGGCTCTTCGTCCTCGTCCTGGGCATAGTTATCCAGCAGGATGTCATCGTAATCCGGCCGCTGGGAGAGCGGCGCGGGCTGGGCTGGCCGAGGCGCAGGTTGAGCTGCTGGAGCTGGCCTTGGTGCAATCACCGGCTCTTCGCGTGCGACATCGATATGGCCCATTGATGGCTCATCCTCAACTTCTGCGCGAGTGGCACGGATACGTACCTCTCCCACGCTTTCGGCAGGATCATCAAGTGGAGTAGGTTCACGCTCATTTTTCGAGCGTTTGGCTGGGCGATCGCGAAAAAGGGACGAGCGTTCCTTACGGCTGGTCCAAAGACCATGTAATAACAACGCTATTATGGCGATCGCGCCAACAACGATTAATATCAGACGCAAATCCTGCATCATTGCTATCTCTGTTGTTCCAAGACATTGCCACCGCGGCAAACATTCACTCTTTAACTCTATTTGCCCACAGGCACAAGTGCAAGTCCGTGCTGAACTTTATGCCAATAAAGATGATTATTCGGCATTTTTTTGCTGTTTTTTCAGCCAATGTGGCTCTAGCCAGTGGAAAATCAACCCTATATGATAGCTTGGCCTGTTTAGCCAAAGAGAAAATCTTAAGATATGTCCTATGTGCCTCCCCCTGTCGGATCCACCAACGGCTTCCATTATTTTGCCCAAGGATGGCGCCTGATTTCGCGCCCGGGTATTAAACGCTATGTCGTCCTGCCGTTGCTGGTGAACGTGCTGCTGATGGGCTCTGCCTTCTGGTGGCTGTTCAGCCAACTGGGCGACTGGATCCCGAGCATGATGAGCCATGTGCCAAGCTGGCTACAGTGGCTAAGTTATTTACTCTGGCCGATGGCGGTCATTTCCGTGCTGTTGGTGTTCAGTTACCTGTTCAGTACCATCACCAACCTGATCGCCGCCCCGTTTTGCGGGCTGCTGGCGGAACAGCTCGAAGGCAGCCTGACCGGCAAACCGTTGCCGGATACCGGTATGCTCGGCGTGGTCAAAGATCTGCCGCGCATCATGTCCCGTGAATGGCGCAAGCTGATGTATTACCTGCCACGCGCGCTGGGCCTGCTGTTGCTCTACTTTATTCCGGGCATCGGCCAAACGCTGGCACCGCTGCTGTGGTTCCTGTTCAGCGCCTGGATGCTGGCCATTCAATACTGCGATTATCCGTTTGATAACCACAAGGTCAGCTTCGCCGAGATGCGCCAGGCGTTGCGGCAGCACAAAACCGACAACCTGCAGTTTGGTGCGTTGGTCAGCCTGTTCACCATGATCCCCATCCTCAATCTGGTGATCCTGCCGGTGGCGGTCTGCGGTGCCACGGCGATGTGGGTCGACCGTTATCGTGCACAATTTGTTCGTCACTAACGGCTTTATTTGGGGGCGCTTCGTGCGCCCTTGCTATTGTGATTAAAACTTATTCTCTAATAACATATCTATATACCAATTCTTTACTTCCCTGCCGAGACCGTTAGCGTATGCTTTCGATGTTCCCTACATTTCATAGAGTTATAAGGACGGGCCATGAGCAAGATTTACCAAGACAACTCATTAACAATCGGCCATACGCCGCTGGTTCGTCTGAACCGTATCGGCAACGGACGCATTCTCGCCAAGGTTGAATCTCGCAACCCGAGCTTCAGCGTCAAATGCCGCATCGGTGCCAATATGATTTGGGATGCCGAAAAGCGTGGCATTCTGAGCGCAGGCAAAGAGCTGGTGGAGCCAACCAGCGGCAACACCGGTATCGCTCTGGCGTTTGTCGCCGCGGCGCGGGGTTACAAGCTCACGCTGACCATGCCGGAAACCATGAGCATCGAACGTCGTAAACTGCTCAAGGCGCTGGGTGCCAATCTGGTGCTGACCGAAGGTGCCAAAGGCATGAAAGGGGCGATCGCCAAGGCCGAAGAGATTGTGGCCACCGATCCGAACCGCTACATCCTGCTGCAACAGTTCAGCAACCCGGCCAACCCGGAAATCCACGAACAAACCACCGGCCCGGAAATCTGGGAAGATACCGATGGCGAGGTCGATGTCTTTATCGCGGGCGTCGGCACTGGCGGTACACTGACCGGCGTCAGCCGCTTTATCAAGAACACCAAGGGCAAGGCTATCACCACAGTGGCGGTTGAACCAACCGACTCACCGGTCATCAGCCAGGCATTGGCAGGCCAGGAAATCAAACCCGGCCCGCACAAAATCCAGGGCATTGGTGCCGGTTTCATTCCGGGCAACCTGGATCTGAGCCTGGTTGACCGCGTCGCGCAGATCACCAACGACGAAGCCATCAGCATGGCACGCCGCCTGATGGAAGAAGAAGGCATCCTGGCCGGGATTTCTTCCGGTGCCGCCGTGGCGGCCGCCGTCAAACTTTCCGAAGAAGCCGACTTTACCGACAAGACAATTGTGGTTATTCTGCCTTCTTCAGGTGAGCGCTACTTGAGCACCGCTTTGTTTGCCGATCTGTTCACCGAACAGGAACTGCAGCAATAGCGCAAACAGTGCACAAATAGCTAAAAAAGCACCTATTCAGGTGCTTTTTTTGTGGACTGGATCAAAGTTTACACCACTCAACGATTGATTTTCACCGCTGGCTTTAGTATTTAACCGGTCAATTATTTCGATGCGCAAAATTAATCACCTTCCTGCCATTGTTTGAGCTGAATCGATTTACTCATTTGTTGCTCCAGCGAAAAACACGGCATAATGGGGAGCTGATTGAAACAACGCCAGATGCTCGGATTTTTTGATCTGAAATGCTTAAAGCGTCGTTTTATGTTGCATCCATGCTCGCCCCTGTACCATAGTCAGGCGCTAACCAGACAAGCTAAAATCACGCCGTTAGGCTAAACTTTAGCTCCACAACCTTAAATCCGATAAGTTGGGGAAACATCAATGTTCCAGCAAGAAGTGACTATCACCGCTCCGAATGGTCTGCACACTCGCCCTGCCGCTCAGTTCGTAAAAGAAGCCAAAGGCTTCGCGTCTGACATCACCGTGACTTCCAACGGCAAGAGCGCTAGCGCCAAAAGCCTGTTTAAGCTGCAAACTCTGGGCCTGACCCAAGGAACAGTAGTCACCATCGAAGCCGTTGGTGAAGACGAGCAGAAAGCCGTTGAGCACTTGGTAAAACTGATGGCAGAGCTTGAGTAATCGGCCCGTCTTTTTAGTTAACACCAGTCAAGAGTAAGGTAGGGTTATGATTTCAGGCATTTTAGTATCACCGGGTATCGCTTTTGGTAAGGCTCTCTTGCTGAAGGAAGATGAAATTGTCATCAACCGGAAAAAAATCTCTGCAGACCATGTAGAGCAGGAAATCTCACGTTTTCTGGCAGGCCGCGCCAAAGCGTCTGAACAGCTGGAAGTAATCAAAACCAAGGCAGGCGAGACCTTCGGCGAAGAAAAAGAAGCGATCTTCGAAGGCCACATCATGCTGTTGGAAGACGAAGAGCTTGAGCAGGAAATCATAGCCCTCATCAAAGACGATCTGGCGTCTGCCGATGCGGCAGCCTACACCGTGATCGAAGGCCAGGCGAAAGCGCTGGAAGAATTAGACGACGAATACCTGAAAGAGCGCGCGGCTGACGTGCGTGATATCGGTAAGCGTCTGTTGCAAAACATCCTGGGCATGGCAATTGTCGATCTGACCGCCATTCAGGATGAGGTGATCCTGGTCGCGAAGGACCTGACACCGTCAGAAACCGCACAGTTGAACCTGGACAAAGTGCTGGGCTTCATCACCGATCTGGGTGGCCGTACTTCCCACACCTCGATCATGGCTCGCTCCCTGGAACTGCCCGCTATCGTTGGCACCAGCGACGTGACCACCCAGGTAAAAAACGGCGATTACCTGATCCTGGATGCGGTTAACAACAAGATTTATGTCAACCCGACGGCCGAGGTGATTGAGCAGCTGAAAGCGGTTCATACCCAATACGTCACCGAGAAAAACGATCTGGCCAAGCTGAAAGACCTGCCGGCGATCACGCTGGACGGGCATCAGGTTGAAGTCTGTGCCAACATCGGTACCGTGCGCGACGTCGCCGGTGCAGAGCGCAATGGCGCCGAAGGTGTCGGCCTGTATCGTACCGAATTCCTGTTCATGGACCGCGACTCACTGCCAACCGAAGACGAGCAGTTCTCGGCTTACAAGGCCGTTGCGGAAGCCATGGGCTCACAGGCAGTCATCGTCCGTACCATGGACATCGGCGGCGATAAAGACCTGCCGTACATGAACCTGCCAAAAGAAGAGAACCCGTTCCTGGGCTGGCGCGCGATCCGTATCGCGATGGACCGCCGGGAAATCCTGCACGCTCAGCTGCGCGCCATCCTGCGTGCTTCTGCTTTCGGTAAACTGCGCATCATGTTCCCGATGATCATCTCGGTGGAAGAAGTGCGCGATCTGAAGGGCGAGCTGGAAACGCTGAAAGCGCAGCTGCGTGAAGAAGGCAAAGCCTTTGACGAGAGCATTGAAGTGGGCGTAATGGTGGAAACACCGGCCGCAGCAGTGATTGCTCGCCACCTGGCGAAAGAAGTCGACTTCTTTAGTATTGGGACAAACGATTTAACCCAGTATACTCTGGCAGTAGATCGCGGCAACGAGCTGATTTCTCATCTCTATAACCCGATGTCCCCATCAGTGCTTGGCCTGATCAAACAGGTTATTGATGCATCTCACGCAGAAGGCAAGTGGACCGGTATGTGCGGCGAGCTGGCTGGCGATGAGCGTGCTACACTGTTGCTTTTGGGCATGGGGCTGGATGAGTTCAGCATGAGTGCGATTGCAATCCCGCGCATCAAGAAAATTATTCGTAATACCAATTTCGAAGATGTGAAGGCATTGGCAGCGCAGGCCTTGGAACAACCAACGGCACAGGATTTGATGAACTGCGTCAATAAGTTCATCGAAGAAAAAACGCTCTGCTAAAATTCCACGACACTGGAACGCCGCCCAATTTAATGCTTAGGAGAAGATCATGGGTTTGTTCGATAAACTGAAGTCTCTGGTTTCTGATGACAAGAAAGACATGGGCACTATCGAGATCGTCGCTCCACTTTCTGGCGAAATCGTCAATATCGAAGATGTACCGGACGTCGTATTCGCCGAGAAGATCGTTGGCGACGGCATTGCTATCAAACCAGCTGGCAACAAAATGGTTGCTCCGGTTGACGGCACTATCGGTAAAATTTTTGAAACCAACCATGCGTTCTCTATCGAATCTGATAGCGGCATTGAGCTGTTCGTGCACTTTGGTATCGACACCGTTGAACTGAAAGGCGAAGGCTTCAAACGCATCGCGGAAGAAGGCCAACGCGTCAAGAAAGGCGATGTGGTTATCGAGTTCAATCTGGCCCTGCTGGAGGAGAAAGCCAAGTCTACCCTGACTCCGGTGGTTATCTCCAACATGGACGAGATCAAAGAGCTGATCAAACTGTCCGGCAGCGTCACCGTTGGCGAGACCCCGATCATCCGCATCAAGAAGTAATCGCGGTTCGATCGTAAAAATGGCGCCTTTATCGGCGCCATTTTTTTATCCAAGACTTCTAAGCCCTACTGCGCTACCAGCGGTTCCGCTTGTAGCTCCTGTTGCTGTCTTTCACGCTCCAAGGCCAATACGCCACGATGTGACAGATAGCAGAACAAGATGCAGCACACCACGCCGCCCATCAGCAGATAAAAGCCGCCATGCCATCCCATGTTATCGACCATCACGCCAAACAGGCTGGTGCCCAGCGTAGCCCCAAAGATATAGCTCATAAAGCCGCGCAGGCCAACGGCGGAGCCGACAGCAAAGCTGGGAACGATCTCCATCGTCTGTACCGAAGCCAGGAACTGTGGCACATAGATCAGGCAACCGACGATCGCAGCAAAGATGGTGACCATCAACAGCGAGTCACTCTTCCAGTAACCAATCAGGCAGATGAAAATCATCACCATGCAGATCATCGCCAGCGGCATACGGCGTCCCTTGAACAGCTTATCCGACAGCCACCCAGCCAACAGTGTGGACGGGATCGCCGCCCATTCGAAGAACAGAAACGCTATACTCATCTGCTCTTTGGAGAAATGTTTTTCGGTGAGCAGGTAAATAGGCAGCCAGCTGATCATGCCAAAGCGCACCATGTAGACAAATACGTCCACCAGCGAGACATACCAGGCATTTTTATTACGCAGAACATAGGTACAGAAGATCTGGAAGGCGCTCATATTTTCCGGAGCCTGTTCCTGTACACCGGTTTTCACCCTGACGGTTTCTTCCGGCATCATTTGTTCCAAGGCAGGCAGACCTTCGCTGCGCGGGGAACCTTTACCCAGCCATAGCACCACCAACGCAAACAACACTGCTACACCTGCTGGGACGATGTAGCTGGCGCTCTGCCAGTGTTCACTACCCAATACCGCAAAAGCCACGCCGACGATGGGGGCAACTACCCCACCGCCGATATTGTGGGATATATTCCAAAATGCGCCAACGCGGCCACGCTCACGGCGTGGGAACCAGTTGGCAATGGTAATGAACGAAGGCCCTACTCCCATCCCCTGAAACAGGCCGTTAAACACCACCAATGCGGCAAAGACCCAGAAGGCAGTGCTGAACCCCAAACCGACGTTGACGATGGCACACAGCACCAGGCCACAAGCCATAAACACTTTAGGGTTGGCCTTATCGGCCAGGCTGCTCATCACCCCTTTGCTGATGCCGTAGGCAATCAGCATGCAACTGCTCAACATGCCGATCTGCGTCGCACTCAGATCCAGATGCTCTTTCAGGTAGGGCGTCGAAAGGGTGAAGTTGTTACGCACGATGTAATAGGCCAGGTAGCCCAAAAAGACGCTCAGTAACGCTTGCATGCGATAACGCTGGTAGGTTGCCTGCACCTGTTCTGGCGGAACACGCTTCGCCGCCGCGCTAGGTTTTAATAATGAAAACATGTTATTCCCCTGTGAGGTTTATCTGTACTGGCTCGATGCGCCTGCTATTTATTAATAACGCTCGCAGCGGATGGTGTAATTAATTCATTAATAAGACAAGCCCCGTAATATGTGTCAAAATTGACTCAAACCCAGAACAAATAAGCCCAGTTTTGACTCATCAATTAACATTACCGTTATTAACCAAAAACCAGCTCGCTCACCTCCCCGCGTCAGAGCGCCACAGCACTAAGGTTGCGCACAAAGCCAGCCCACAAGTGGTGATGTTTTTGAAGGCGTTAACAGTATTGATGGGCTATCGATGGTAATATTCTGACTTCATCAACGTTATAACCCCGGCTAAATTCTGTTGGTTGACGAAAAATATTTTTGTCCCAAATGCTTTGCGGGTTATTTTTATCGTTATTGCGATTTTATGAATAAGATCACAATCGATGAGGTCTAGGGAGAGTTTTATTATGCGTGCAACGCTCGTTTTTGCGGCAATGGCCTGCTGGCTGTTATCCACTGCTGCCTGCGCCAAAAGAAATGAACTGGTGATGGCCACCACCTTTTCACCAGAGGCAACCGCCTACCTCATTAGCCGTTGGCAAGGCCAGCCCCAGTCTGTAGTCATCCGCACGCTGAACCGCACCAGCACCTCCCTGGAACAACTGCTCGACAGCACCGGCAGTGACAACGTCGATCTGGTGCTGACCTCCTCCCCCATGCTGCTCCAGCACCTGCAACAGCATCAGCGCCTGGCAAACTATGAGGGTGCTCCGGAACAATCACAGCGGCTGGTGCCTGAACCTATCCGCAATACCGCCGTGGCGGTGGCCATTTCGGGTTTTGGCCTGCTGATCAACCGCACCAATCTGGCAGAGAAACGGCTGCCGCTGCCAGACGATTGGGACGATCTGACCGATGCCCGCTACCAGGGGGCACTGCTGATGAGCAGCCCTTCCCGCTCGGATACCAGCCACCTGATGGTGGAGTCGCTGTTGCAACAGAGGGGGTGGCAATCTGGCTGGCAAACGATGTTATCGGCGGCCGGTAACCTGATCACCATCTCTTCGCGCAGCTTTGGCGTGGCGGATAAAGTCAAAAGCGGCCTGGGTTCGGTCGGGCCGATTATCGATAACTATGCCAATCTGCTGCTTGACGATCCACACCTGGCCTTCCATTATTTCCCTCAGGCCGCGGCCTCCCCCACCTATATTGCCGTGACAAGCAATAGCCATTACCCCGCCGAGGCCCGGCGCTTTATTCAGTTCCTCCTCAGCCCACAGGGGCAGCGGGTCCTGGCCGATACCAGCACGGGAAAATACCCGGTGGTTTCACTGCTGGCCGACAACCCACGCTTCGCGCAGCAGCAAAAGCTGTTACAGCGGCCACCGCTGAATTACTCCCTAATATTGCAACGCCAGCGCCTGGTCCAAAAGCTGTTTGATACGGCCATCAGTTTCCGCCTGTCTCAACTCAAGGACGCCTGGAAAGCGTTGCATGGTGCTGAAAGCCGCCTCAAACGACCCTTGCCGGAGATCCGTGCGCTGTTGACCGCCATTCCCGTCACCCAGGCCCAAAGCGAAGATCCGCAGTACCTTAAACAGTTTGCTGCACGTAGCGAGAGCGAGCAGCAGGTCATGGAATGGCAACTGTTCTTTCAGCAACAGCAGAGAAAGGCCATCAAGGCGCTGGAAGAGTTAAAATGAGCCGTTTATTGCCGCGCTTCTTCAAACGTCTGACCATCAGCGCCTGCCTGCGGGGTGCCTTTCTCACCGGCGCGCTGCTGACGCTTACCGTCAGCGGGGTCAGCCTGTACTCCTGGCATGAGCAAAGCTCGCAGGTCCGCTATGCGCTGGATGATTACTTTCCGCGTATCCAATCTTCGTTCGTGATCGAAAGCAATCTGAACACGCTGGTCGATCAGCTCAATGAATTTTTGCAGGCCGCCAATACCAATGCCCGCCTGCAGTTAAGAAATCAGATCGTCGGTCATTTGGAGCAAATAGAGCAGGCCAGCATGCAGTTGGATAACCCTGAACGTCAGCAAATTCAGGC
Organism: Serratia sp. N21D137; assembly: GCF_047530005.1. NCBI lineage: Bacteria > Pseudomonadati > Pseudomonadota > Gammaproteobacteria > Enterobacterales > Yersiniaceae > Serratia > Serratia sp. N21D137. The sequence continues at coordinate 56,601 of NZ_JBLJAJ010000008.1, forward strand.
GACGCTGGCAGAAAGCCGCCAACTGTTGGGCCGATTGGACAACGCGCTGTACAACATGTTTATCGCCAGGGAAAAGGTCAATGAGGTCGCCGCGCGCATCAGTTGGTTACATGATGACTTCACCACCGAGCTGAATTCGCTGGTGCAGGATTTTAGCTGGCAGCAGGGAGCTTTGCTCGATCAGATGGAGACAGGCTCTGGCCAGGCGCTCCCCCGCTTGCAGGCCAGTTTGCGCGAGGTGCAAAGTGAACAGCAGCAGGTTTACGCCCTGGCACGCATCGAGAACCAGATCGCCGATGCCCTGCGCGATCGCCTCAATGAGCTGCAATCCGGCGCTGAAGAGCCCACTTCGGTTGCCGAGCACGTACGTTACCTCGCCTACCTGAAAAAAACGGCAAACGACAATATGCAGGGGTTGCAGGCTCACCCCAGCACCATCACGCTGCGGCAAACCATCGACGAACTGCTGGAGACCGGCATTGCCGAAAACAGTATGCCTGCGGCGATGAAAGACTATCATCAGGCACAACGAGCACTTACGTTGGCCACTCAGGCCAAGGAGGCGACGCTTGCACGCTTCCGCACACAGCTGGAATCGCAACTGAGTAACAGCCACCGGCAGATGCAAACCTTTAACCACCGTCTGGAGCAGATTATCCGCGTCAGCGGCAGGCTAATTGTGATCGCCACCCTGCTGGCGATGTTATTGGTATATTTGCTCAATCACTATTTTATCCGTTCCCGCCTGGTCAAGCGCTTTACCCTGCTAAACCAGGTGGTGGTGCGTATCGGCCTTGGGGAAACCAACGCGGCGATCCCGGTTTACGGTGGCGATGAACTGGGCCGCATCGCCCGTCTGTTGCGGCGCACCCTAGGCCAGTTGAACCAGCAAAAATCCCGACTGGAGCAGGAAATCACCGAGCGCAAGGGCATTGAGCAACATTTGCGAGCCACACAGGATGAGCTGGTGCAGGCCGCCAAACTGGCCGTGGTTGGGCAGACCATGACCACGCTGGCCCATGAGATCAACCAACCGCTGAACGCCCTGTCGATGTATCTGTTTACCGCTCGTCATGCGGTGGAGAAACAACAGCCAGAGGCGGCCACGCTGGCCCTGACCAAAGCCGACGGTCTGATTGGCCGCATGGATGCCATCATCCGTATGCTGCGGCAATTCGCCCGGCGAACGGAACAGGATAGCCCCTCTCAGCCCGTTGATTTGCGCCAGTCATTAATTGCCGCGTGGGAGTTGCTGGCTCTGCGCCACCAACCGCTGCGGGGGGAACTGCGGCTACCGGACAGTGCGCCAAACGTGTTAGGTGACGAGGTACGCATTCAGCAGGTGCTGGTCAATCTGATGAGCAACGCTCTGGATGCCTGCCAGGAGCGGCCACTATTGCAGATAAGCTGGCAACGCCAGGCGTCCGGTTGGCAGGTCTTGCTGTGGGATAATGGGCCTGGCTGGCCGCTGGCGCGGGCTGAATCGTTACTCAAACCCTTCACCACCAGCAAATCGGTGGGCTTGGGGATTGGCCTGTCCATCTCGCTTTCGCTGATGCAGCAAATGGGCGGCAGCCTGCATCTGGCCTCTACGCTGACGCAGAACGCCTGCGTCGTTTTACAGTTTCAACCGGTGGATCAACCATGTTAAGCCAACAAGCGCAAATTCTGTTAATCGACGACGATGCCGACGTCCTCGATGCCTATACCATGCTGCTCAACCAGGCAGGCTATCAGGTTCAGGCCTGCAATAACCCGCTTAAGGCACAGGAAATGCTCGGGGAGGAGTGGCCCGGGATCGTTATCAGCGATGTCTGTATGCCTGGCTGTTCCGGGATTGAGCTGATGGCGCTACTGCTCGCTCACGATGCCTGTTTGCCGGTGTTGTTGATCACCGGCCATGGCGATGTGCCGATGGCGGTTGAAGCGGTGAAAAAAGGGGCCTGGGACTTTCTGCAAAAGCCGGTCAACCCGGCCCAGCTACTCGAACAGGTCGCGACCGCGCTGGCCCAGAGACGTTCTTACATTGCCCGTCGCCGTTGGCAGCAGGAACAGTTGCAGAGCAATCTGATTGGGCGTAGTGAGTGGATAAAACAGCTGCGGGTGCGTTTGCAGCAGGTAGCCGAAACCGATTTAGCGGTTTATCTGCAAGGGGAATTAGGCGTCGGCAGGACGTTGGCAGCCCGTTATTTACACCGCATGAGCCATCGCAGCGAACAGCCGTTGATCGTAGGTGAATTGACGCCAGGGGGTGAGGCACCGTTAGAACAATGGATTGAGCAGGCAAGCGGCGGGACGCTGATTTTACGCCACCTCGAGCACTTGTCTATCACCCAGCAGGCGCGGTTGATCCAGCTCCAGGGACAAGACCCTCTGCCCTTCCGGCTGATCGGCATTGGGACTGCACCCTTGGTGGAACTGGCCGCCGGGCATACTCTCCTGCCCGATTTCTATTACTGCTTTGCCATGACCCAAATCGCCTGCCTGCCGCTTTCTCTGCGCCCTGACGATATAGAGCCGTTATTCCGCCATTACCTGGAGCAGGCCTGCCTGCGCCTTAACCATCCGCTGCCGGATCTGCCAGCCGAGCTGATTAAGCGTTTGGTCAAAAGGGTATGGCCAAATAACGTGCGCGAGCTGGCCAATGCTGCAGAGCTGTTTGCCGTAGGGGTGATGCCACTGGCAGAGACCGCCAACCCGCTGTTGCACGGCTCCGATCCCGCTCCGCTGGATCAGCGTATCGAAGACTATGAGCGCCAGATCATTACCGAGGCATTGAACCTGCATCAGGGACGGATTAACGAGGTGTCCGAGTATTTACAGATCCCGCGTAAAAAGCTCTACCTGCGGATGAAAAAGTACGATCTGGACAAGCAGCATTATCGTTGAGTGTGCCAGCGCGGTACCCGAAGCGTGATCACCAGGCCACCCTGTTCGCCATTGTGTGCCTCAACCTGCCCACCATGGGCCAGCACCACTTTGCGCGTGATCGCCAAACCCAGGCCATAACCTTTGCCAGACATCGCCGACTTTACCCGGACGAAAGGATCAAAGATGCTGGACAGCTTCGACTCCTCCACGCCCGGCCCCTGATCGCTGACCTGGATCTGGAACAACTGGTCGATACGCGTCAGCACCACGGTCACCCGTTGGCCGTGGCTGGAAAAGCGCAGGGCATTACGCACAATATTCTCTACCGCCCGGCGCATCAGTTCGGCATTACCTTTTACGGTGTATTCCTCGTCGGAACTGGCCTGCAACACGATTTCTACGCCAGGGATCTGCGCCTCATAGCGCGCATCGTTAACCACCGCCTCCACCAGTCCATAGAGATCGAAATACTCTTCATCATTGGACAGGCCGTTGTTCTCGGTGCGCGACAGCGCCAGCAGTTCGCCAATCATCTTGTCCAACCGCCCGGCTTCGTGCTCGATACGCTGCAACGAGTTCTCCACGTTCTCCGGATTTTGCCGCCCCAGGCCGATGGCTAGCTGCAAGCGGGCCAATGGCGAACGCAACTCATGGGAGACATCATGCAGCAATTGCTCACGGGCGCTGACCAGTACCTCCAGCCGCTCCGCCATGCTGTCAAAGTCACGAGCCACCTCAGAAAGCTCGTCATGGCGCCTCCGCATCGCCGGGAACAGCCGCACCGCCAGATCGCCCTGCGCTACCCGCTCAAAACCGGCGCGCAGTTGGCGCATCGGGCGCGTCAGGTTCCAGGCCAACATGGCGCTGAACAGCAAGCCCCCCAGCCCACCGACCCACACCATTGGCTCCGGGATGTTCAGCAGACGCCAGCGTTTGGGTGGCCGATATTCGGCACGCAGTCCTGCCAGATCGTAGCTCAACCGGTAGCTCTGGTTATCTGCACCGGTTACCCATTCCACCATCATTTTCGCTGGCTGGTTGGTCTGTGGGTTTTGGCCTGACTCATCAGCCGATGGCTTAATGGCTGGCGTTACGCTTAAGAAGCGGCGTTCGGTTTCAGGCCATTTGGCAACCATTGCGTTCAGCGCAGGCATCCCACTGCTGCGCAACACCGAGGCCGCAGAGGTCAGTTGCAGATTAGCGATACGCCAGGTCATGCTGTTTTCCGGGACCTCATGGCGATTACCATAAAAGGTAAACGTCACCCACAGCGCCTGGGTCATGATGATAAACGTCAGCCAGAAACCGAGCAGGATTTTCCAGAACAGTCTTCCGCGCATCGGCATTACCTGATGCGGTAACCGATACTGCGCACGGTTTCAATGCTCAGTCGGTTATCGGTTAGCGCGCCCAGCTTCTGGCGGATATTGCTGATATGCACGTCCACGCTGCGATCGTAAGCCTCACGTGGCCGCCCCAGACCTTTCTCTGACAGTTCATCCTTCGACACCACTCGTTCTGGCGAACGCAGCAGTAACTCCAACAAGTTGAACTCTGAGGCGGTGAGGTCGAACGTCTTACCCTGCCAGGCACTGCTGCGGGTGGACGGGTTGAGCGTCAATTCGTTAAAGCTCAGGACAGAAACCTTATCCACCGCTTCCGGCTGCTCTTCAAACCGGCGCAGCACCGCACGCAGGCGTGCCACCAGTTCGCGTGGGTAACAAGGTTTGGGGACATAGTCGTCGGCGCCCATCTCCAGCCCGATTACCCGGTCGATGTTGTCCCCTTTAGCCGTCAGCATGATGATCGGCAAGCGGCTTTTTTTGCGTACCTCGCGCAGCACGTCGATACCGCTCATGTCCGGCAGCATGATGTCGAGGATCATCGCGATATACTCGCCAGAAAGTGCACCATCTACTCCAGCCTTGCCGGTCAGCACCAGGGACGCGTTGAATCCTTCAGCCGTCAGGTATTCGCTCAGCATGGTGCCAAGTTCCAGATCGTCATCGACCAATAAAATTTTCATGCCCACTCCTCCGCTGATTTGCCGCCATTTTCGCGTCTATTGTCGCTGTACGCAGCCGGTTTTACCTAATCCTTACACATTGACATTCTCCCGACACAAATGAAAGACGGGGCTTTAAGGCTCAGGGGATAATCGATCTTGAGGGAATAAATGGCAGAGGTTGGGGAATAGGTAGAGAGTCACGCTCCTCCCTACCGATTATTACTCAGCTAGGAAAATACGCCGGTAGACAGGTAGCGGTCACCGCGATCGCAGATAATGGCGACAATGACGCTGCCAGGATTGGCCGCAGCAACGCGCAGTGCCCCGGCTACGGCACCACCGGAGCTGACGCCGCAGAAAATACCTTCCCACTGAGCCAGTTGGCGCATGGTCTGTTCGGCTTCGCTTTGTGCCATATCCAACACCTGATCCACCAGCTCAGGGCGGAAAATACCCGGCAGATAGGCCGGTGCCCAACGGCGGATGCCCGGAATGCTGCTGCCTTCAGCAGGCTGTAAACCGATGATATTCACCTGCGGATTTTGGCTTTTCAGGTAGCCACCAACGCCGGTAATGGTGCCGGTGGTGCCCATGCTGGAAACGAAATGGGTGATACGGCCAGCGGTCTGCTGCCAGATTTCCGGGCCGGTGGTGGTGAAATGCGCGTAGGGGTTATCCAGATTGTTGAACTGATCCAACACCTTGCCCTGACCCTGCTGCTGCATCTCCAGCGCCAGGTCACGCGCCCCTTCCATCCCCTGTTCACGGCTGACCAGGATCAGTTCTGCACCATAGGCACGCATTGCCGCCTGGCGTTCCATGCTCATGTTTTCCGGCATCAGCAGCTTCAGCGTGTAGCCCTTCATCGCACAAATCATCGCCAGCGCGATGCCGGTATTGCCACTGGTGGCCTCGATCAGCGTATCTCCCGGCTGGATTTCACCGCGCAGCTCCGCCTGCTGGATCATCCCCAGCGCGGCCCGATCCTTGACCGACCCCGCCGGATTGTTGCCCTCCAGCTTGAGCCAGATTTCACTGTCCAGCCCTTCGGCCAGTCGTTGTAGTTTTACTAACGGTGTATTACCGATGCATTGTTCCAGCGTGGTCACAATCTTTGCCTGCGTATAATGTAAAAAGGCAACCCAGGGTTGCCTTAAATGGGAATGGTTAGAAATTATCAGGCGCTTTTAGCTAACGCAACCGGTTGTAACAGTTGTTCACCGGCGTAGAGGCGGGCATTCAGGCTGCCAACGTAGTAACGGTCCCCGCGCGCCGGTGCGGCATGGCCTTCCGACATAATCACGCTGATAGGCTCCTGATGCCAGCCAATCGGCTGCACGGTCAACTGCCAGAAGTGGCCACGCGGGCTGACTTCCAACACCTGTACCGGTAATGGGCAACGGGCACTGCAATCGGTGCCAATCTCCATTTCCCACGGGCGCAGGAACAGATCGACGCTGCCTTGGTGCATTGGCTGGAACGACAGCGGCCATTGGTGAGCGCCCACAAACAGCTGTGAACCGCGGATTTCACCGTTCAGGCGGTTAACTTCGCCCATAAACTCCAGCACGAAGCGGGTGGCGGGTTCACGCATGATCTCGGTCGGTGAACCTACCTGCTCGATATTCCCCTGGCTCATCACCACGATGCGATCGGCAACTTCCATCGCTTCTTCCTGATCGTGAGTGACGAACACGCTGGTAAACTTCAGTTCTTCATGTAGTTGACGCAGCCAGCGGCGCAGTTCTTTACGCACTTGCGCGTCCAGCGCACCAAACGGCTCGTCCAGCAGCAGGATCTGAGGCTCCACCGCCAGCGCGCGCGCCAAGGCGACACGTTGCTTCTGGCCGCCGGAAAGCTGTGAAGGGTAGCGATTAGCCAGATGACCCAACTGCACCATCTCCAGCAACTGCTCCACTTTCTGTTTGATCGCCGCCGCATTCGGACGTTCGCGACGTGGCAGCACGCTCAGGCCAAAGGCGATATTGTCGAAAACCGTCATATGGCGGAACAGCGCATAGTGTTGGAACACGAAGCCGACGCGACGATCGCGCGCATGCACGCGGCTGACGTCGGTGCCGTGAAAGCCCAGCTTACCGCTGCTCTGGCTTTCCAGCCCGGCGATAATCCGCAGCAAAGTGGTCTTGCCCGAACCGGATGGGCCTAATAACGCCACCATCTCACCGGAAGGAATATCGAGCGAGATATCGTTCAATACCTTGGTACGGCCAAAAGACTTGTTGATACCGTTAATCTCAATGCTCATGATTTTCCTCCCGCTCGAGACGCGCATCCTGACGCGCCAGGCGCCATTGCAGTCCGCTTTTCAGAAATAGGGTGACTATCGCCATCAGGGTCAACAGTGCCGCGGCGGTAAACGCCCCGGCGGTGTTGTAATCCTGATGCAGTAATTCCACTTGCAGTGGCAGGGTATAGGTTTCGCCACGGATAGAGCCGGACACCACCGATACCGCACCAAACTCGCCAATCGCGCGGGCGTTGGTCAGTACCACGCCATACAGCAATGCCCAGCGGATGTTCGGTAAGGTGACGCGGCGGAACATCTGCCACCCGGAAGCGCCCAACAGCACCGCGGCCTCGTCTTCCTGGCTGCCCTGGCTCATCATCAGCGGCACCAGTTCACGGACCACAAACGGGCAGGTCACGAATATCGTCACCAGCACCATGCCGGGCCAGGCGAACATCAGTTGAATGTCATGGGCATCCAGCCAGCCGCCGATCGGGCCGTTGGTGCCGTAAAACAGCAGATACAGCAGCCCCGCCACCACCGGCGACACCGCAAACGGCATATCGAACAGCGTGAGCAGCAGTTGGCGGCCAGGGAACGTAAAGCGCGTCACCAGCCAGGCCAGCAAAGTACCGAACACCAGGTTGACCGGCACGGTGATCAGCGCCACCAGCACCGTCAACCAAATGGCGTGCAGCATGTCCGGGTCCGACAGGTTATGCCACACGGCGCCCACGCCAGAGGAGAATGCCTCGATAAAGATCATCACCATCGGCACGACCAGCAACAGGATGGAGAACAGCGCGCCGATGGCAATCAGCGTCCATTTCCCCCAATTCACGCGTGGGCGCTCTGCGCCGTTCAGGGCGGTAACATCAGCCATCAGTGCCCTCCAATACGGCGGCCAAAGCGGCTCTGCAAGGTGTTAATGGCAAACAGCAACAGCAGTGATGCTGCCAGGATCACCGAGGCAATCGCACTAGCGGCCGGGTAATCGAACTCCTGTAAGCGCACAAAAATCATCAATGAGGTCACTTCGGTTTTCCAGGCAATGTTGCCTGCAATAAATATCACCGCCCCAAACTCCCCCAGGCTACGGGTAAACGACAGCGCCGTACCGGCGAGCAGCGCTGGCGCAACCTCTGGCAACACCACGCGACGGAAACTTTGCCAGCGGGTAGCCCCAAGGGTTTCGGCGGCCTCTTCATATTCTGGCCCCAACTCTTCCAGTACCGGTTGCACCGTGCGCACCACGAAAGGAATGCTGGTAAAGGCCATCGCCACCGCAATCCCCAACCAGGTGAAGGAAACCTTGATATCAAAATGAGCCAGCCATTGGCCGTACCAACCGGTGGTAGAAAACAGCCCCGCCAGGGTCAGCCCGGCCACCGCCGTAGGTAATGCAAACGGCAAATCCATCAGGCCATCCAGTAAGGAGCGGCCAGGAAACTGGTAACGGGTGAGGATCCAGGCCATCAGCATGCCAAACACCGCGTTGAAAACGCTGGCGACTCCGGCCGCCAGCAGCGTCACCTTATAAGCGGCCACGACCTGCGGATTGGTGATCACTTCCCAATACTGTGCCAGGCTCATTTGCGCCAGCTGCATCACCAGCGCGCTGAGCGGCAACAGCAAAATCAGGCAGGTGAAAAGCAGGCTGCTTCCCAGACTGAGAGTAAACCCAGGCAGAACCCGCTTGCTGGCCATTGAAAACATTACTTATGCCCTGCCGCTAACAGTTGGTCCAATTCGCCGCCCGTTGCAAAGTGGGCACTCATCACCTGCGGCCAGCCGCCGAACTGATCTTCCACGCTGAACAGCTTGGTCTCAGGGAATTGGCTCTTGGCCGCCGCCATCACCTGCGGATCATTGACGCGATAATAGAAGCTGGTGATCAGCTTCTGGGCCGCCGGGCTATAGAGATAGTTCAGGTACTCTTTGGCCACCTGTTCGGTGCCGTTTTTCTCAACGTTTTTGTCCACCCAGGCCACCGGGAACTCCGCCAGAATATCGACCGGCGGCACGATCACTTCATACTTGTCTGCACCGTACTGCTTGCGGATATTGTTCACTTCGGATTCAAAGCTGATCAGCACGTCACCCAGGCCACGCTCGACAAAGGTCGTCGTTGCGCCACGGCCACCGGTATCAAACACCACCACGTTTTTCAGCAAACGGGTCATGAACTCACGGGTCTTGGCCTGATCGTTGCCATCAGCCTGGCTGGCCGCGCCCCAGGCGGCCAGATAGGTGTAGCGGCCATTGCCGGAGGTTTTCGGGTTCGGGAATACCAGCTTCACGTCATCACGCACCAGATCGCTCCAGGTGTGGATGCCTTTCGGGTTGTCCTTGCGCACCAGGAACGCCATGGTGGAATAGAATGGAGAGCTGTTGTTCGGCAGGCGTTGCTGCCAATCTGCCGGGATCAGTTGGCCGCGATCGTGCAGGATTTGCACGTCACTGACCTGGTTATAGGTGACCACATCGGCACGCAGCCCCTGCAAGATCGCCAACGCCTGTTTGGAAGAACCGGCATGGGACTGTTTGATGGTCAGTTTGTCGTTCGGATGCTGCTGATCCCACTGCTTTTCAAAGCCTGGGTTCAGCGCGGCAAACAGTTCGCGGGAGACGTCATAAGAGCTGTTGAGCAATTCTGCCGCCGAAGCCGTACCGCAGGCTAACAATGCCGCCACCAGCCAACCTTGCAACAGCGTATTTTTAACCCGGGAATGTTTCATTCTGCACCTTATCACTGAGTCTTACCGCCGGGCTGATGCCCTGATATTGACCAGTGTATTTATAACTTGATGCAGACCTGTAACGCTTTTATATACCGTTTAGTGATTTTCAAGCATCAAACGCTATAAGCCAAGAGGGGAGCGGTTCACCGCAGAGGGAAGGAAAGCCCGGAGCCAGAGGAACTGGCCCCAGGAGACGCCTCAAAGTGACAACAGACGCGTCAACGAAGGTGCGAAGTAGTAGCTGCCGGTCACCGCACGGCTGAAACGCAGCATCGCGTCGTGTTTGCCGTCCAGTTCGCCGAACATGCTTAACAGCTGCTGTTCGATGTTGTGCAGGCGCGCACAATAGGCGATGAAATACAGGCCATGTTTGCCGCTGGCGGTGCCATAAGGCAGGCTCTGGCGCAAAATTTTCAGCCCTTTGCCGTCCTCTTTCAGATCGACACGGCTGACGTGCGAGGTATCTGGCCGTTGATCCGGCGGCAGTTCTTCACTGTCTTGTTTGGTACGGCCAATGATCTGTTCCTGCTGTTCGGTGGTGAAACGCTGCCACTGGCGCAGGTTGTGCTCGTAACGCTGAACCAGCACGTAGCTGCCACCTTCGTCTTCTTCGCCAGCACCAATCACCGCGACTTCCGGGCGTTGTTCACCCTGTGGATTTTCGGTACCGTCGATAAAGCCGCTCAGATCGCGCTCTTCTACCCAGCGGAAACCGTGCGTTTCTTCTTCAATACGAATGGTGTTACCAAACGCGGCCAGTGCGGCCTGCGCCAGGGTAAAGTTAACGTCATGACGCAGCGATTGAATATGGATCAGCATATCGCGTTGGGTGGCCGGTGCCAGCCCCTTGCCCAGCGGTGCGAAAGGCTTCAGTTCTTTGGCTCCCTGGCCATTGGAAAGGTCATGCCAAACGTCGGAGCCAAAAGCGATAACCGCGCCCAAGTGGGCATCTGGAAACTGTTGCTGCAACTCACCGAGCGCCTGACAGAACTGTTTGCAACCCTGGCGCAGATCGACGAATTCGCCCTGCACCATAGCTTCCATAAAAATACCAAAACGGCAGTGTTCCAGCAGGATGCCGCTCTGAACCTGTGTCATGTTGATTTCCTCAAGACCTGAATCGGGTAACAGGTTGCCCTGTTATAAACGCGCAATATCATAACGCACAGCAGGCTGATTGCCTTGCCCGAACGCAAAGAAAATAGGGATTTAACGCCAAGCGAGGCAGGCACACCGCAAGGAGCGCCCGCAATAAGAATTATTGTGCTTTGGCATGCCAGACGATCTTACTCACCGTCCAGTTTTGCAGAGTATCGTCCGGTGGGATCAGACCCTGTGGGCCAGCCCATTTGCCACTGAAGATATAGCTGACATTGCGGCTTTGCTGCGCCACGCACTCGACCTTGCCAATATCCTCGCCGTCGGCCGGTTTACAGGCACCATAGGCCTTGCTGAACAGTTCGCTAAACGGCGTACCCAGCTTGCTGCCCCATTCAGTGGCGATCTTGGCGTCCATTACGTCAACGCGCTGCACGTGGCCTTTAGGTTCTCCGGTGATCACCAGCTTAACGTCATCACCGTCCAATGCCTGGAAGTAGGAAACGATCTGCCCTTGGTTGGTCGCCATCCCACCACGCATGCGGTAGTTGTTATTCAGGCCCTTGCCAATCGCCGCCTCCGTCATGGGAGTACCTGCCCCCACATCACCGACGCCTTTGGCACTAACCTCTACGCTGCCGCCAAACCAGTTGAACGGCGACAGGCTGGACCAGGAGAAGTTTGACATGGCCGAACACCCGGTCAACAACAGCGGTAGCCCTAACAACAGTGGGCGAATATTCATTCATAGCTCCTTAACATCAAAGACATCGGCGATATGCAGCCTCTCATAACCGCTGGGGCTGCGCCATCAATTGCCAGCTTGGAGTACGTAAATTGGGAAAAGTGCCGCAACTTTTAACAATTAACCCGCCTCATCCTGCGGGATAAAACAGGCTTTCAAGCGCCGATTCATTAACAGATACCCCATCGCCAGCACATCCAACAGCACCAGTAGGAGATCCAGCGGAGGTTCATTGCTGTCTTGCTGCCATAGGCTATAAAGCGATCCGAGCAGCGCTGCCGCCAGCGACACTACCAGTACCCAACGCCAACAACGCCATAGACGGGGCCAATGCTGGCGGCGGCCAGCAATCAAAAAGGCCAGCGCCGCAGGCAGCCCAAGCGCAATACCGTACCAAAAGCGCTGAGTATCTGGATAGAACAGTTGTAACAAGCCAGCGCCCTGATCGCGTGAGGTACCCGCCATCACAAACAGTAGCCAGGTACGGGCCTGTAAGATCAGTACGCCCCAAAACCACAGCGGCAACCGTAACATACCGTGCTGATCGTAATCGTCCGGTGAAAACCGGTGTGTTGACGCCTTCAAAGACTTTTCCTTGCCGATGTTATGATTACCCTTGCAAATGGCGACGCTGGCCACCATTTTCAATCTGCAGCTTAAGAAGCTCTTAAGATCCTTATGGTTTAATCAGGTCATGTCCCGCTAACGGGAAATCATTCAGACCACTGATAAGGAAAATCCAGATGAAAAAGATCGCTTTACTTACACTCATCGCATTATGCAGCGCACCGGTTCTAGCTCAACAGGGCGGGTTCATCGACCCCAACGCGACACCGGCTCAAACGCAAACCAGCCCGCAAGGTGGTTTCTCCGGCCCTAGCGCCACGCTGACCACGGTAGATAAGGTCAAATCGTTGAGCGATGATACCTGGGTGATGTTGCAGGGCAATATCGAACAGCGCGTGGGTGATGACACCTACACCTTCCGCGACGCCACCGGTACGCTGACGGTAGAGATCGACAGAAAGCGCTGGAACGGCCAGACCATCACCCCAAAAGACAAGGTACAGTTGGAAGGGAAAGTGGATAAGGACTGGAACAACGTGGAAGTCGATGTGAAAAACATCAAAAAACTGCCTTAAACCAGGGCTTGGGGCGGTGGCAACCACCGCCCTGACGATCAATATTCTTGATCTTCGATCAGGCGTTTCCCCAGACTGGTGATCGCCTGAATTTCGTAGCCGAGCTTTTCATACATTTCGATCACGGTGTCGTTGTCTTCACGCACCATCAGCTGAATTTTCGGGCAGCCGCGCGCAATCAGCTTTTTCTCCAGCCGACTAATCAACGCATTGGCAATGCCGCGCCCGCGATAGTCTGGGTGAACGCCCAGGTAATACGCAGAACCACGGTGGCCGTCGTAACCGCCCATCACCGAGCCAACCACCTCACCGCCCACTTCCGCCACTAAAAACAGATCCGGATCGTGGTTCAGTTTGCGTTCAATATCCATCTCGGGATCGTTCCATGGCCGTAACAGGTCGCAACGCTCCCACAGGGTGATGACCTCTTCAAAGTCGTCTTGCCGAAATACGCGAATTTCCATCGTTGCTCGCTACTGTTAATTGAACTTTTTTCTGATTATTGCGTAATTATTAACTGATACCCACAGTCTTTCAAGCCGCAGCGTTTTGCCAGGTAATAAATGGCAATAGTTATCAAGTCGATTAATGAGGATCAATACGCTATAACGTCGCGAAATAGATTGATCGAGTTGGAGCCGCGCGTGATGAAGAAACAGAGCAAAACCTACCTCAATTTCAGCCCCCTCACCGCTTCATCAACCCGCCGCCAACTGCTGCTCTCCGGCCTGGCTCTGGCCCTGCTTGGGGGCAAAACCTCAGCCACCCAGGCCAATATGCTGCAACCAAAACCGCACAGCAAACCGCTACCCAAAGCCACTGGGAGCAAAAGAGTAGTGATGATCGATCCCGGCCACGGCGGTATTGACTCCGGTGCAGTGGGGCATGAAGGCTCACAGGAAAAACACGTGGTGCTGGAAATTGCCAACCATGTGCGGCGTTTTTTGCATGAGCACGAGCACGTTGAAGCCCGCCTGACACGTGAGGAGGATGAGTTTATCCCGCTGTTCCAGCGCGTGGAGATCGCCCACCAGCACCAGGCCGATCTGTTTATCTCGATCCATGCCGATGGATTTACCAGCCCGGATGCCGCCGGTGCTTCGGTGTTTGCCCTTTCCAATCGCGGAGCCAGCAGCGCGATGGCGCGCTATCTCTCCAATAAGGAAAACGCCGCCGATGACGTTGCGGGGGGCAAATACAAAAATCAGGACAACTATCTACAGCAGGTGTTGTTCGATCTGGTGCAAACCAACACCATCAACAACAGCCTGACCCTGGGCCGCCACGTGCTGGGCCAGATCCGCCCGGTTCACCGCCTGCATAGCGAAAGCACCGAACAGGCGGCGTTTGCCGTATTAAAGTCCCCTTCTATTCCTTCGGTGCTGGTAGAAACCTCGTTTATCACCAACCCCGGTGAGGAGCGCCTGTTAGGTACCACCGCCTTTCGCGAAAAAATTGCCCGCGCCATCGCCGACGGCGTGATCAATTTTTTCCACTATTACGACGTTCACCAACGCAAGCCGCGCTAGACCTGCAAAATACGGGGCGAGAAGGTATACTTGCCGCCCTGTTCAGTTACCCATTGCGAATATCCCGTATGAGTTTACCCACCATTGCCGCAGTAAAATCCTTCCTGCTGGCGTTGCAAGACCAGATTTGTGAGCAGTTGGCCCAGGCCGATGGCGGCGCCGGTTTTAAGGAAGATCGCTGGACGCGTGAAGAAGGCGGCGGTGGCCGTAGCCGGGTGCTGACTAACGGTGCGGTATTCGAACAGGCCGGAGTAAACTTTTCCCACGTTTCCGGTGCCACGCTGCCCGCCTCTGCTACTGCGCATCGTCCAGAACTGGCCGGGCGCAGCTTTCAGGCGATGGGCGTATCACTGGTGATCCATCCGCTCAGCCCCTATATACCGACCAGCCATGCCAACGTGCGCTTCTTTATCGCGGAAAAACCCGGCGAAGAGCCGGTTTGGTGGTTTGGCGGCGGCTTTGACCTAACGCCCTTCTATGGTTTTACCGAGGACGCTGTTCACTGGCACCGCACCGCGCAACAACTCTGCGCCCCCTTCGGCGACGATGTGTACCCAAAATACAAAAAGTGGTGCGATGACTATTTCTTTATCAAACACCGTAACGAAGCCCGCGGTATCGGCGGCTTATTCTTTGACGATCTGAATACCCCGGATTTCGAAAGCTGCTTCGCGTTTACCCAGGCGGTAGGTGAAGGCTTCCTGGAGGCCTATCTGCCGATCGTGGAAAGACGTAAAGCACAGCCTTGGGGCGACAACGAACGCCAGTTTCAGCTGTATCGCCGTGGCCGCTATGTCGAGTTTAATCTGGTGTGGGATCGCGGTACGCTGTTCGGCCTGCAAACCGGTGGCCGCACCGAATCGATCCTGATGTCGATGCCGCCTTTGGTGCGTTGGGAATATAACTTCCAGCCCGCAACCGACAGCCCGGAAGCCGCGCTATACCGTGACTTTCTGCCGGTGCGCGACTGGCTACAGGAGCAACAATAATGCAGATTTGGGTCGATGCTGACGCCTGTCCAAACGTGATCAAAGAAGTGCTGTTCCGTGCCGCAGACCGTGCGGCAATGCCTGTTACCTTGGTGGCTAATCAGCCTTTGCGCACGCCCCCTTCGAAATTTATCCGCACCTTGCAGGTTGCTGCAGGATTTGACGTGGCGGATAACGAAATCGTGCGCCGCTGTGAAAAAGGCGATCTGGTGATCACCGCGGATATCCCGCTGGCCGCCGAAGTGATAGAAAAAGGCGCTATCGCCCTGAATCCTCGCGGTGAGCGTTATACGCCAGACACCATACGTGAACGCCTGAACATGCGTGATTTTATGGATACCCTGCGCTCCAGCGGGATCCAGACCGGAGGGCCGAACACTCTCAACCAGCGCGATAGACAGCAGTTTGCCAATGAGCTGGACAAGTGGCTGCAGCAGGCGAAACGGGCCAGTTAGCACCGGAGGGCCCCCTCCATCAGCTTAGAAGCGCACCTCACCGCCAAACAGATAAGTCCGTCCGCGGGCGGTGTTGGCCGCGGTTGCCTCATCTCCCTGGATCGGCAGCATATTCAGCTTGTTAAGCGCGTCGGAATAGCTTTTGTCCATCACGTTTTGCACGCTGAATTTCAGCAAAACATTACGGTTGATCTGATAGGTGCTGTACAGATCGATTACGGTGGGAATATTTGGCATCTCCTGTTTCATCAGCTTCCCGGTTTGCTCACTGGTTTCATAGTCTGGAGAAAGGCGGTGAGCCTTGCCGGTATATTTGATGATGCTGCCCACGGTCAACGCTTCGTCAAAGAAACGTAACCCGCTATCCAATGTGAAATACATATCCGGCAGTTCGTTGATATCTCCCGCGCCAAAGTAGCTACTGGCGATAGAGGTAGGCTGGTCGGTGTGCTGTTTGCTAAATGAGGCACGGGCAAAACCGCGGCCAGCATCATAGTTGGCTTCCAGCTCCACCCCGTGGGTACGCACCGGCGTTAGGGAGTTGACGTAGATATACATGTTATCCGAGAACGCTTCGCTGGCATCGCTCCAGTCATTCTGCAAGTTCTCACCCAAACTACACTTGCGGCCATTTCGGCACACCATGTAAGACTCGCTGAAGATATAGTTTTTGATTTTACTGGTGTAAACCACCGCCTTAAAGCGCAGGGTGTCCTGCTTGAACAGCAGATCGTTGCCGCTGAGGTTAAAGCCCGCTTGCCAGGTTTCTGAACGTTCGCCTTTCAGGAACGGGTTCATCGAAGCGCCGCCGGAATTAGAGAAAAACACCTCTTGGATGTTGGGGGCGCGCATCGATTTACTGTAGCTGGCAAAAGGTTGTAGCCAAGGCGTGACCTGCGCAGACAGCATCACTGACGGGTTAAATCCGTGCTCCTTCAGATCGATATTGGCACTGCCCTGCGGAAAACACTCCACCCGCAAATCACAGGCCGGTTTAAAGCCGGTGAGCTTGTTATTGGCATAATTGAGATTGAGATCGAGCTGGTAGATATCACGGTTGAGTTGCAATCCGGTGTACAGGCTGGCGATACGCTGGTCGCCCGAAGGGGCAAAGGTGTTGTTCTCGATCGCCTCATGCGCCGTCTGCGGATCCTCAATCTGCGATTCGACGTGCTTGTCGTACTGGTTGCGCATCAGTTTGCCGCCGTAGGTGAACGCTACGTCGGTCTGCCACAGGCTGAAACGGCTGGTATTATTGATATCCAGCGCGTCGGAGCGGTTTTCCGCATTGGTATTAAAGAAAGTGAACAGTGAATCGCTGTCATACTTCTGATTACCCTTGCTGTGGCTGGCGGTCATATTCAGATCCACCAGCTCGGAAAATGGCGCATAGTGATATTTGAGATAAAAATCGTTGCTGGCGATATCGCGGCGCGAGAATTTATTCTGGTAAGTCCGGGCAGATAATTCAATGCTGTGATATTCGTTGGGCTTGATATCCACCTTGAACAGCTGCGATTTGGGGTTTTGCTTCATAAACTCGTCGTAGCCGAAGTCCTCACTGCTCACGCCGTCGCCGTTGTTAAAGTTGGAATAGATGGAGCTGCCGCTAATGGCAGCCATCACGCCCAAACTGCCGCTATCGGTGAACGCCGCCCCTTTGGCCCCAACGGCGATCATACCGCTGCGGCCAATGCCGTTACTGCCCACGGAGAACTTGGTGCGCACGCCAAACGGATTATCGGCAAACACCACATCATCCACGCCGATAGTGCGGAAGTTGGCGCTGCCCGCCAATGCGTTCACCCCAGATGCGCCGCTGTTCTCACCACGCGCCACATCGACCCCAACAATAAAATTCGGATCGATCAGCACGCCGGATTGATTGTTGGTGGAACCATGGGACATCACGCCAGAGGTCGAGGTGCCAAAATAGCTCTGGGTAATACCATCAACCATGGTATTTACCCGGCCAAAACCGCTCATCCCACGGATATTGACGCTGACCGCCCCCTGGCTGGGATCGATTTGAGTAAAAGTGCCGGGCATGCTGCGCAGGATATTATCTATCGACTGCAGATTTTTATTTTCATCGCGCGAACTGAATGCCCCAGGCTTTTCCAATGCCTCCTGTTCGCTGTTATTAGCCGCCGCCGAAACGTTCAGCGGGCTGAATACCGCCTGGCCTTTATTTTCTGCAGCCAACAGCGGGCCAGCCAAAACCATACCGGTGCCAACCGCACCAATAAGCAGTTTAAATTTCATATATCCCCTAAAGTATTGCTATCAAAATCAGTGAGTGATCAATGCTCAGCAGAAAATACCGCCAGGTAGGCGGAAATTAATTATGGTTATTATCTGCCGCGCAGCCATTAAGCCGCGCGGCCAAGATCCTTATTTTTGTGTTTTTGCGTCCATTGCTAAAATAAAGCTGTATTCCAACGCGCTATTTTCCAACCGACTCAAGCGGCCCGATTTCCCCCCGTGGCCCGCCGACATATCCGTGGACAGCAATAACACCGCATCCCCCTGCTGGAATTGGCGCAGTTTCGCCACCCATTTGGCGGGTTCCCAATACTGCACCTGCGAATCATAGAGCCCACTGGTGACCAACAGATTCGGGTAGTGCTGCGCGCGCACATTATCGTACGGACTGTAGGACTTGATCAGCGTATAGGGCTGCGGCTGATTGGGATTGCCCCACTCTTCGTATTCGCCGACGGTCAACGGAATGCTGTCATCCAGCATCGTTGTCAGCACATCGACAAAAGGCACCTGTGCCACCACAGCGTTGTATAGGCGGGGAGCCTGGTTGATCACCGCCCCCACCAGCAGACCACCGGCGCTCCCCCCCATGGCATAGACACGCCCCGGCTGCCCAAAGCCCTGCTCGATCAACGCCTGGGTGGCATCGATAAAGTCATTGAAGGTGTTTGCCTTGTTCGCCAGTTTGCCCTGCTGATACCAGTCTTGCCCAAGCTCACCGCCGCCGCGTACGTGGATGAGCGCATAGACGAAACCGCGATCCAACAGGCTAATGCGGTTGGCGCTGAACGCCGGGTCCATGCTCATGCCGTAGGCACCATAGCCGTACACCACCAGCGGACTTTTGCCTGGTTTGAATTTGGCACTGTTGTATACCAGCGAGACCGGCACCTTTACCCCGTCGCGGGCGGTGATCCACAAGCGCTCACTGTGATACAAGCCTGGTTCTACGCCCTTCACCTCCTGCCGTTTCAGCAACTCGCGTTTACCGCTGTTGAGATCCCATTCATAGGTGCTGGTTGGCGTGGTCATGGCCGAATAGCCATAGCGCAGGCGGTCACTTTCCGGGTCCGGGTTGTAGCCCAGCCAGGCCATATAGCTGGCATCATCAAACGGAATGCTGCGTTGCTCGCCCCCTTGCCAGGCAATCTGCCGTAAATGCACCAAGCCTTCGCTGCGCTCTTTCACCACCAGCCAGTCACGAAACAGGGCAAAACTTTCCAACTCACTGTTTTCCTGAGGACCGATCAGCGGCTTCCAAGGCAGGTTCGCGGATGCCGTCTGGTACAAACCAAAGTGCGGGCTTTGATGATTGGAACGCAGATAAAACTCACCGCGATAATGGTCGAGATAATATTCGCGCCCGGCCTGACGCGGGGCAAAGAGTTGCACCGGAGTTTGCTGCCGGTTGGCGTCGATCAGGCGCACTTCGGAAGTGGTATTCCCGCTGATGGTGACAATCACGTAATCCCGCGAAGAGGAGCGATCCAGGCTCAGGTAAAAGGCCCCATCGTTTTCCTGATACACCAACTTATCGGCAGCCACCGGCGTACCGAATTGATGGCGATAGACCTGATAGGGTGACAGCGTTTGGGGATGATTGCGCACGTAGAACAAGCTGTTGCCATCGTTGGCCCACACCATATTGCCCGAGGTGTTTTCAATCACCTCTTTGGCCCAAGCGCCGCTAGCCAGATCGCGCAGGGAAATGCGGTATTGCCTGCGCCCTTGAGTATCCTCCGCGACGGCCAGGCGGCGGTTATCTTCACTGACTGCCAATCCCCCCACGCGGTAATAATCTTGGCCTTGGGCACGCTGATTGCCATCCAGCAGCGTCTGCCAGGCGGAGCCATCTGCCACGGCCTGCCGCTGGTAGACGGCAAACTCTTTACCCGCATCAATGCGTTCTTGATAGCGGTAGCCGTTGAGCTGATAGGGAACCGAGCGATCTTCCGGACTCATGCGGCCCAGCATCTCGTGATACAACCGATCGCGCAGCGTCTGATATGGCTGCATCACTTGTTCGGTATAACGGTTTTCCGCCGTCAGATAAGCCAACACCTGTTTATTCTGGCGGCCATCATCGCGCAGCCAATAATAATTATCGATTCGCGTTTCGCCCTGGGCGGTTAATTTATGCGGAATAATTTCAGCCTGGGGCGGCTGTACGGCCGCCTTGGTGGTAAAGCTTAATAACCCCATAAAAATCAGTAAATAAGTCACCAAAGGCCTGCGGCAGCGAGCCGATTGAACAGGTAATGTCATAACCCCTCACGATAATTTGAGCGTAGCAAACCCCTCTCCTGTTGCGCACAACAAGAGATAAAGCCTGATGGGTAAATACGTTTTGGCTGGCTTACAACAGCGCCAGGTTAAAATCTACTGCCATGGTCACGGCAACCTTGCCTTGGCGTAGCATCTCCGCCGGTGGCGTAGGTAACGGCTGCGCACGCAATATCACCGCCAGCGCTTCACGATCTAACGACGCGGTAGCTGAGGACGTTTTCAGTGCGACATCGGCCACTCGCCCCTGAGCATCCACCACGAAACTCACCACCGGTGCCCCCGAACGCTGACACCGTTTGGCGTCTGCCGGATAACGCTTCACGCGGTTGAGCATCCCTTTAACCTGACTCTCCCAAGAAAGCTTGGCCTGTGCCTGCGCGGTAGAATCGCTGTTTAACGGTGCCGCCACCCGCTGTGCCAGGTTTTGCGCCTTGGGTGCCGCCGTGCTGGCCGCTGCGGAATGCGTGACGTCTTGCTCTTTCTCCATAGGCGTTAGCGGCTTTGGCGGTGCTTTACGCTGTTGCTTATGCGCATTTTTACTGCGCTCGGCCACCACAATTTTTGCCGCTTCGGCACGTGCCAGTTCGGGCATCTCTGGCTCCCTCTGCTGTTGCACAGGCTGTGCCGCCGAACTATCCGCCTGTTGCTGCAACCCAAGCGGCAACGGCTTGGGCTGGCTTGGCGCTTCGATCTTCGCCGCCCAACTGAGCATGATCGCCGGTGGTGGCATCAGCACCGGCGGCAGCGAAGTTTGCGGCCAGTAAAACAGCCATACCAGCGCCAGATGAATGCCTAGCGCATACAGTAAACCACGCCCCCAGCGCGGCTGCGGCAGAGTTGCCGCCTGAGGGCCACAAGGCTGACTAAACATAGGGATAGTAGATTACCTAATTGCGAATGATTGCAGATCACATCTGCTAATGATAATCATTTGTAAATGTTAATGACAGATCTTTTCGCTATCTTGACGTAATCATTTTGCGGTTGGCGTGACCCAAAGGTAATCCGCCATAGGCCGATCGATGGCCACGCCCTGCTCTGCCAACATCAGCACCGTAAATTTGGCACCGGGCTGCAGATCCTGGATGTGCAGTGGCACACCGACCGTTCTGGAGGCGTGATAACCGCCCACCATCAGCAGTGCCGGGGTGGGTGCAGCCAGTAAACTTTCGGCCATACGGCGATCGCGTTGCTGCTGAATAGCCAGCATGGCATGCAGCTGCACCGCATCAATTTTGCCGTCATGGGAATCACGGATGGTGGCAGCGAGCGCCTGCTGGACTTCTGGCCGCACCGAAAGCTGGCCTTTGGGGAATTCGGGCCGTTGATAAAACGCCATGATTTCGCTGCGATCGAGGTTGGCAGACAACAGAGGATAAGGTGCGCGCATCGCCGCCATTACCACATCGCCATACAGTGACCACTTCCAACTGGCTTGCCAGGCGGTCAGTTCAGCTACGCGGCTATCACGCACCGTAGGTTCGGTTTGCAGCCATTGTTTTACTTCATCCACTTTGCCTTGCTGGCTGGGCGTGATCATCTCCATCAGCACGCTGCCCTGTGGCCGCTGTTGCGGTAATTGCTCTACCAGCCACAGTTCGATCTGGTGGTGATAAGGATTGTCGTGTTTTTCACCCACGATCACCCGTGGCTGTTCTGCCAGGCGCGTCAGTAACTGCTGCGGCGTCAACGTCTCGCCACTGCGTAAATCAACAATCTTGCCTAGCGTGGTAATGTCGCTTTTCGGGGGGGAGACAGGCCCCTGGCTACAGGCTGTAAGCACCAGCGTTGCAAACACTATCAGAAATTTCATGTCGTCTTTCCTTACACAAAAGTGGCGACATTATAGAGAATAATTATCATTTGCATATAGAAATTGGCAGCACCTGGTGGCTGACAGCTGTTTTTTCGTTACCTTGTTTTGAGTTACGTTGATTTCGCGTAATGGAACCGGTATAACTGATAGCCATTTAGACGTCCATATGGATAGATTGTTATGCAACCTGCCGCTGAAGGGCAATTCAAACGCACCATGAAAGCCCGGCATTTGGTGATGCTGTCGCTGGGCGGCGTGATCGGTACCGGTCTGTTTTTCAACACCGGCTATATCATCTCCACGACCGGTGCACTAGGCACCCTGCTGGCCTACTTGATTGGCGCTGTCGTGGTCTATCTGGTCATGCTGTGTCTGGGGGAACTTGCCGTTGCCATGCCGGAAACCGGCGCATTTCACGTCTATGCGGCACGCTATCTTGGCCCGGCAACCGGCTATACCGTTGCCTGGCTGTATTGGCTGACCTGGACCGTTGCGTTGGGCTCCAGCCTGACCGCCGCCGGTTTCTGTATGCAATACTGGTTTCCACAATCACCGGTCTGGTTGTGGTGTCTGATTTTCTGTCTGGCCATTTTTCTGCTCAACGTCATTACCACCCGCTTCTTTGCCGAAAGTGAATTCTGGTTCTCGCTGATCAAGGTGATCACTATTCTGGCATTCATCGTGCTGGGCGGTGCGGCCATGTTTGGCCTGATCCCGATGAAAGACGGCACGCCAGCGCCCTTCCTGAGTAACCTGACCTCATCGGGTTGGCTGCCCAATGGAACGTTACCGATCCTGATGACCATGGTTGCGGTCAATTTCGCCTTCTCCGGTACTGAACTGATCGGCATTGCGGCGGGCGAAACCGAAAATCCGGAAAAAGTGGTGCCCTGGGCCATCCGCACCACGGTGATCCGCCTGATGGTATTCTTTATCGGAACGGTATTTATCCTGGCAGCGTTGATCCCTATGGAGCAGGCCGGGATTGTGAAAAGTCCGTTTGTCCTGGTCTTTGAACGCATTGGAGTGCCTTATGCCGCCGACATTTTCAACTTCGTGATCCTGACCGCCATTCTCTCGGCCGCCAACTCCGGGCTGTATGCCTCGGGACGCATGCTGTGGTCGCTGGCCAATCAGCGCACCCTGCCTGCCTATTTTTCACGGGTGAATGCGCGCGGGATCCCGATGAATGCATTGACGTTCAGCATGCTCGGCGGCGTGCTGGCCCTGTTGACCAGCGTGATCGCGCCCGATACGGTGTTTGTGGCACTGTCTGCCATTTCCGGCTTTGCGGTCGTTGCCGTCTGGCTGAGCATCTGTGCCGCCCACTACGTTTTTCGCCGCCGCTACCTGCGCAGCGGTCAACCGATTGAAGGGCTGAAATACCGAGCACCAGGCTATCCGCTGACGCCTATTGTCGGCTTTGCGCTGTGTTTATTGGCCTGTATCGGTCTGGCATTCGACCCAGAGCAACGCGTAGCGCTATATTGCGGCCTGCCGTTTGTGGCGATCTGCTATCTGGCCTATTACCTGACCCGGCGTTCCGGGCAGAAAAATCTACTGAACACCGGAGAAGAACATGTCGGTTAACAACCCTCTGGCCGCCTTGCTGGCCGATAACCGCACGTTGATTTTGGACGGGGCAATGGCCACCGAACTGGAGGCCCGAGGTTGCGATCTCACCGATCCGCTATGGTCGGCAAAGGTGCTGATTGAAAACCCGGAGCTGATTTATCAGGTGCATCTGGATTACTTCAAAGCAGGAGCACAGTGCGCTATTACCGCCAGCTATCAGGCCACGCCCCAAGGTTTTTTACGCCGGGGTCTGGATGAGCCGCAATCGTTGGCACTGATCGCCCAAAGCGTCCACCTGGCGCAGCAGGCGCGCGCCGATTATCTGGCCCAGCACCCACAACGATTGCCTTTGCTGGTGGCCGGTTCGGTCGGCCCCTATGGTGCCTACCTGGCGGACGGCTCTGAATACCGTGGCGACTATCATCTGCCGCAAGCAGAAATGATCGCGTTCCATCGCCCTCGCATCACGGCTCTGGCCAACGCTGGCGTGGATCTGCTGGCATGTGAAACGCTGCCTTCGTACGCGGAATTAAAGGCCCTGCTGGCGCTGCTGACGGAATTCCCAGCGCTGGGTGGATGGTTCTCTTTCACTCTGCGCGATAGCCAGCATCTCAGCGATGGAACGCCACTGGCCGTCGTCATGGCTGAGCTTAACAGTAACCCGCAGGTGCTGGCAGTGGGCGTCAATTGTATCGCGTTGGAAAACGTCACCCCGGCGTTGCAGCAGCTTGCCGCCCTGAGTGATAAACCGTTACTGGTTTACCCAAACTCCGGCGAACACTACGACGCGGTGAGCAAAACCTGGCACAGTTGCGGTAACCACCAGCAGCATCTGATCAATCAGTTGGCCGATTGGCAGCATGCCGGTGCCCGCTTGATTGGTGGCTGCTGCCGAACCACACCTGCCGACATTCAGGCAATTGCCGAACGCTGCCACGCATAAAAAAGCCCCCTGTGGCCGAAGCCGCAGGGGGTCACTTTCACGCTATTACAGCGGTTTGGTTTGTGCTTCCACTACGGCCAATGCCACCATGTTGACGATACGGCGCACCGAAGCGATCGGCGTCAGGATATGTACCGGCTTGGACACGCCCATCAATACCGGCCCTACCGTCACCCCTTCGGAAGAGGAGACACGCAGCAGGTTGTAGCTGATCCGCGCCGCTTCCATACTTGGCATGATCAGGATGTTGGCGGAGCCTTTCAGCGGGCTGTCCGGCATCAAATCGTGGCGGATACTTTCCACCAGCGCGGCGTCACCGTGCATCTCACCGTCGATCTCCAATCCTGGTGCCATCTGATTGACCAGCTCCAGCGTTTTACGCATTTTGCTCGCCGACGGGCAGTTGGAAGAACCAAAGCTGGAGTGGGACAACAGCGCCACCTTCGGTTCAATCCCGAAGCGCCTTACCGTGTCTGCCGCCATCAGGGTGATTTCCGCCAGCTGTTCCGGCGTTGGATCATCGTTGACGTAGGTATCGGCGATGAAGGTGTTACCGCTCGGCAGCAGTAAGGCGTTCATTGCTCCTGCCACATGTACCCCTTCACGGAACCCGAATACCTTTTCCACCACGTCATAATGCTCGTGGTAGCTGCCGATGGTGCCACAGATCATGGCGTCGGCTTCCCCACGGTGCAGCATGATGGCAGCAATCAGCGTTGGGTTACCGATCACCGCACGGCGAGCCTGCTCCTGGGAGACGCCACGGCGCTTCATGATCTGGTAATACTCACCCCAGTATTCATTGAAACGCGGATCGGACTCGTTATTCACCACTTCAAAGTCTTTACCCGGCGTCAGCTGCAGGCCAAGTTTCTTCAGGCGCATTTCAATCACGCTTGGGCGACCCACCAGGATCGGGTAAGCCAGCCCCTGCGATACCAGCTCTTGGGTAGCATGCAGGACGCGCTCTTCTTCACCTTCGGCCATTACCACGCGTTTCACTTCTTTCTTCGCCTGGGAGAAGATCGGCTTCATAAACAAGTTGGTTTTGTAAACGAACTCGGTCAGTTTCTCCACGTAGGCATCGAAGTCTTCGATCGGGCGCATCGCCACGCCAGAATCCATGGCTGCCTTGGCTACCGCCGGGGCGATTTTGACAATCAGGCGCGGATCGAACGGTTTGGGAATAATGTATTCCGGGCCAAAGGAAAGGTCCTGATCGCCATACGCCGAAGCCACCACGTCGCTCTGCTCTGCCAGCGCCAGATCGGCAATGGCGTGCACGCAGGCCAGCTTCATCTCTTCGTTGATGGTCGTGGCCCCCACATCCAGCGCGCCACGGAAGATGAACGGGAAGCACAGCACGTTGTTCACCTGATTGGGGTAATCAGAACGGCCGGTACAGATGATCGCATCTGGGCGCACCGCTTTCGCCAACGGCGGCAGAATTTCCGGTTCCGGGTTAGCCAGCGCCATGATCAGCGGATCTCTGGCCATGGTTTTCACCATGTCCTGCGTCAGCACGCCAGGGCCGGAGCAACCCAGGAAAATATCGGCATCGGGAATGGCATCCCCTAGCGTACGCTGGCCGTTATCCGCAATGGCATACGCCGCCTTGGTTTCTTCCATCTTGGCATCGCGGCCCTGATAGATCACGCCTTTCGAGTCGCAAACGGTGATATTCTGCTTGCTCAGACCCAACGCGACCAGCAGGTTCAAACAGGCAATGGAGGCCGCACCGGCTCCCGATACCACCAGGCGTACGTCGGAGATGTTTTTCTTCACCACCCGCAGGCCGTTGAGCACCGCAGCGGTGGTAATAATCGCCGTGCCGTGCTGATCGTCATGGAACACCGGGATCTTCATGCGCTCACGCAGTTTCTTCTCAATATAGAAGCACTCGGGCGCTTTGATATCTTCCAGGTTAATGCCGCCGAAGGTCGGTTCCAGCGCGGCGATCACGTCAATCAGCTTGTCAGGATCGAGTTCATCGACTTCGATATCGAACACGTCAATACCGGAAAACTTCTTAAACAGAACCCCTTTACCTTCCATGACCGGTTTACCGGCTAGCGCCCCGATATTCCCCAATCCCAGCACCGCGGTGCCGTTGGAGATCACCGCCACCAGGTTACCCTTGGCGGTATATTTATAAGCGGCCAGCGGATCGGCGGCAATTTCCAGGCAGGGGGCAGCCACACCCGGCGAATAGGCCAAGGCCAGATCGCGCTGTGTCGCTAGCGGTTTAGTCGGCGATACCTGGATCTTCCCTGGGACCGGAAACTGATGGAAATCAAGGGCACTCTGTTTGAGCTGTTCGTCCATTATGGGTTCCTTTGCTTTCTTCTTTTATGTTGAGGTAAGGCTTTATCGCTGAACCAGTATAGTGAGAGAATCGTCACAAACTTTGAAGCGTGCCATAACCTTGGGTAAAATTCGTAAATAAAAGTTAAAAGGAAGTTAAGCGAACAGAAAAGCAGCAGTTTTATTATGCCTGCGTCAACCGTTTACCACGAAGGTTCGTAGGTGTATGTGAGTGAGAGGGGAAATGGCAAAGGGCTCAACCTGACGCAGTTAAACCCTTTTTTACCACAGCGATTACTGTGACATATTAAGAATGGTGCGGATATTGAGGGCGCTAGTCGCGATGATATCGATCGCCCCGGTACGCAGCGCGCCCAGAATAGCCAACGCTTTGGTATTCTCAGAAGCAATGGCGATCACACAAGGGATTTTCCGCAGCTCATCAATACTCAGGCCAATGACGCGATCGTTCATCACCGTATCTACATGCATCCCCTGCGCGTTGAAAAAGTCATAACCGGCGATATCACCGATCACCCCCTGATTCAGACTGGCATCAATGATCTCGTGGGGAGTAAACCAGCCAAGCTTGACCATATAGCTGTTTTCATTCATATCACCGATGCCCACCAGGGCCACATCGGCCTTGCGCGCCCGATCCAGGGTTTCCTTGATGGTGCCGTTTTGCATAAACGCTTCTTTCAGCGCCCGGTTTTCTACATATGCCGGGGCATACAGCGTCTCGCTGCTACCACCAAACTTCTTCGCCAGACGGCGGCTGATGTGGTCAGCATTGATGGCGTCACCGGGGCGATGTGTTCCCCCAATGCCACAGATAAACTTACAATTTTTGGGGGCCACGCTGCCCACATGATCGGCGATCGCGGCCACGTTACGCCCTTGGCCAACCGCCAGGACCATATCGTCTTTCAGGGACATGGCCAGATAACCGGAAACCAATGCTGCTACCTGACGCCGCTGTTCTTCCTCATCCTGATGATCCAGCGCGATTAATGCACGGCTGAGGGAGAAACGCTCCAGCATTTGCTGCTCCAGCCGGGTACTGAATACCGGATGATAGCGGACGGTGATCTCAACAATGCCTTCTTCTTTGGCCCGCTTGAGTAAACGCCCGACCTTAATCCGCGAAATACCGAACTTTTTTGCAATCTCTTCCTGAGTGATTTCATCCTGATAATACGCCACGGCAATTTCAGTCAGCAGTTCGTTATCCTGGGATCCTGTTTTTTTTTCCATCCGTTACACGTTTCCCCACGGCAGATTGGTCTTTTTCAATAGAAGATGGGTTCAGCATGCCGAACCCATCTTATCGCATTGCCCGCTAGTATAACCTGTTCAGGCGGCAACGGTATTCAAGCGTTGTTCCACCGCATCAGCCAGTTGGCATAAAAGTAGACAACAGGATACCGCACCGGCATCCAGCACGCCGCGCGAACGTTCCCCCAATCGGCTCGCGCGACCAATCTTGGCAACCAGATCGCGGGTTGAATCACGCCCGGCAACGGCAGCCCGTTTCAACTGCTCCAGCGACTCACTGAAGCTATCGCCACGCCGAACCGCCTGCTCAAACCCTTCGATAGCAGGGATCAGCGTATCCATCAGGCACTTGTCGCCTACGCCAGCGCTGCTGATGTCCTGCAGTTCAGTGAGCCCATTGCGCAACATGGCCAGAAAAACCTGTTTATCCAGCGCCATTTTATCACGCACGCTGTCGGCCATGCCCATGAACAGGCTGCCATACAGCGGCCCCATCGAGCCACCAATCCCTTCCATCAGCGCGTCCGCTACCGCGTCAAAAGCCTGCGCCAACGTCAGTTTTTGGCCCTTGATGGCCTCACCACATAAGGTGAAGCCTTTTGACATATTAATGCCGTGATCGCCGTCGCCAATCGCTCCATCTATTTCACTGAGATACTCGCGATTGCTGACAATCACGCCAATCAGCGCCGCGACGATCTCATTGCCATACTGCGTAGAAATTTGTGTGGTCATGATTCACTCCACCTGAGTTAGGCCCAATGAATGAGCGGGCATATCGAGCAACGTTTTCAATTGGTCGTCGAGCTTCATCAAGGTTAACGTCACCCCCATCATTTCCAGCGAGGTAAAATAGTTACCCACATAACGGCGGTGAACCTTGATACCACGCTCCGTCAGCCGCTTTTCAATCTCGGCATAATAGATGTAGAGCTCCATCACCGGCGTGGCCCCCAGGCCGGAAATCAACAGGGCAACTTCCTGCCCCTTGTTCAACGGCATATCATTGAGCACAAAGTCGAGCATGGTGCCAGCCATCGCGGACGCCGACTGGATCGGTGATACCTCAATCCCAGGCTCACCGTGATGCCCAATCCCGATCTCCATGTGGCCATCGGCGATATGGAAGTTGGGCTTACCTACCGCCGGGATGGTGCAAGAACTGAGCCCGACGCCGATCGAGCGGCAATTGCCAATCGCCTTTTGCGCAGCAGCGATCACCCCGTCAAGATCGTAACCCAGCGCTGCGGCAGCAGCCCCGATTTTCCACATCAGAATCTCACCGGCAACGCCACGACGTTTTTCAATTTCACTGGCGGGCGCAGAAGCAACATCATCATTTGCCACCACGGTTTTTACCGTGATACCGGCGGCGCTGGCCTTCTTCATCGCCATTTTGACGTTCATATTATCGCCAGCATAGTTGCCATACAGGCAGGCGACCCCCGCCCCGCTGTCCGCGGCCTTGAACGCATCCAGAAATGCCCCCGCCGTTGGCGAAGAGAAAATCTCACCGATGGCCACAGCATCGAGCATGTTCTTGCCAACATAGCCCAGAAACGCAGGCTCATGCCCCGAGCCCCCACCGGTAACAATACCCACCTTGCCTTTGATCGGTGCGGCAGGGTATTTGAGGACTCGTGCATTATCGGTCGCGGTGAAATATTCCGGATGAGCCTTCAGATAGCCCTGAATGGCATCTTCCACGACGCGATCGGGATCGTTAATGATTCTGTTCATCATGGCCTCTCTTTTGCCTGAGTATCGAGTTATTGAATGGTGTAACCGCCGTCAACCACCAGATTGCTGCCGGTGATCATGCTGGCCGCATCGCTCGCCAGGAACAGCGCGCTGGCGGCAATATCCTCGGGTTCGGCAAAGCGCCTCAGGGGGATTTTCTGCTTCATTTGTTCTGCAACCTCGCCAGACCATGCTTTGCGCCCCAACTCGGTCAGCACCACCGTGGGCGAAATGGCTTTTACCCGCACGTTGTGCGGCCCCCATTCCAGTGCCAGAACCTGGGTCAAGCCAATTACGCCGGCTTTGCTGGCGCAGTAAGCCAGATGATTGGGCAAGGCGACCACGCCGGCCTGCGAGGCCAGGTTGATAATGCTGCCACTGCCCTGACGGATCAGATAGTGGCCCACGACCTGGCTGGTAAGAAACACCCCTTTCAGGTTCACCGCCATGGTGTTATCCCAAGCGTCTTCGGGCAGTTCTTCCGCCGGATACAGCGCGACAATCCCGGCGCTATTGACCAGCACATCCAGCCGCCCGAAATGGGCATTAGCCTGCGCAACCGCCTGTTCTACAGAGGCTTTGTCGGTGACGTCCATCACGATGCCTAACGCCTGTCGCTGATCCAGCTGCTGAGCAATCTGCACCACCTGTGGAGCACGATCCAACAGTACGACCTGCGCGCCGTTTTGCAGATAGCATTTGGCAATAGCCAGACCTATTCCCGCCGCGCCGCCGGTTATCAACGCCACTTTCCCTTGCAAGGCTCCCTTGCTTTGACCAGTAATCATAGAAAACTCCCTCAAACGGTTAGTTACGCCAAGCTGTGATGATTTTCTTCCACGGCGGCAGGCACGGCTTTAGGCAAGGTGACATATTTCATCAAGACGCCGCTGAACAAATACAGGCCGGTGAAAATCCAAATCACCCCGCTGCTCCCCAAGCTGCCGATAAATAACCCTACCACTGCCGGGCCAACGAAAGTGCTCAACCCCGCGCCAAGATTCAGGATCGACATGGCGGCACCTTTATTCTCCGGGGCCAACGTTGGCATAATGGCCGAAAGAGGCACGAAGGCCGCCAGGCAAGCACCGAATAGCCCGGCGGCCACGACGGTCAGCAGATAATTGGGACCGAGGAAGTAAGGCACGTAATAGAACATCAGCGTGGTGATAGCGCAGCCGACGCAACCGAACCACATGACGACGTTACGCCAGCCCAAGCCGTCGCTGATCACCCCAAAGATCAGGTTGAAGATAATGTTCACCGTCCACAGTGCCGCATACATCTGTAGCCAGTCAGTGCGGCTAAACCCGATATCCATCATGTACATCGGCATAAACACCACGAAGCCATACGCCGCAGAGGTATTGATGGTGCGGACAATGCCACCCAGGCCGATTTTCGGGTTCTCAAACGCAATGGTGATCCCCTTTAGCACATAGCTGAGGGAGGCTTTTTGCCTGTCCCCCACGTCGCTATGGCCAGGAGTGCGGTTAAGCATCAGTGCGATCATCGCCCCGAGCACCACAAAGATTAATGCGCTCCATAAGGTGTGAATTTCCCCCAGGAACGGCAGCATGATGCTGGAATAGAGCACGCCCAGTACGCTCAACCCACCGCTATAGACAAACCAGAAAATCCCCACGGCGGAACCCAGCCTTTCCGGCGGAGCCTCATAGGCGACCCATACCAGAAAACCATAGGCAAACAGGGGATAGCCCAGCCCGCGCAGCGCATAGGTCGGTATCATCACCGACAGGTTGTTACTGGGTAATCCCCACACCAGAAAACACACTGAGCCCAGCAGGAACAACAACAATCCAGCCAGCATGACGCGGCGAGCGGTAAAGATTTCTGCCAAAACGCCGGAAAACCAGGCGGAGATTGCCGCAGCAAAACCGTAAACGCTAAACAGCAGCGCAGATTCCTGAATGGTTAAGCCTTTGCCGATCAAATAAGGTGAAAGCCAGCCTTGTTCCAGCCCCTCCCCCATCATAAAGACCAACACACCGGCATAACCGAGCATTAATTTTGGTGACAGACCAATGCGATGAATCAGTCCATTCAGCATAAAACACCCCAGCACATTGAATTGTGGAGGTGCAGGCTAGCCCGCACCCGAAGAATGATGCAGGCATTACAGATTTGGGTTGAGCACCACTTTGATTGAGCCGATGCCCCGTTTCATCATGGCGAAGCCTTCAGCAAACTGTTCGAGCGGCAACGTTTGGGTGACGACGCCTTTGGTGGGCAGATCGCCATTGCGTATCCCTTCAATCACCAACGGATAACAATAAGGGCCCAGGTGCGATCCCAATACGTCCAGCTCCTTACGATCGCTGATAATGCTCCAATCGACGGTCACCGGATCTTTAAATACCGAGAACTCGACAAAGGTGCCCAACTTACGGATCAGCATCAGCCCCTGTTCGACAGATTGCTGCGCGCCGGTGGCTTCAATATAGATATCGCAGCCGTAGCCTTCGGTCATGTCCTTAACGATCGCCATCACATCATCGCGCAGTGGGTTCAGCACAACGTCAGCACCAAATTCTTTCGCCAGCGCCAGGCGTTCGTCTGACAGGTCGAGCACCACCAGCTTCGATGGACCGGATTTTTTAATCGCACCGATCATCCCCAAGCCCAGCGTTCCGGCCCCGGCCAGCACCACCACGTCCCCCAGCTTGATGTTGGCGCGCTGTACCGCATGGAAAGAACAGGCATAGGGTTCGATCAGAATGGCGTCTTCGATCGGCATATCCGCAGGAACGTGATAGTTGATGGCCTCTTTGGTGAACTTCATGTATTCCGCCATGCCGCCATTAACGTTATTCTGGAAGCCGTACAGATCGTGTTTCTCACACATCCAATACTGGCCCCGGTTACAGAAACGGCATTGCCAGCAGGGAACGATCTGTTCTGAAATCACCCGATCGCCCAACTTGAATCCTTCAACGCCCTCCCCATAGCCCACCACGTGGCCGATAAATTCGTGGCCTGGGATCATCGGCGCTTTGATGTAAGCCGGCTGTTTTTCATCCCCCCAAAAACTAGCCGCTCCTTCAAACGCTTTAACATCACCGGCGCAGATGCCACAGGCTTCAACTTTCACCAGGATCTCGTGCGGGCCAATTTTCGGTACCTCCACAAGCTCCAGGCGGTAATCCTGCGGGGCATAAGCCACCACCGCTTTCATGGTTTCAGGAATGCCTTCGGCCATGGTTGCCGCTGTTACGCAGTTCTGACACATAGTTCTATCCTCGGGTAGGGTTTATTTTTATGATCATAAGTACACACAAAGAACAAATAAACACTACATACTCTCAACATGTTTGCCCACCACCAACCTTTGAAATTGTGATCCTGCTCAAGAAGCCCCCTTAAAGTCACCTAACAGGCCATAAAGTCGATTTATTTGTGATATTCATCACCTTTATCGGCCATAATCCCTTAGTCAAAACAAAAACAAATGAACATCAATTGAACATTTGATAAATCATGGTTATGGTATTCGCCATGACGCGCCAGCGGGGATCGTCAGCCTTACCCTTGATCAACAGGAGATGTGTTATGCAGCCTATTGCGATTGGCGCCGATGATGCCGCCATTGAACTGAAGAATGTGATCGTTGCGTTTCTGCAACAGCGCGATATTCAGGTTACCGACTACTCACCGGGAAGCGATACGCCCCCCATCGGCTATCCCGATATCGCCTTTCAGGTGGCGCAAGGCATTAAGGATGGGAAACACCAACGTGGCATTTTGCTGTGTGGCACCGGTATTGGCATGAGCATTGTGGCCAACAAGGTCCCGGGGATCCGCGCAGCACAGTGCCATGATACCTATTCGGCACAGCGCGCACGTAAAAGCAACGATGCACAAATCATCACGCTTGGCGCACGCGTCATTGGCCCGGAACTGGCAAAATCGATCGTC
Source organism: Serratia sp. N21D137 (assembly GCF_047530005.1). NCBI lineage: Bacteria > Pseudomonadati > Pseudomonadota > Gammaproteobacteria > Enterobacterales > Yersiniaceae > Serratia > Serratia sp. N21D137. The sequence goes on from NZ_JBLJAJ010000008.1 coordinate 90,570, forward strand.
GAAGCCTGGTTGAGCTCTGAATTTGAAGGAGGGGGATCGGCACCTAAGGTGGCAAGGATCGGCTATTACGAACAGGTTGTTGGCCAACGCTGAACCAACGTCGACAGAGGGTCACGGCTTGGGGGGCCCATGTGGTATTTCTGCCCCCATTGTTTCTATCCATCGCAACAATCAGAAAAAGCGTATTTCATTCATCAGCCATATGATGCATGGTGTTAACCATAATGAAATACGTTCTCATTTACTGTTATGACTTTGGGCAAGGAGCTTATAAATGAACCAGTTAGACGCACTCAAACAGTTGACCGTGGTTGTTGCCGACAGCGGTGATATCGAATCCATCCGCCAGTTCGAACCGCAGGATGCCACCACCAACCCTTCGTTGATCCTCAAGGCCGCGGCGCTGCCGCAGTATAAGTCACTGATCACCGAAGCGCTGGAGTACGCCCGCCAGCAAGGCGGCAGCAAAGAAACCCAACTGATTAACGCCAGTGACAGACTGGCGGTGAATATTGGGGTCGAAATTCTAAAAAGCGTACCAGGGCGAATCTCCACCGAGGTGGATGCCCGTCTATCCTTCGATCGCGGTATGTGCGTGGCTAAAGCACGCAAGCTGATCGGCATGTATCAAAACCAGGGGATCGATAAATCCCGCATTCTGATCAAGCTGGCAGCCACCTGGGAAGGGATCAAGGCGGCCGAAGAGCTGGAAAAAGAAGGCATCAACACCAACCTGACGCTACTGTTCTCCTTTGCTCAGGCCCGTGCCTGTGCCGAAGCCGGTGTCTATCTGATTTCGCCGTTTGTTGGCCGTATCTACGACTGGTATCAGGCCAGACAGCCGATGACCGATTACGATGCCGAGCAGGATCCGGGCGTGAAGTCCGTTCGTACCATTTATGAATACTATAAACAGCACCGCTATCAGACCGTGATCATGGGCGCCAGCTTCCGTAAGGTTGAGCAGATCCTGGCGTTGGCGGGTTGTGACCGTTTGACCATTGCGCCAAACCTGTTGGAAGAGTTGAAGCAAAGCAATCAGCCTATCGAACGTAAACTGACGCCGTCTACCGAAGGGTTTTATCAGCCAGCACCACTGGCCGAGGCGGAGTTCCGCTGGCTGCATAACCAGGATGCCATGGCGGTTGAGAAGTTGGCCGAAGGCATTCGCCTGTTCGCCGTCGACCAGCAGAAGCTGGAAGATATGCTGATCGCACAGCTGTAAGACGATGATAAATAAGTGAGATCGGCAAAGCAATTGCCCCTCACCCTAACCCTCTCCCACAGGGAGAGGGGACCGATCGAGTGTGTTTTAAAGATAGTGACTCACTTTGGCTAAGGACGATCAAGCTAGCTAAAATGACTGCTTTATTTTCAGGACCGATCGAGTGTGTTTTAAATGTAGTGACTCACTTTGGCTAAGGACGATCACGCTAGCTAAAATGACTTCTTTATTTTCAAACGAGTAGGGGCTAACAGCTCCCTCTCTCTGTGGGAGAGGGGACCGATCGAGTGTGTTTTAAATGTAGTGACTCACTTTGGCTAAGGGCGATCACGCTAGCTAAAATGACTTCTTTATTTTCAAACGAGTAGGGGCTAACAGCTCCCTCTCCCTGTGGGAGAGGGTTGGGGTGAGGGAAACTACTCCATCACCCGGTGGATCTGCAAATACTGCAACAGCATGATGGTTTTACCATCCTTGATGCGGCCGTCGGCGATCATCGCGATTGCCTCACCAAAGGGCAATTCCACCACTTCAATATCTTCATCCTCAATGCCACCCCCGCTGGTTTGGCGTTCGTTATCCTGGTACTCAGCAATAAAGAAGTGGAGTATTTCCGTCACGCCGCCCGGTGACATGTAGGCCTCAAAGATCTTTTGCACCTTCGAAACCTGAAAACCGGTTTCTTCTACCGCTTCACGGCGAGCGCACTGTTCGGGCTGATCGTCATCCAGCAGCCCGGCGCAGGCTTCCAACAACATGCCTGTGGCATTGCCGTTGACGTAGGTTGGCATACGGAATTGGTTGGTCAGCACCACGGTGCCCTTGGCCCGGTTATACAGCAAAATGGTCGCCCCGTTACCGCGGTCATAGACCTCGCGCACCTGTTCGATGGTTCCGCCGTTTTTACGTTTTAACTCAAAGGTGTATTTATTCAATACGTACCAGTTGTCCGATAACAGCTGCTTTCTGATATTTTCTATTTTTGACGACATATTCTCTTCTTCCGTAAGCCAACGCACCGCAACCTTTGGCCACTAGCAAAGCGCAGCCACGGCGGATTTGCAACAAAAAACCCCGCAGGCCTTGCAACGCTGCGGGGTTGATATCTACCAGAGTTAGAATCCGGTAGGGACTCCGTGCATGTCCGGCAGTTTATGTGCGATCCCTTTATGGCAATCGATACAGGTTTTGCCTTCGGTGATGGCTTTGTCATGCATCTTGGCCGCCACGGTTTTCTGCGCGGGGAAATCCATATACTCGAAGTTGTGGCAGTTACGGCACTCCTGCGAGTTATTGGCTTTCATACGCGCCCATTCGTTGCTGGCCATGGTCAGACGATGCTCCTCGAACTTCTGCGGCGTGTCGATGATGCCAAACACCTTGGCGTACAACTCTTTGCTGGCCTTCAGCTTACGCAGCATCTTCGGCCCCCACTCATGCGGGACGTGGCAATCCGGGCAGGTGGCACGGACGCCACTGCGGTTGTTGTAATGCACCGTCTCCATATACTCTTCGTAGACGTTTTCACGCATCTCGTGGCAGCTGATACAGAATTTTTCGGTGTTGGCCGCTTCCATACCGGTGTTGAAACCGCCCCAGAAAACGATCCCGGCGACAAAGCCTAACAGCAGCAAAGTCCCCAGGGCCAGCCTGCTCGGCCTGCGCCACCAGCGCCATAGACGACGGATCGGTCCGGCCTTTTTCTCGGATGTTGTGGTATTACGTTCGGCCATAGCTCCCCCGCTTAGTGCCCAAAGCCCTGCATAGGCTTGAAATCATTGCCGATGATTGGTGCCGCATCGGTTTGTGGTACGTGGCATTGCAGACAGAAATAACGACGTGGAGCGACTTCCCCCAGCACTTTGCCATCGCTGTCCATAAAGTGTGTCGGGCTGATACGCGGTGCTCCGGTGGTGCGATAGTGCTCCACGCCGTGGCACTGCAAGCAGCGGTTAGTGTTTTTGCTAATCTGGTAGCCGTCGACGCTGTGTGGGATCATCGGCGGCTGGTTGACATAGTTTAGCGCCATCTTTTCCTGCTGCTTGGGCATTTTGATCTGCCCTTCAGCCGTGCCGGAAACCTCTGGCGATTGCTTGAGATCGACATCACTGGCGGCAAACGCGGCACTGGCAACTACCAGTGTTAACAGCGCGCCCCACAGGGAAAGCTGCTTTTTCAGGACATTGCTGGTCATTTTTTGGCTCCCGAATAATGAAATTTGCTCTTAATTTCGAATACGTTTTCTGCACAAACGTCGATACAACGTCCGCAGGCAATACAGGCATCACTGGCAACCCGTGGTGTGCCTTTTTTAACTAATAACGGCTCACGCAGGATCTGCGGTTCTGGGCAAACATGAAAACAATCCATGCAGCGGGTACAGTTGTCACGCTTCTCCGCGCTGATCTGCACCACACCCTGGCTACCAATGGCGCCATACAGCGCTCCCATTGGGCAAAGATGGCCACACCAGCCGTGTTCGACCACCAGCAGGTCGAACAGGAACAGCGCCACAATCAGCCAGATGCCAGCACCAAATGCGGCACCCAGCCCTTTCAGCCAGGCTAATACCCCTTCCCCGCTGCTGCCATGGATCAGCCCGCGCCCCATCAGGGCCACCGGATTAATCCATTCCCAGATCAGCGTGCCACTCACGGCACTGCCAACCAGTACGACAAGCAAGATGCCATAGCGCAGGGAACGAGGCAGGCTGGCCGATTGACGCAAACCTAACTTGCGCCGCAGCCAGGCCGCCAGATCGGTCACCGGGTTGACCGGGCAAACCCAGCCGCAAAACACCCGATTACCGATCAGGCCGTAGATCAGCACCACTACCGCGCCTACCCACACCAACCAAGCTGGCCAATGCCCGGCCAACAGGCTTTGCAGCATCATCAACGGATCCGTTAACGGTACCGTCTCCGCCAATAGGCTGGCGCTGTAATTGCCACGCAGGATCCAGATGCCCCACAGCGGCCCGGAGAGAAACATCAACAAGATCAGCAGTTGGCTACAACGGCGCAGGATCAGGAAGCGGTTGCTACGCAACCAGCCATGGCGCGAACGGGCATCACGCCCCGCTTCAGCGACTGGATTAGCCATCATTCACCTCCCTTTACGCCGCGTGCCGGCAATGTGAGGCCTTCCGGCACCAGTGAATGCCCTGCACGCTGCTTTTCCTGCCAGCCCCAGCGATAGTGTTCACCCAATTGGCCACGCGCCAGTTCCATCGGTAACACCTTGATCGCCGCCTGCTCAAGTACACAAGCCTGCTCACACTTACCACAGCCGGTACAATCCTGGCTGTGAACCGTCGGCAGAAACATGGCGTGCTTGCCGGTACGCTCGTTGTGTTGCAGATCCAAGGTGATGGCCTTGTCGATCTGCGGGCAAACCCGGTAACACACATCGCAACGCAGCCCTTGCCAATTCAGACAGTTTTCATGATCCAGCAACACCGCCAGCCCCATCCGCGCCTGATCGATATCCGTCAGGTTCGGATCCAGCGCACCGCTCGGGCAGGCCACCACACACGGGATGTCTTCACACATCTCGCAAGGGATATCCCGCGCCACAAAGTACGGCGTTCCCGCCGCTCTCGGCGACAGCAGCGTCGCCAGTTTCAGCGTCTGGTACGGGCAGGCTTGCACACACTGACCGCAACGAATGCAGGCGCTATCAAACGCCCCTTCGGCCAGTGCTCCCGGCGGCCGCAGGGCCAGGCCATCACGTGCCTGAGACTGCTTTTGTTGCAACCCCAGCAGTACGCCTATCCCTGCCAACCCGGCCACGCTGCGCGCAGCATCCCGCAGGAAGCGCCGCCGGGCCGGTGTTTTATCTCGTTGCTGGCTCATTCCGTTGGCCTTATACCTTCTCCAGTTTTACCGCACACTTCTTGAAGTCGGTCTCTTTCGACAGCGGATCGGTAGCGTCCAGCGTCAGATTATTGACCAGTTGCGCGGCATCAAAGAACGGCATATACACCAGGCCTTTCGGCACACGGTTACGGCCACGGATTTCGACGATGCTCACCACTTCACCACGGCGTGACACTACCTTCACCTTGTCACCACGGCGCAGATTGCGGCTCTTGGCGTCCAGCGGATGGATAAACAGCACCGCCTCTGGGAAGGCTCTGTGCAATTCTGGCACCCGGCGAGTCATCGAACCGGTGTGCCAATGTTCCAGCACGCGGCCAGTGGACAACCACAGATCGAACTCCTGATCCGGGCTTTCCGCCGCTGGCTCGAACGGCAGTGCGAAGATCACGGCTTTGCCGTCTGGCTTGCCATAGAAGCGCACGCTTTCACCGGCCTTCACATAAGGATCGGTCCCTTCACGGTAACGCCACAGGGTTTCCTTGCCATCCACCACCGGCCAGCGTAAACCGCGCGCCTTATGGTACATATCAAAGGCCGCCAGATCGTGACCATGGCCACGGCCAAACCCGGCATACTCTTCAAACAGCCCTTTCTGGATGTAAAAACCGAAGTCGCGCGACTCGTCGTTCAACTGGTCGGCCGGGATCTCTTCCAGCTTGTACTTGTTCACTTCACCGTTAACGAACAGGACGTCGTACAAGGTTTTACCCCGGTATTCCGGCTTCTGGTTAATCAGCTCCGCAGGCCACACTTCTTCCACCTTGAAGCGTTTGGCAAATTCCACCAACTGCCACAGGTCAGACTTGGCCTCGCCAGGCGCTTTCACCTGCTGATGCCAGAACTGAGTACGGCGCTCGGCGTTACCGTAAGCCCCTTCTTTCTCTACCCACATCGCAGTAGGCAGGATCAGGTCGGCGGCCAATGCGCTCACCGTTGGGTACGGATCGGAAACCACGATAAAGTTGCGCGGATCGCGCCAGCCCGGCATACGATCTTCGTTAATGTTTGGCCCGGCCTGCATGTTGTTGTTACACATCACCCAGTAGGCGTTCAGCTTGCCGTCTTTCAACGCACGGTCCTGTGCAACCGCATGCAGCCCGACTTTTTCCGGGATGGTGCCAGCTGGCAGTTGCCATTTCTGTTCGGCAATCTGGCGATGCTTCTCGTTGGTCACGACCATGTCCGCTGGTAGGCGGTGGGAGAACGTCCCCACTTCACGCGCGGTACCACAGGCAGAAGGCTGGCCAGTGAGTGAGAACGGCCCACAGCCCGGCTTGGAGATCTTGCCGGTCAGCAGGTGCAGGTTGTAGCACAGGTTATTGGCCCAGACCCCGCGGGTATGCTGGTTGAAACCCATCGTCCAGTAAGAGACGACTTTCACATTCGGGTCGGCATACAGTTTTGCCAGCGCTTCCAGTTGGTCTTTTGGCACGCCGCTCATTTCGGCGGTCTTTTCCAGCGTGTATTCCGCCACAAAGGCCTTGTAATCTTCGAAGCTCATCGGCTCCGAAGCATCGCTGCCTGGGTTCTTCGCCGCTTTCTCCAACGGGTGGGTTGGGCGCAGGCCGTAACCGATATCGGTCACCCCTTTGCGGATATTGACGTGCTGCTTGAGGAAATCCTGGTCAACCGCGTTGTTCTGAATAATATAGTTGGCGATGTAGTTCATGATCGCCAGATCGGTCTGCGGGGTGAACACCATGCCGTTATCCGCCAGCTCGAAGCTGCGGTGTTCAAAGGTGGAAAGTACCGAGACGTTGACCTTATCGTTGCCCAGGCGGCGGTTGGTAATGCGCGACCACAGGATCGGGTGCATTTCCGCCATATTGGAGCCCCACAGCACGAAGGCGTCGGCCTGCTCGATATCATCGTAGCAGCCCATCGGTTCATCCATGCCAAAGGTGCGCATAAAGCCGACCACGGCAGAAGCCATACAGTGGCGAGCGTTTGGATCGAGGTTGTTGGAACGCAGACCCGCTTTGAACAGTTTGGAGGCCGCATAGCCTTCCCATACCGTCCACTGGCCGGAGCCGAACATGCCTACCGCCTCTGGCCCTTTTTCTTTCAGGGCCCCTTTGAATTTTTCTTCCATAACATCGAAGGCTTTTTCCCAAGTGATGGGAGTAAATTCACCTTCTTTGTCATACTGCCCGTTCTTCATGCGCAGCATTGGCTGTGTCAGTCGATCCTTGCCGTACATGATCTTAGGCAGGAAGTAGCCTTTGATACAGTTCAGGCCCCGGTTAACCGGAGCATCCGGATCGCCCTGCGAAGCCACGATGCGGCCATTTTGGGTGCCGACCAGAACGCCACACCCGGTGCCGCAGAAACGGCAAGGTGCTTTATCCCATTTGATTTCGTCACCGCTGCCGACCACGGCCTGGGCGACCGTTGGGATCGTCAGCCCGGCAGCTGCGGCAGCAGCCGCGGCAGCGTTCGCTTTCATGAAGTCTCGACGACTGAGTTTCATGGCATTACCTCACCTTGCTCATCCTGCTGGTGATAAACCAGCGACACTGCCAACACGCCTTCCAGATTGCGCGCCGACTCAATTTTTTCCAGCAACGCCTGGGAGCGTGCTGCTTGCATAACGACGACCAGTTTGCCCTGCTGTTGATCCTGTGCCGGAATTTCCGTATCAGGGATTGCCAGCAGCGCCGAGATCAGCGCCGGGAATTTGTCAGGCCGGGCCTGCACCATCAACCCGCTTACGTGCCATTCACTGCTCATTATTTTCACTCCGGGTTATTGCAATCGCCGAGGTCGGGCAACCGGCAACGCAGGCACCACAACCATTGCACGCCGCCGCCTCGAGCGCCGGTTGGGCTATGCCGCCTAACCGTGGCCGAAAACGGATTGCCTGCGTTTCACAACTGTCCTGACAGCTGCGACACTCTACCCCCTGCACCGCCAGGCAAACGGCCGAAAACGAGGCCACTTGTTGCCAGGGTTGGTGCTGGGGTGGGTAAAACAGTGGGGCTTCGCAGGCATCTGCGCATTGTCGGCAAAAGGTACATTCCGCGCGTTGGAAATCGATTTCGGGATAACCGCCACTGCCACTGATCAATACGCCGGTTTCGCAGGCATTAACGCAGGCCTGGCACCGGGTACAACCTGCAAGGAAGAGAGGGGCTTCACGCGACCACGGGGGACGGATCGCATCAGTTTGATGACGCCATTGTCCGCTGAGCAATCTGCGTCGCGACAATTCGGCCATTCGGGTTATCCTTCAAAGTTGGCAACACGCGCGCGTGTAAAAAATTATTATAGTGTGACTTTATTATTGTTTGTCTCGCACCTCGGGTAAGAGGCAAGGATAAAATAGGCTTATCGGAGGGGGTAGATAATCACCCTAAATAGGTAAAAGTAGGTATTACTTGCGCCAGATCAATCACTGATAGCCGATATAGGGCATTTTGCCAACGGTAGACCGCCAAATCGCTATTTAATTGATTATATAGCGAAGATTTGTTTGGCGCTAAATCGGCCGTTTGCTCAAAATCGCCATGCTTTTTGCCAGCAAAAGTTATAATTTGACGGCGCATAACACTCAGGCCTATAACCAGAAGGACGCTTAATTGCTCGTCAAACGCTCAGTGACCGGCAGCCTGGCGAAGGCGCTGATAAGTATCGTGATCCTTTCCGTGCTGTCCACCGGACTGGCACTGACTACCGTGGCCGGCAGCCTGCAAGATGCCGAAGCGATCAATATCGCGGGATCGTTGCGCATGCAGAGCTACCGGTTGGCGTATGAGCTCACTAACGGTTCCGCTGAAGTGCAGCAGCACCTGGTGCAGTATCAGCAGTCGCTGATGGCTCCGGCCTTGCTTAAACTCGATCGATTTTATGTGCCTGACGATGTGCGGCAAAAATACCTGACGCTGCGCCAGGCCTGGCTGATACTGGAAAAACAGATCCTGGCCGGGAACCCGGAAAACTATCAGGCCAACGTGGCCAGCTATGTTAACCAGATCGACCATTTTGTCTTGGCTTTGCAGCGCTACTCCGAACAAAAACTGACCATCGTAGCGACGATCAGCGTGATGGGCTACATCGCCATCATTGCCCTGGTGCTGTTCTGCATCCGCTTTATGCGCCGCCAAGTGGTCACCCCGCTCAAACGCCTGGTGGACGCCAGCCTGCGTATGCAACAACGTGACTTTAATCATCCGCCGCTCGACGTTTCATTGCCAAACGAACTGGGCGTCCTGTCGCAAACCTTCACCACCATGTCTGGCGAATTGGCGAAGCTCTACCAGTCACTGGAACAAAAGGTGCAGGAAAAAACCGAGCGCCTACAGCAGGCCAACCGCACGCTGGAGGTGCTCTACAGCTGCTCCCAGGCGCTGAGCGTTGGGCAGTTGGATCAGCGGGCGTTTGAGAAGGTCTTGCATATCATCAAGCTAAGCGAACAATTACACTGTATCCGGCTCAATGTGGAAGACAGCCTAAGCCAATGGCAGGTCAGCAGTGGTGAACCCGTGGCGGAACTGGCCTGGCACTCACAGGTGATCATGCAAGACAACAAACCCTTGGGTAGCCTGAGCTGGCAACATGAGCAACAGCCGCCCCACCCGCACCTGATGCAAAGCGTGACCAATATGCTCAGCCGCGGGGTTTACTTTAACCGCGCACAAAAGCAGCATATGCAGTTCCTGCTGATGGAGGAACGCGCCACCATTGCCCGTGAACTGCACGATTCGTTAGCCCAGGCCCTCACTTTCCTGCGCATCCAGCTTACCTTGCTCAAACGTACCCTGACAGGCCATTCATCGCAGGCAGATGAGATCATTGATGATTTTGATCGCGCGCTGGCGGATGCCTATCGCCAATTGCGCGAACTGCTGGCCACCTTCCGGTTGAGCATTCAGGATGCCGATCTGAACGCCGCGTTGCAGCAGGTACTGGAACCATTAAAACTGCTGACCAGCGCGCGGATTCAGTTACACTGTCGGTTAGCCTCACAGGCGTTGAATGCCCAACAACAGGTTCACGCGCTACAGATCGTGCGTGAAGCCGTGCTTAATGCCATCAAACACGCCGATGCACAGGAAATTGTGATCCATTGCGAAGTCTCCCCCAGCGGCGACAACGAGATCACCATTTGTGACGACGGCTGCGGCATCGACAGCCTGGATGAACCGGAAGGCCATTACGGGCTAACCATTATGAGCGAACGCGCATCGCGCCTGAACGGGACGTTACATATCAGGCGTGGCAATGCCGGGGGCACGGAGGTCTGTCTTAGCTTCCCGCCATAAGGGCTAACAGCATTGCACGGCGGCCATTCGAGCCGAGCGACAATGCTAATTACTACTATATTTTAAGAGTCAGCTTTACTGCCGGCAGTAGGCAGTGGCTTTACTCGCTACAGGGAGCACGTTTTATTGTGATGAATAATTACCGAGTAATGATCGTGGACGATCACCCATTGATGCGCCGTGGTATCAAACAGTTACTGGGGCTAGATCCTACTTTCACCGTGGTGGCAGAAGCCAGCGGCGGTGCTGAGGCGATCGCCCTGGCCGTGCAGTTCACGCCAGACGTGATCCTGCTCGATCTGAACATGAAGGGTCTTTCCGGGCTGGATACGCTGAAAGCACTGCGCGATGAAGGGGTAGATGCACGCATTATCGTGCTGACCGTTTCCGACTCCCGCAGCGACGTCTATGCGCTGATCGATGCGGGCGCCGATGGCTACCTGCTGAAAGACAGCGAGCCAGAACAGTTGCTGGAGCATATTCGCCAGGCTGCCGAGGGCCAGAACGTGATTAGCGATGCGGTAGCGGACTATCTTTCGTCACGCAGCGAGCAACACGATCCCTTTGCCGCTCTCACCGAGCGTGAACTGGATGTGTTGCAGGAAGTGGCGCGTGGCATGTCAAACAAGCAGGTCGCGGCGCAGTTGCATATTTCTGAAGAGACGGTGAAAGTGCACATCCGCAATATGCTGCGCAAGCTCAACGTGCGCTCACGCGTGGCAGCGACCGTGATGTATCTGGAAGCGAAAAGCCAGTAATGCTTCCCCGGCACGCCGGGGAACATTCAACCAATGGCCGCCAGCAGCATCTCATGATGCTGATTAACCCAGCTTTGGCTTAACGGGCCCCAGTTTACCAACTGGTAATAGCCATCATTATTACGCTTCCCCTGCTGCACAAACTGCAACTCCAGGCCCAGGCCTGGCAAAGCTTTGAGTACATCCTGCAACGTACGGCGCGGCCAACCGGTCAGTTCCATCAGGCGCGGAACGTTAGGGCGTTCATTGCTGCTGATCAGCCAACACAGATAAAGACGACGAGCAAATACCGAGTTAATTTCCATGCTTAACTCCTGCTGAGGAAAACATCCTGATTATTTCACCGTAACGCAATAAAATCGCCATAATGGCGCGTTTCGTGGCGATGCAATGTGTAACTGTAGATTTCTACTACTGTTATTTACATTATCTCCTTTTTTTCTCCACGCTTTATCTGCGCTCGACGAGTAAAGTGCAGTAGCACCTTTGGGTACAATCAAATCCTGCGACAGCCCGGCCACCAGTCAGTGCCAGGCGTAAGCATAACTGATGCAGTCAAAAATAGAATAAGTCACAACGAGGTTCATGCCGCATGGCCAATTTTTTTATTGATCGCCCGATTTTTGCCTGGGTTCTGGCAATTATTCTTTGCCTGACGGGGACGTTGGCGATTTTTTCTCTGCCTGTCGAACAATATCCGAACCTCGCTCCGCCAAACGTGCGTATCAGCGCCTCCTATCCAGGCGCATCGGCACAGACGCTGGAAAATACCGTTACCCAGATTATCGAACAGAACATGACCGGCCTCGACAACATGATGTATATGTCGTCCCAGAGCACCAATACCGGCCAGGCCTCGGTTACGCTGACCTTTGATGCCGGCACCGATCCCAACGAGGCAATGCAACAAGTACAAAACAAGCTGCAAGCCGCCATCAAGCGGTTGCCACAGGCGGTACAGCAACAAGGCGTAACGGTGTCAAAATCGGGTGATACCACGCTGATGATGGTGGCCTTTGTCTCCAACGATGGCAGCATGGATAAGCAGGACATCGCGGACTACATCGTCTCCAATCTGCAAGACCCCCTCAGCCGCATTAACGGCGTGGGCAGCATGGACGTTTACGGTTCACAATACGCCATGCGTATCTGGCTGGATCCGAACAAGCTCACCAGCTATCAGCTGACCACTCAGGATGTAGTCAGCGCCATCAGTTCGCAGAACACCCAGGTCGCGGTGGGCCAGTTGGGCGGATCCCCTTCCGTGGATCAGCAGGCGCTAAACGCCACCATCAACGCTCAATCCCAGTTGCAAACGCCGGAGCAGTTCCGCCAGATCACGCTGCGTGTCAATCGGGACGGTTCGCTGGTCACCCTGGGTGACGTTGCCACGGTGGAATTGGGCGGGGAAAACTATAACTACCTTAGCCGTTACAACGGATTGCAGGCCGCCGGGATGAACATCAAGCTGGCTTCCGGTGCCAACGAATTGCAAACCGACCAGTTGGTGAAAGCCAAGATCGCCGAGCTTTCACACTATTTCCCCCACGGGCTGGAAGCCAAGATCGCCTATGAGACGACGCCGTTCGTGCAGGCATCGATCCATGATGTGGTAAAAACCCTGCTGGAAGCCATTTTGCTGGTGTTTTTAGTCATGTACCTGTTCTTGCAGAACTTCCGCGCCACGCTAATTCCCACTATCGCCGTTCCGGTGGTGCTGTTGGGCACCTTTGCCATCCTTTCGGCCTTCGGCTACAGCATCAACACCCTGACGATGTTTGCCATGGTGCTGGCGATCGGCCTATTGGTGGATGACGCCATCGTGGTGGTGGAAAACGTGGAACGCGTGATGAGCAAGGAAGGTCTCTCCCCCAGGGACGCCACCCGTAAATCCATGGGGCAGATCCAGGGCGCGCTGGTGGGGATTGCCATGGTGCTTTCGGCGGTATTTATTCCTATGGCCTTCTTCGGCGGCACCACCGGCGCCATTTATCGCCAGTTCTCGATCACTATCGTTTCCGCAATGGTGCTTTCGGTGCTGGTCGCCATGATCCTCACCCCAGCGCTGTGCGCCACTATTCTCCAGCCGATCGCCAAAGGCCATCATCACGGCAAGCGCGGTTTCTTCGGCTGGTTTAACCGCATGTTCAACCGCAATACCGAACGCTATGAACGTGGGGTAGCGCGCGTGCTGCACCACAGTGCCCGCTACATGGTGATCTACCTGTTGCTGTTGGCCGGTATGGCGGTGCTATTTATCAAACTGCCGACCTCGTTCCTGCCGCAGGAAGACCGTGGCGTGTTCACCGTGCAGGTGCAGCTGCCAGCAGGCTCCACACTTCAGCAAACCACCAAGGTGGTGGAAAAGGTCGAGCACTACTTCCTGACCGAAGAGAAAGCCGACGTGCTGTCAGTGTTCTCCACCATCGGTGCCGGGCCAGGCGGCAACGGCCAGAACGTCGCACGCCTGTTCTTGCGCCTGAAGGACTGGGATCTACGCAGTTCGGGAGCCAATAGTTCGTTCGATATCATCGAGCGAGCTACCAAAGCCTTTAGCAATATCAACGAAGCGCGCGTTATTGCCAGCAGCCCGCCAGCAATCACCGGGCTGGGGAACTCTTCGGGCTTCGATATGCAGTTGGAAGACCACGCCGGGCTGGGGCACGTCAAGCTGATGGAGGCTCGCGATCAATTACTGCAGTTGGCTGGGCAAAACCCGCAGCTATCGCGCGTGCGCCATAATGGTCTTGATGACAGCCCGCAGTTGCAGATCGATATCGACCAACGCAAGGCGCAGGCGCTGGGCGTGTCGATTGACGATATCAACAGCACCTTGTCAACCGCCTGGGGCTCCACCTACGTCAACGACTTTTTAGACCGCGGGCGAGTGAAGAAAGTGTACGTCCAGGCCGGAGCGCCCTTCCGCATGCTGCCGGAGGACATCAACAAGTGGTATGTACGTAACAACAGCGGTGGGATGGTGCCCTTCTCCGCCTTTGCTACCTCCCATTGGGAATATGGTTCACCGCGTCTGGAACGCTACAACGGTAACTCCACGGTAGAAATCGTGGGCGAGGCTGCCCCGGGCGTCAGTACCGGTACCGCGATGGATGAAATGGAAAAACTCGTCAGCCAGCTACCGACCGGTTTCGGTCTGGAATGGACCGCAATGTCCTACCAGGAACGCCTGTCCGGTTCCCAGGCACCGGCGCTGTATGCCATCTCGCTGTTAGTGGTATTCCTGTGTCTGGCGGCCCTGTATGAAAGCTGGTCGATCCCGTTCTCGGTCATGTTGGTGGTACCACTGGGGGTGATCGGTGCCGTCACGGCCACCTGGCTGCGCGGGCTGGAAAACGATGTGTACTTCCAGGTGGGACTATTGACGATTATCGGGCTGTCGGCCAAGAACGCCATTCTGATCGTGGAATTTGCCAACGAACTGAACAGTAAAGGCCAGGATTTGCTGGAGGCAACGCTGGAAGCCTCGCGCCAGCGTTTGCGCCCTATCCTGATGACCTCACTGGCGTTTATCTTCGGCGTTCTGCCAATGGCCATCAGTTCCGGTGCGGGTTCTGGCAGCCAGCATGCAGTAGGTACAGGAGTGATGGGCGGTATGATTTCAGCCACCGTTCTGGCAATTTTCTTTGTGCCGCTGTTCTTCGTATTGGTACGCCGCCGGTTCCCTGGTAAGGCGCTGCCTCACCATCACGATAGCCAATAGCAGGCGTAAAAAAAGCAGCTTCGGGAAACCGAGGCTGCTTTGCTAAAGACTTAATATTGTTACCCTAGGTGCTTTAAATAAAAACAAACCCAACAGCCTTATTCAAGCTTTAAACCCTATATGGTGTTAGTTACCTAACATCTCATCAATAAAGTCTTTCCAATTTGTTAACTCTCGATCAACCATGATACTTCATAACCTCCAGTTATTGGATGCAGGGATTCTACGCCTGTTTTTTGACCAAGTGAAGCCTTTTGGGAACGATGCCAGTTAACAAAACCCAGGAGCGGAGCATATTTTCAGATTAATCAAAAACCTACCCGGATGTTACTTTTTTAACGAAACCCGCCGAATAATTTGGATGATCCGCGGTCTGCCTTAGCCAAAACAATTGTGTGGCTGATTATTGTTGTAAAATAATCATGACGCGTCGCTATCCCTCTTTTTCCGGCTGCCTGCGCTTGAGAATACGCTGATACCATGGCTGAGGCACGGGGTGAACAATATGTCGCAGCGCTCGGGCGTAATCCATCACCAGCCCCGGCGTCCAGGCCATTGAGAGTGCCCGTCTGCGTACCTGCGCGGCAATCCACAGTTCCGGCATGGTCAAAATACGTAAGGTACCCAGCCAGCTTTTACTCTGTTTGGCAAGCACGCCATCCAGTGAGGCTTCCAAGGCATAGGCAACACTACTGGAGCAGTTACGCGACGTCAGGTTGTAGACTTTTGTCTGCTGATAGCCGCTCCAAAAACGTAGCAGTGCCGAGCTGTTATAACGGTGAAACTGGATCTGCCGATTCGAATCGCACCAGTTGGCCGCCTCGGTAACATAGTCCGGCTGGAAGGTGCCGGGCACGTCATTTTCTCGCGTCGCCTTCAACACATTGAGAAACTCTGAAGGAGAACGATCGATATCTGCCGCTGGATACAGACTGATGTAGATGCTCGGTACCAGTTCCAATGCAGCATGCCCGGTAGAGATAACCCCTTGAGCATCTACTGCCGCGATATAGCGATTAATGACTGGCCGGGGGATTGGGGCCGCACTCGCCGTTCCTTCCGGAGTCCAGATATGGACGGTTAAAGGCTGTTTAAAATCAATGCTGGGGGCAACCACCTCGGCTGGCCGAGCCGCCGATTTCTTTCCAAAGGCATATAACATCTCGGTGGGTGCCAACAATTCAAACACCGAGGTGCCTTCCCTTAACAGGTTGGCCCGCCTGGCTAATTTCAGGATATTGATGCCACTGAAAACCATCAATGTGCCCAGGAAAAACGATATGGTGGCCTTATAGTGCGCCGGATAAGGGCTAAATAAGAGCATGGCGAACAGTATTTGAGCAATGCCGCTGACCAGCGCATTCCTCCAACGTGGAAACCGGACGATCCAGGCAGAAGCGACCATAAACAAGCCGATAACGAAATAGGAGAAACCAAATAGAATTGCCAGGAGCAGATTACTGTAGGGTTTGTTCGCCAAAATCAACAGTGCGACAACACAAAAGATCCCCCCCTTGAAGTAGAGCACGGCTTTCTGCGCCCCAACCCCGCTGGAGGCAATACTCAACGTGACCAGGCTCTCCAGAAGCATCAGGGCACCAAAAACCTGTAAGGGAAAATAGAGCACACCATCAAGGCCATCGATAAAGATACCGATCCCCATAAGCCCCCAGATAATTCCGATTACCCCCAAAAATTTGGCTTTGGAGCGCACAAAATCAACGCCGAATAATAACAAGGCAATCTGGATCACTGCTGCAACTCTCCACAATACGCAAATAATAGGTTCATTTAATTGTCCTGGTGATAGTGGCTTGCTTGCCAATTGCCGACAATAATGCTCTGTTCTTCCTCATCCAGCAGAACACAGCTGTTATCCACCAACGTCAACCACTCTCCCTGTGGCATCTGGATACGGAATATCAACGGGGCACGGGGTTGAGGACTATCATTGAGGAGCCAATGGTCACGCAGTTTGCCTTGATCATGCGGGTGAACCCATTGCATCACGTCATCTACGGTGTCTAGCTTGCTGGGAACCTTCTGCTCATACAAACTGCCGAGCTCATCCTCCCAGTGCAAAACCCCGGTCCGCGGATTGAGGCTATAAATCACCCCCTTGCCGGTTATCCGGCCAGTGTCTGGGTTAAAACTGTTGGTAGAGTGCTTCAACACCCTGATAAACACGATCAACAACGCCGTCGCGGAAAGGTAGCTCAAGGCTAATAACAGAGACTCATTGAGATGTAACCCCTTGATAAAAAATGGTCCATGCTGATTATCGGTATAATAAATCACTCCCAACCCAAGAGTGAGAAGCGCTAGAGATCCCCCACGATTCCCCCAGGCCACAGACAGCATAATAGCCAGAATAATGGGGAGGCATGCCAAGGCAAAGTAGAGCGCAGCGGCGTTGTGTTGCAGCCAGAGAAGTGGGTAGCCGAAGATAAACCAGATCGAAGCACACAGCAGCAGCCAAAGTGCCCCTCCCAGAAGGCCCATTTGCAGATTGCAACTGGCGGCAACCAAACGCCGATTGACAACCCCCATGATAACGGCTGTGGCAAAGATAATACCGGTAACATCAGCGATAAAATTCTGCCAGAACAAGCTGAACAAAGGCTGCTGGTGGATTAGTGCATAACCTCCACCGATAATTAGCGCATCCAGACCGCTGAAGACCACGGTTGCGGTGATACAAATTAAGATTGTATGGAGATCGTCATTAAGCCGTGCAAAGCGGCGAACGGCCCAGGCGATCGCGACGTTGGCTGGCATGGATAGCAGGGTATAGATCAGCGATATCAGTGGATTATTCTGCCAGCTTTCCGTCAACAACAAGTCCGCCAACGTCAAGATGACGAACAGGGATAAATAACTGCGCCAGCGAGTCAAAAGAAAGGCGGCAACCGCAACACCGGAGGGAAACCACACGATAGCGATCGGCGAATCGGGATCGTCAAATTTTAATGAGATCAATCCGGCGAGGTAATAGATGATCCCCCATAGCAGCAGGGTGAAAAGTTGTCGAACATATGATGGAACGTGGGGTGTCATTTTTTACTCACTGGTATGCCCGCAGGCATTTTTTGTGAAAAATATCACGGGTTACCGTCAAAAAAAACCTGTTTAATCATAGGACATTATCCATCAGAATGAGTGAACTCACCATTGCAAACTCATCAGAGATCTATCCGGGTATATATTTCTTTGCGGATGAATAGTGAAGGAGTAACGTTGCTACAGGATTTAGCGAAACACCGTTGAAAGGGAAAATCATGTCTTCGAGTATCACCATCGAGCAGTTGAAACAACAAGGTCGCTATCCGGAAGCCACCGAGCTGGCCCAACAGATGCTGCAACAGGCACCGTTGGATGGCTCGCTACATTACCAGCTGGCGTGCCTTTACGATGTGCAGGGCTTTGAACAGCAGGCGATCCCCTGCTATCTCGCCGCCTTGCAGCACGGCCTGCCTGCACAGTTACGCCAGGAAGCCTGGCTGGGCCTGGGTAGCACCTATCGCGCATTGGGGGAATACCAGAAATCGCTAACCGCTTTCGACGACGGGCTAAACGAGTTCCCGCAGGCCAAGGAGATCACGCTGTTCCGCGCCATGACGCTCTACAATCTGGGGGAAACCAAACAGGCGGTATCGGACCTGCTGATCCTGTTGGCAGAGACCTCGGCACATACGGAGATCAGCAGCTACCAGCGTGCGATCCAGCAATATGCTGCGGATTTGGATCGTATTGGTTAAGGGGAGAATGATGGAGCTCATCACCGATCTGCGTAACTGTAATATCGACTGGCAACAGTTGGGCGAATTGCTGGCCGCTGCCGGACTGGGCGAGCGTGATCCACAGGTCTTACAGAAGGTATACCAAAATAGCCAATTCTGCTATTGGGGCTTTATTGAGGGTGAGTTGATGGCCACCGCCCATGCCATCAGTGACATGACCTCGGTAGCTTATCTGGCCGATGTCGCCATCCATCCGCGCTTCCAGGGGCAAGGTTATGGTCAGCAGTTGATGGATCGCGTCATGCATGATCTGGCCCCATTAGGTAAAGTGTTTATTTACTCGGTGCCGGACAAATTGGCATTTTATAAGCGATATGGCTTCCACGATCTGACTACCGGCATGGTGTACGCCGATGGGAGCGCGCTGGAAAGGTTACAAAATAGCGGGTATGTGCGTTGAACATCAAACTGCTAATTATTAAGTGAGAAAATAAAAATACTGCCATGAGGACATTTCAAGCAGGCTTATCCCTTAATACACTTAAAGCCACACTTTATGACAATGACTACAAATATCATGATAGTGAATAATTCATAATAACAAAAAAACAATATTCATTTGTGTGCTACGGTAGGCTGAGCCTAAAATAAAAACCCTCAACCTTAAGTTAATTAACTTTATTGTGGTTTTTATCTGTAACTTACTTGCTTTACTATTCCTAATTACCACACAAGCCACGAATGCTATGCTTATAATAAACATGACAAATGGCCCTCTAGTTAAGCCATGGAGGCATATAAGAATCCCTGTATTTAAAATACCTAAAGCCGAGAAGATGAAAACAGTGCTACTTACAATGTCGGCAAGAACAAAAATATAATTCTCAAATGTCTCTTCACTCGAAACCCTACCCTCTCCACCATAAACCTTACGCACGGTTTTAGCATACGAGCGTTTTATTTCTAATAGATCCCTATATGAAAAGCAACTTGTTAGGATTAGTTTTCTCGCATTCATTTTCACTTCCATGTTGTAATATAAAATAAAGAATAATATGTTGCACAAGTCATACGAAACTACATCATCTATTCCCAGATGATATTATCAAAAATTGTTGGAGGTTGTCTTGGTAAATTAATATTCGCAGCATAATTACTTTCCCCCGTCTGTGACAAACAATTAGTACTGAGTGGGGCAGTATCTCGTCGCTTTACAGAGAAGGTCAAAACCAAATGTGTTACTCATCTGCGGACCTGAAAATACAGGTATCTCCCTGTCAATGATGAACACATCGTTGTCTGGATTTAAACTCCATTTTCCCGCATTATCTGTTCTATAACCGAGTGGTATAACATTGTGACCCAGTCTGCCACTCAGTACAGATTTTGACGATTAAAAGGTAGCTTTTACGCCATGACAGACAAACCGCAGCACGCCTCGCTGACCATGTTCGGCATCAAAAATTGTGACACCATCAAAAAAGCCCGCCGCTGGCTGGAAGAACAGGGAGTGGCTTACCAATTCCACGACTATCGCGCAGACGGGCTCGACGAGCAGCTGTTGCGTGATTTTGTCGCGCGCCTGGGTTGGGAACCCTTGTTGAATACTCGTGGAACCACCTGGCGTAAACTGGATGAAGCCCAGCGCAATGCCTGCGACAATGCTGATGCCGCCATCGCCCTTATGCTGGAGCAACCGGCCATGATCAAACGCCCTTTGCTGGATGATGGTAAAGGACATGCCCTGCTAGGCTTCAGCAGCGAAAGCTATCAGCAATTTATTACCGAGGTAAACTCATGATCTGCCCTGTTATCGAACTGGCACAACAGCTTATCAAGCGCCCTTCCCTCAGCCCGCATGACGAAGGCTGTCAGGAGTTGATGATCGCCCGCCTGAAAGCGATCGGTTTTACCGTCGAACCAATGAACTTTGGCGATACGCAAAACTTCTGGGCCTGGCGCGGTCAGGGCAGTACTCTGGCATTTGCTGGTCACACCGATGTGGTGCCAACCGGCGACGAGAAAAATTGGGATAACCCGCCGTTTGAGCCCGTCATCCGCGACGGCATGCTTTATGGTCGTGGAGCCGCCGATATGAAAGGCTCCCTGGCCGCCATGGTGGTGGCCGCAGAACGCTTCGTGGCCGCCAACCCCAACCATCAGGGCCGCTTGGCGTTTCTGATCACCTCAGACGAAGAGGCCAGCGCCACTCATGGTACCGTGAAGGTAGTGGAAGCCTTGATGGCTCGCAACGAGCGCCTTGATTATTGCCTGGTCGGCGAACCTTCAAGCACCGAACGGGTCGGAGACGTGGTGAAAAATGGCCGCCGTGGCTCGATCACCGCCAATCTGCGTATTCATGGCGTCCAGGGTCACGTCGCCTATCCACATCTGGCCGATAATCCGGTTCACCGGGCTATGCCTGCGTTAAACGAACTGGTCGCCATTGAGTGGGATCAGGGCAACGAATTCTTCCCGCCAACCAGCATGCAAATTGCCAATGTGCAGGCCGGGACCGGCAGCAACAACGTGATCCCCGGTGAAATGTTCGTGCAGTTCAACTTCCGCTTCAGCACCGAGCTTACCGACACCCTGATCAAGCAGCGGGTGCAGGAACTGTTGGATCGCCATAACTTGAACTACAGCATCGACTGGTGGCTGTCTGGCCAGCCTTTCCTGACCGCTCGAGGCGATTTGGTCGATGCCGTGGTGAATGCGGTAGAACACTATGCCGAGCTCACCCCGCAACTACTGACTACCGGCGGTACTTCTGATGGCCGCTTTATCGCTCAGATGGGAGCACAGGTGGTTGAGCTGGGGCCGGTCAACGCCACCATCCATAAAGTGAATGAATGCGTACATGCGGCCGATCTGCAGTTACTGAGCCGCATGTATCAGCGTATCATGGAGCAACTGGTCGCATGATCAGCGCAGAAATGCTCACCGGGCGCTCGACGGAGCACCTTACCGTACTGAGCGGCAATCACCGGCTGCAACCCGCTGCGGTGGTGGCCTTTCAGGCCATGCAACAGGCGGCTAAAACGGCAGGCTTCGATCTGCAACCGGCCAGCACCTTTCGCGATTTTGACCGGCAGCTGGCGATCTGGAATGGTAAGTTCTGCGGAGAGCGGCCAGTATTGGATCACAATAGCCAACCGATGGATATCCAGCCACTATCTGCCGCCGAGCGTTGTGAAGCCATTTTGCGTTGGTCGGCCCTACCGGGTGCCAGCCGTCACCACTGGGGCAGCGATCTGGATGTTTACGATCCGTCGCTGCTGCCCGTTGGGCAAAAGTTGCAGTTAGAGCCGTGGGAATATGAAGCCGGTGGTTATTTCCATCCGCTAAATCTTTGGCTGACTGCACATATGGCCGAGTTTGGCTTCTATCGCCCGTTTACCGCCGATCAAGGTGGAGTGGCGGTGGAACCCTGGCATTTAAGTTATCGCCCGCTGGCGCAAGAGGCCGAGCATTTACTGACGCCCGAGCTGCTGCTGGCGGCCTGGCGAGATAAGGACGTTGCTGGTGCAGCTTGGCTCGCAAGCCATCTGCCCGCGATATTCTCGCGTTTTGTTCGCCCTGAAGGAAAGGTGTAAACATGCATTGGTTAGCTGACTACTGGTGGATAATCCTGGTGATATTGGCAGGTATTATCATTAGCGGGATCAAGGAATTACGCCGCCTGGATCATCGAAAATTCCTGGCCAACAAGCCTGAATTGCCGCCCCACCGCGATAACAACGCCAAGTGGGACGACGAAGACGACTGGCCGAAAAAGCCATAAGCTCAGGGCGCATATAGCGCCCTGCTGTTTATTTAAAGGAGATCAGATCGCCCCGTTTACCAAACATCGCCTCTTCCCAGTAGCGCTGCGGCACGTAGTAATGCAAACGCTCCAGAGCAGCGTTCATCATGCCCGAGCTGATTGCGTGCCCGACGCCTGGTTCAATATCCAATGTCACATCTGCGCCAACGGCCTGTAACTGAGCCTCAGCCGCTTGCGCATGTTCCGCAGCAATCACACCGTCTGTCTCACCATGGATCAGGTGTACCACGCTGTCACCAACGTCGGCTTGCGGTAACTGGGCAAAACGACCGCTGAAGGCCACTACCCGCCCGGCCAGCTTGGCTTCGGCTTTTAGCCCCTCCAGCGCCATGATCGAACCCTGCGAAAAACCAACCAGCGCAGTGCCCGCGTAGCCCACACCACTGTGCTGCTGCCAGTAGCGCACGGTTTCAACAAAGGTTGGCATCACTTCGGCAATGCGCTGCGTGCGGTTGTGTTCGGTGATCCCCTGAACCGAGAACCATTGGCGACCCTCACCGTTGCCAAAAGCGAATGGGCCACCAATACTCACCACCAAGGCCTGTGGGAAATCTTTGGCGAAGTAACTGCCGATCTCCCCCATCGCCACCGGGTTATCCCCCACGCCATGAAACAACAGTATCAGTTGCTCTGCCGGTGTTGCGGGGCTTTGGACAACGAAATGCGAGTGTTTCATAGGGGACTCCTCAGGTTAGAGACATCCGGGACAGACCCGGCAACTGCCCTTACTATACGCCGCGGAGAAATCAGGAAAATCGGGTTTTATTGAACAACTCTTTCCATTTATTGCAACGACTGCGCCCACTCCTGCCAGTAGCGGCACTGTTGCGCATTAAGCTGTTGCAACGCCTGCCCTGCCTCTTGCCGCCAAAGCCGCAGCAAGGCTTTTTGGCCACTCAGGCCATATTGGGCAGCGCACTGGGCCACGGTTTGTTGTTGCTGCAAATGCGCACGCAATGCCGCACAGGGCAATGAGCTGTTCAACAACAGACGTTGTAGTGCCCCCAGGCTAGCCTCCAAGGGGCGATGGGCAAAGGCAAAACCGGCCAGCTCGCGCCAGTCTTCTTCATTTAATAGCGGATCGGTATCATCGTCGAGCTCCAGCAACAGGTCGCTACGTTGCCGCAACCAGCGCCAATCCCGTGCCAGGTGCTTATGCGCCGCATGGCACAGTGCCTCTCCTTGCTCGCTAATGGCCAGCACCGCCATGGCGGTGTAACAGCCACTGCTGGCCTCCGGTTTGTTGCCAATCCGCACCAGGGTGAAGCCACAAGATTGCCAAAACCGCCACAGCGGCTCGGTATAACCGAAGCTAACGGAAAGAAAATCCACCCCCTGAGAGTCACGTTTTTGCTGTTTCACCAACTGGCTGGCGATCCCTTGCTGGCGTAACTCCGGCAACACGGCGATACGGGTAATGCGACGGGAACGCAACGTAGGTGCCCACCATTGGCCGCTATGTGCCGCCAAAGATTGAACGACCAGATTGCCACGTGGCCTTCTGCGGCCCGCCCACACCTCGTGGGCCAGTTCAACCGATAAGCCGCCCTCATCTACCAACCATAACGCCCCGACCACCTCATCCCCCAGCGACGCCGTACTGAAGTGCATCCCGGGCGCATCCATCAGGCGGCGTAAATCCAGCGGTGAGGTTCTATAGTGTGCGCTACAAAGCAACGCATAGAAACGCCGTAACCGTTGCGGATCGGCGCACAGTTCAGCCTGTTCAATAGCACCAAAAGTGGTTAACTGCCCGGCCACTGCCCATACCGGTTCCTCGTTGAACAGCAAGGCATGATCGATAATCCGCTCCAGGGCATCGCCTTCTGCCCAACGCATCGGTTGCTGCAAGCTTAGCGGCTGCCACTGTGGCAAGGTGGCGCAGAACTTGAGTAAAAATCCGCGCCCCGTTCCTTCATATCCCTGCACCGTAGTTGTCAGCAATACGCGTGGGAAATAGTCCATTAACTGTTGCAGTAAAGGTCCAGGGATCGCGGCGGCCTCATCCACCAGCAGCCAGCCAACACCCTCTGCACCCTGTTCAGCACAATGCTGTAGCAAAGCATCCGGTGCCCAAAACTGGGCCCGCCCTGCGGCCCACTCGCTGGCAACGTCAGTAGCGGCGCGGCTCGGGCCGGTGATCCAGCAGGTTAACGGGCTGCTGGCCATCAACATCCCCGCCACCGTTGATTTCCCCCGGCCACGGGCAGCGGTTAATACCCAGATCCCAGACTCGGCCGCCAACAAGCGGGCCAAAATGGCCTGCTGTTCCTCACTCGGATTACCCTGGGGAGCCTGCCAAGCTGGCCGTGATGGTAAGGGAGCCAGGCACAACGGTTCACCTTGCCGCCAGATAGACACTTCGCTATCGGCCAGCAACCGTTGTTGCAGATGGTGGATAAAATGGGGCGTGGCGATCGGCTGTGGGCAATCGCTCCAGCGCAGGCTGTCGCTATCTGGCTGCTGCGGCCAGCTTTGCCACGGTGGCACCAGCAACAGTAACCAGCTACCGGCTTGTAATGTCCCGCAAAGCTGGGCCAGCGCTTCGACATCCAGCCCCGCTAACGCATCAAATACCGCATGCAACCGCTCTTGCCCCAACAGGGTTCTGACCGCGTGACTCGCCAACGCATCGATTTCTGCGGGCACGTCATTACCGACCCAAGGCCAGTCACCCGGCAACTGTGCCGCCAGTTGCTGCGCCTGATCTCGGCACCATTGCGATTCGCCGCTGATCACCAACAGCCGCCGAATACCCTGCTGCTGCATGCGTTGTTGCATTTTTTGTAACATGAATATTGAGGCCTGAAAGCAGAGTGCCGGGCTCTAGGCACCGGCACTGAGTAATATCAACGGGAGGCGAAGGTATTGCAGGTATTAGGGTCGCCGCTATCGAACCCTTGCTTGAACCAGGTATAACGCTGCTGCGAAGTGCCATGCGTAAAGCTGTCTGGCACCACTCTCCCTTGGCTTTGCTGCTGCAAACGGTCGTCACCAATCGCCTGCGCGGCATTCAATGCGGATTGCAGATCGCCTGCTTCCAGCATCTGCTGTTTCTCGGCGTAATGGCCCCAAACGCCAGCAAAGCAGTCGGCCTGAAGCTCCATTTTCACCGACAGGCGGTTAACCTCTGCCTGGCTAGCCCCTTGCTGCATCTGGCGAACCTTGCGCTCAATCCCCAAGAGATTCTGCACGTGGTGGCCCACTTCATGCGCAACCACATAAGCTTGGGCAAAATCACCGCCAGCACCCAGCTTGGTTTTCATATCCTGGTAGAACGAGAGATCGATATAGACCGTATCGTCCGCAGGGCAATAGAACGGCCCCATCACCGATTGACCGGTGCCGCAGCCGGTACGCGTCGCGCCCCGGTACATCACCAGTTTCGGATCCTGATAGTTTTTCCCCATCTGCTTGAAGATGCCCTGCCAGTTATCTTCGGTAGAGGCCAGCACCACCGAGGTAAACTTGGCTAATTGATCGTCTTGCGGGCTGATGCTGGCGCTTTGCTGCTGAGACTGCGGGGAGACATCTCCGCCATTCAGCAGAGGAGTCAGGTCTACCCCGTAGTAACCGGCAACCAGCACCACGACCAGAATGATCAGGCCACCTTTGCCGCCGATAGGTATCCGGGGGCCGCCACCGCCGCCGCCCAGACCTGAAGACTGCCCACGGCGATCCTCGACATTGTCACTTTCTCGACGCCCTTGCCAACGCATAAATAAACTCCAGAGATGATTTTTAATAATCGTAGGAAACTAGCCCTGGTTACTATTATAAGGCGTTCGTGGCGCAGCGAATGCAGTAATTTTCTGGAAAGTGGTGAATGAGGGGTGGGAGGCTCAGTTCGATGCTTTGCCCCTCACTCTAGCCCTTCCCCTGTAAGAGAGTGCTAAAGTGAGGGGCATGATTTAACGATTAGTCCAACTTCACGCCGATACGGCGAGCGACTTCTTCGTAGGCTTCAATCAGGCCACCCAGGCTCTGGCGGAAGCGATCCTTGTCCATCTTGGCCAGGGTATTCTTGTCCCACAGGCGGCTACCGTCCGGGGAGAACTCATCGCCCAGCACCACTTCACCGTTGAACAGGCCGAACTCCAGTTTGAAATCGACCAGGATCAGGCCCGTATCGTCAAACAGCTTGCTCAGCACGTCGTTAGCCATATAGCTAAGCTCGCGCATGCGCGCCAGATGCTCTTTGCTCACCCAGCCGAAGGTTTCGCAATAGGATTCGTTCACCATTGGGTCGTGCATCGCGTCGTTCTTCAGGAACAGATCAAACAGCGGCGGATTCAGCGGCAAACCTTCTTCGATCCCCAAGCGCTTGACCAAAGAGCCTGCGGCACGGTTACGGATCACGCACTCAACCGGTACCATCTCCAGCTTTTTCACCAGCACTTCGTTGTCTGACAGCAGGCGTTCCATCTGCGTTGGGATACCGGCCTCTTCCAGCTTGCTCATAATGAAATGGTTGAACTTGTTGTTCA
This sequence comes from Serratia sp. N21D137, assembly GCF_047530005.1. NCBI lineage: Bacteria > Pseudomonadati > Pseudomonadota > Gammaproteobacteria > Enterobacterales > Yersiniaceae > Serratia > Serratia sp. N21D137. The sequence continues at coordinate 117,469 of NZ_JBLJAJ010000008.1, forward strand.
CCATCCCTTTACGATCGAACTGCTCAATGCGCTGACCATCCAGTGCTGACGTATCGTTACGGAATTCCAACACCAGCAGATCCGGGTTTTCGGTGGTGTAGACGGTTTTTGCCTTGCCGCGATACAGTTCAGCTAGCTTTTGCATCTTAACTTACTCCAATGAGATGGTACCTTCCGGCTGCCTGGCAGCCTACTGGGCACAAAATTGACCTGATAAGTTCTTTGGTTTGCTGATAACTATTGTGCCAAATCTGCGACGCAAACGATACCGTATCAGCAAAACAAAAAGGGGCCGCAGCCCCTAGATGTAGTTATTTCACGCTGGTTTTACTGAAAGCCGTCTGGAGCACCGCTACCAGCGCATCGTTCTGCGACTGGGTCAACGGCTTACCTTTGGAATCGATAAATTGCAAACTGGTACGGTTATTCAAATCACCGACCTGCAGTTTGTAATCACCTTCTTTCAGTTCAGGATCTTTGGCGCCCAACGCATCCCAATCACTGCTGCTCAGGGATTTGTAGGTTACGGCGACGCTACCCTGCGGACGGCTGCGGTCACCCACTTTCATCCCCAGTTTTTCCAGTGCCGGTGGCAAACGATCCCACACTACCGTGTACGGCGCACGCACGATCAGCGTTGGCAGGCCGGTGTCATCCGCACCGCTCTGCACGTCCAACACACCAACACGGTTGGCGGACTGGCTGCTCGACAGGTTGTCCTGCTTGTCCAGGCCCTCAACGATGGTGTTCATCATCATACCGTTGTAGCGCTGAACTTCAGAAGGGTCGGTAACCTTGTCGGTTTGCCCCTGCTGACGCAGTTCGAGGGTTTTCACCACCAACGCTTGTTGGTAGCCCTGTTTCTGTACCGTGATCTGGTAGCGGCCTTCGTACTGGTTGTCTTCATCCAGACGGTTCCACTTCACCCAGTCGGTAGTCAGCGTTTGGCTGGCATCCGTACGTGAGGCGATCGGAATGTTTTTGCTCTGCAACAGGCTGGCTACGCGGGACCACAGGTTATCGTTCTGCGGGCTGCTTTCCAGCAGCAGCGTGCCGCTGTCACCGGCATATTGACCGCGGGAACCGCTCAGCAGTGCCAGCGGCTGTACCGGTGGCCGGATATCCAGTTGCTTGCCAACAGCGCCTTTCTGCGCGTTTGCCGGAACTTCATAATTACCAGTTTGTACCGGCAGGATCAGGCCGGACGGCGCGCTCAGCGGTTTGAGCGGTGCGGCGTCAAGATAGGCCTCATCGCCGCTAACCTGGCGTTTGTAGCGCTGATCGGTAGAACATGCCGCCAGCGTCATCACCAGCGCTAATCCCACGACCGTTGCTAGCGTCGACTTTTGCAATGAATAAGCCATCAAATCTCCCTAAGAGTTACAGCAAACCGGCGCTTTTCAACGCACGCTCCACGACAGGACGGGCAGCGTCGGTCAACGGCGTCATAGGCAGACGCATCGTATCGGTTGCCATCAATCCCAATGCCTTACAGGCCCATTTCACCGGAATTGGGTTTGCTTCTACGAACAAATCCTGATGCAAAGGCATCAAGCGCTGATTCAAACGGCGGGCTTCGGCAAAATTGCCTTGCGCCGCCAGGCGGCAAAGTTCGACCATTTCACGCGCAGCCACGTTGGCCGTCACGGAAATCACCCCTTTGCCACCCAGTTGCATGAAGTCCAGACCGCTGGCGTCGTCGCCGCTCAGCAAAATGAAGTCTTCATCATCAACCAGCACTTGGATCTGACTAACACGACTTAAGTTCCCTGTTGCCTCTTTAACGGCAACAATATTCTTAATTTTGGCCAAACGAGCGATGGTTGGCGGCAGCATGTCACAACCGGTACGTGAAGGCACGTTATAGAGGATCTGCGGCAGATCGGTGCTTTCGGCAATGGCTTTGAAATGCTGGTACAGGCCTTCCTGGGTCGGTCTGTTGTAGTAAGGCGTGACCGACAGGCATCCCACGACACCGGTATTGCTGAAACGCTGCGTCAGTGAGATAGCCTCGCTGGTGGCGTTGGCACCGGTACCGGCGATCACCGGAATACGGCCTGCGGCCAGTTCCAGCGTCTGCAAGACCACGTCCACATGTTCGTCATGGGGCAGCGTGGCGGACTCGCCGGTAGTTCCTACGGAAACGATCGCCGCAGTCCCACTGGCTACATGATAATCAATCAGTTTTTTTAGGCTCGCACGATCGACAGCACCTTTGGTGTCCATCGGCGTAACCAGTGCAACAATACTTCCCGTAAACATTGGCCGTCCCCTTCACAAACAAGTCACCCATGGTACTTTTGTCACCTATCCAAAAGCAAGCAAACAACGTGTCTAAGCGCTTGGCAGGCGGTTTTTTTTATGTTTACCTTGGTAACCCCATTCAGCACGACAGGAAGCTGCATTTTGCCTAAGCCTGATGAACACTATCTGGTGATCACCGCACTGGGCGCCGATCGCCCCGGTATCGTCAACGCCATCACCCGCCACGTCAGTAGCTGCGGGTGCAATATCGAAGATAGCCGTCTGGCCATGCTGGGTGAAGAGTTCACCTTCATCATGCTGCTTTCAGGTAGCTGGAACGCGATTACCCTGATCGAATCCACTTTGCCGCAAAAAGGCGCCGAGCTGGATTTACTGATCGTGATGAAACGCACAAACTCGCAAGAAAGACCGCCAATGCCAGCTACAGTGTGGGTACAGGTTGAGGTAAAAGACTCCCCGCATATCATCGAGCGGTTTACCGGCCTGTTTGATTCGAGCCAGATGAACATTGCCGAGCTGGTGTCACGGACTCAGCCAGCACAGGGGGATCAGCCCTCCCAGCTCTATATCCAGATCACCGCCCACAGTTCCGGTGGCCAGGATGCAACAAATATTGAACAAGCCTTTTATCGCCTATGTACAGAATTGAATGCGCAAGGCAGTATTAGCGTGGTGAACTATCCACAGCATGATGAGAGAGATGGAGAGTAGTTATGAGCCCATTGAAAGCCGGTGATACAGCGCCGAAATTTAGTTTACTCGACCAGGATGGCGAGGAAATTAATTTGGCCGACTTCCAGGGACAACGAGTACTGGTTTATTTTTATCCCAAAGCCATGACGCCAGGTTGCACCGTGCAAGCCTGTGGGTTACGGGATAACATGGATGAATTGAAAAAAGCGGGCGTCGAAGTGCTGGGCATCAGCACCGATAAACCCGAAAAGCTCTCGCGTTTTGTTGAGAAAGAACTGCTCAATTTCACGCTGCTATCCGACGAAGATCATCAGGTAGCTCAGCAGTTTGGCGTTTGGGGCGAGAAAACCTTCATGGGCAAAACCTATGACGGCATTCACCGTATCAGTTTCCTGATCGGCACCGACGGCAAGGTTGAAAAAGTGTTCGATGATTTCAAGACCACCAATCACCACGAAATCGTTCTGAACTACCTGCAGCAGTAAAGGGTAAAGCGCAGCAACATGAGTTGCTGCGCTTTATTTTTCTCACTTCACCTCATCCCCCACATCCACCAGCATGTCATCCGGCCAGGCGTGGATCACGGCTTTCACCAGCGTCGCTAACGGGATGGCGAAGAATACGCCCCAGAACCCCCACAGGCCGCCGAAGATAATCACCGAGAGTATGATCACCAGCGGATGCAGGTTGACCGCCTCGGAGAACAAGATCGGCACCAGCAGGTTGCCATCCAACCCTTGCACCACCAGATAAGCGATAATCAGCGTCCAGAAGTCGGCACCAATGCCCCACTGGAACATCGCCACCACCACCACCGGGATCGTCACCAGCACCGCGCCGATGTAAGGGATCAGCACCGAAAGGCCGACCAACACCGCCAATAACAGGGAATAGCGCATATCCAGGATGAAGAACACCAGATAGGTCGCCACCCCGACGATCACCATCTCCAGCACCTTGCCGCGAATATAGTTGGTGATCTGTTGGTTCATCTCGACCCATACCTGCCCTGCCAACCCACGGTTGCGCGGCAGCACGCGGCGCACCGCATTGATCATCTGCTCTTTGTCCTTCAGCAGGAAGAACGCCATCAACGGGACCAGGATCAGATAGATGGCCAGCGTCAGCAGCCCAACCAGTGAGGCCAGCGAGAATTTCACCACCGACTCACCCATGCCCGACAGACGCTCACGCAGGTTCTGCGCCATCATATCAATGATGCCTGCATCCACCAGCGCCGGATAGCGTGTCGGCAAGGTCGCCGCATAGTTGTAGAACTGATTGAGCATGCCCGGTAAATCGGTCATCAGGTTGATGCCCTGCTGCCAGGCGGTTGGCGCGACCACGAAGACCAACAGCATGGCAATACCGCCAAACACGATCAGCATGATACTTGCCGCCCAGGTGCGCGAACATCCCAGACGCTGAAGGCGAGCGGTAGGCCACTCCAGCAGGTAAGCAAGCACTAGCGCCACCAGCAAGGGGGTCAAGATACCGTGAAAAAAATAAAGGATGCAGAACCCGGCAACCAGGATCACCAGCAACGCAATAGCTTGTGGATCGGTGAAACGACGTCGGTACCACTGTAATAACAACTCCAACATCAGAGATTGCTCCTTATTCCATCAATGGGGGTGAGGCTCGCCAGTCCCTATGCGGCCGAGCAGATATGACATGATTTTTAGATAATTTTAGCCCGGTTATCACCGTGCAGACGTTTCAATGTGGGTTGTGGCTGGCTATGATGTGATAACGTTTGCCGCTCAGGCGCACGATCCCCTGAAAATGCATTTTTGTGAGCCAACGCACTTTCGCGCTGATTGTACTGGAGAGTCTGGCACGGAAGAAGAACTCTTATCTGATACTGACGTCTTACTTGATGACTTTATTGAGGGAATGACCTGACTATGACCATCCGGTTGACTAAAACAGCGTTAACAGTCCTGCTGCTCGGCTCACTTTGCACCTCTGCGTTGGCGCCGGTTAACGCCCAAACGCAAGACCAACTGCCGGATATGGGGACTTCCGCGGGGGGGACGTTGAGCATCGGCCAGGAACTGACCATGGGCGATTTTTACGTGCGGCAGCTACGCGCAAGCGCCCCGTTGATCAACGATCCGCTATTGACCCAATATATCAACCAGTTGGGTAACCGGCTGGTCGCCAGCACCTATTCGGTGCGCACCCCGTTCCACTTCTTTCTAGTCCGTAACGACGAGATCAACGCCTTTGCCTTCTTCGGCGGCAACGTGGTGCTGCACTCGGCCCTGTTCCGTGAAACCGACAACGAGAGCCAACTGGCCTCGGTCCTGGCGCACGAAATCTCACACGTGACCCAGCGCCATCTGGCCCGCGCAATGGAAGACCAGCAACGCAACGCACCACTGACCTGGGTGGGCGCACTGGGCTCTATCCTGCTGGCGATGGCCAACCCAACCATGGGCATGGCGGCGCTGAGCGGTACGCTGGCGGGAACGCAGCAGGGGATGATCAGCTTCACCCAGGCAAATGAACAAGAGGCCGACCGTATCGGTATTCAGGTATTGCAGCGCGCCGGGTTCGATCCCGAAGCGATGCCAGACTTCTTGCAAAGGCTGGCCGATCAGTCCCGCTATGCCTCAAAACCACCGGAAATGCTGCTGACGCACCCATTGCCAGACAGCCGGCTTTCGGACGCCCGCAACCGCGCCAACCAAATGCCGCGCCATCTGGTGCAATCCAGCCAAGACTATCTGCTAGCAAGGGTACGTACGCTGGGCATGTACAGCTCGGAAGGCTATGGTCTGAGCGAAGACCTGCTGAACACTTACAGCAAAGGCAACATTCGCGAGCAAATAGCCGCCAAATATGGCCGGGCGATCCTGTTCTATGAAGCCAAGAAATACGACGAAGCGCGCAATCTTATTCAGCCGCTGCTGGCAAAGGATCCGAAAAACGTCTGGATGCTGGATCTGCTGACCGACATCGATCTGGGTCAGAATAAGGCGGCTCAGGCTATTGCTCGCCTTGAGGCGGTCAATGCGGCGCAAAGCAATAACCCGGTGTTACTGCTCAATCTGGCAAACGCCTACGTTGAGGGTAATCAACCCGCTCAAGCGTCAAAAATCCTCAACCGATATACCTTTGCCCATCCGGACGATCCGAACGGCTGGGATCTGTTGGCTCAGGCCAGTGCCGCCCAAGGTCTACGCGATGAAGAACTTTCCGCCCGGGCAGAAAGCCTGGCGCTGGCAGGCCGTCTGGATCAGGCGATCGGTTTACTCAGCAACGCCAGCTCATTACAAAAACTGGGCAGCCTGAAACAGGCTCGTTATGACGCGCGGATTGACCAACTGCGTCAGTTGCAAAGAACCTTCAGCAAGTTCCAACGCACTTGATTTGAACAAGGAAAGAGAAAAAATGAAAAACGTCACTATTTATCACAACCCACGCTGCTCGAAGAGCCGTGAGACGCTGGCACTGCTGGAACAGCATGGCGTTGAACCGCAGGTGGTGCTGTATCTGGATACGCCGCCTTCCGTCGCCGAGCTGAAAAAGCTGTTGCAAGAACTCGGTTTCACTTCGGCCCGCGAATTGATGCGCAAGAAAGAAGATCTCTACAAGGAACTGAAACTGGCGGATGACACCCTGAGCGAAGAGCAACTGCTGCAAGCGATGGTGAGCAATCCGAAACTGATCGAACGCCCAATAGTGGTCAAAGGCAGCAAAGCCCGCATCGGCAGACCACCGGAGCAGGTGCTGGAGATCCTGTGACGGCAAGCCGGGCGCTTATCAGCGCGTTGGCCGCACAGGACAGCGACGCCGCAGCTAGTGCTGCACAGGCGCATGTTCTGTCATTCCGCAGTGCGCTGTTACACGAAGGGTGAATAACCTAAAAATGGGTAATGGGGGAGTAGTGACCCACTACAGCCCCAGAATTTCCTTCACAAACGGAATGGTCAGCTTGCGTTGTGCCGTGATCGACGCGCGATCCAGCTGATCGAGCGTCATAAACAGCGTGCGCATTTCACGATCCAGGCGCTTGAGCAGGAAACGGCCCACGTCTTCCGGCAGTTCGAAACCACGCAGTTTGGCGCGCAGCTGCAACGCCTGTAGTTTCTCTTCGTCCGACAGTGGCTGTAGCTTGTAGATCTGCCCCCAATCCAGGCGCGAGGCCAGATCCGGCAAATGCAGATTTAGCTGGCGCGGCGGACGATCGCCAGTGATAAACAGGCGGGTGCGGCCAGTTTCCAGAATGCGGTTATAGAGATTGAAAATCGCCATTTCCCATTCTTCATCACCGGCAATACACTCGATGTTATCAATGCAGACCAACGCCAGCTGTTCCATGCCGTCCAGCACTTCGGGCACAAAATAGGCCCGCTTATCCAGGGGCACATAGCCTACTGCTTCGCCACGCTGCGAGAGTTCGGCACAGGCCGCATGCAACAAATGGCTGCGTCCCCCGCCTTCGCGTGACCAGAAATAGATGTAGCTACCATGCTCCTGACGGACTGCGGATTGGATCGCGGCTAATAAGGATGGGTTCTCACCCGGATAAAAACTGGCAAAAGTTTCATCATCGGGTAGATAAAGTGGCAATGAAAGCTGTGCCGGCGTATTCAGAAAAGCACCTCAACCAAAACTGGCAGGAAAACGCAATGAGTCTACCACAGAAAGCAACCGCTGTTGAACCCGCCATGAGAACAACGCGATTTAGTTGCCAAATTTGTCTTATACGGCAAAGCTGTTCTAAGATAAGTCGTACAAATTGACGATCACCGAAAGGAGTTAGACCGTGAAAGCGTGGAATAAAGTGCTATTGGCCTCAATGGTAGGTTTACTGCTGGTGGGCTGCGATGATGCCAAGGTCGATTCCCACCTGGATAAGGCCAAAGACAGTGCCGAACAAATGAAAGATGCGGCGGAAAAGAAAGCGGATCAACTGACCGACGATGCCAAGGCCAAAGCGGAAGAAATCAAGCAGGCTGCAGCGGCCCAGACGGAACAGCTGAAGGATCAGGCTTCCGCCATTAAAGATGACGCTGCCAAGCAGGCAGATGCCCTCACTGATGAGGCCAAGGCCAAAGCTGCAGCGATCAAACAGGATGCAGACAAACAAAGCCAGCAGCTGATCGATCAGGCCAAAAACATCAAGGCCGATGCGATTAACGGAGCTAACGATCTGGCACAACAGGCCAAGGCAAAAACCGAACAGCTCAAGAACAGCATGGACAATAAGGCTCAACAAGCCGACGGTAAAACCGAACAACCGGCCCAGCCTGCCAATCAATAAACAGAGTTGCTCTGTATGGGCGCGGCATGTGCTACGCCCGCTTGGCTACCCGCCCGTCATTTCTTTCCTGCCTTCCCACCCCTCTATTTACCAAAACCGGTGTTAAAGTGTCTGATATACCTTCCATCAAATAGACTTGGCCAAACCCACTTTTGGCGTATGGCCCAAGCGTTATCATTAATGTGAAGATTAACACCTCATTAAGATTTTTCTGGTTAATGAGGTGCAATCTGCCTCTGTTAAATGCCCCAATAAAAAACCGCCTAAAAACCAAAAAAACAACATTACAAATACAATTATTTTACACCAATACCTTATAGGTTAGTTAGGCCATCTCATTGAGATAGAATGATAAACTTTGAGTTTTATACCGCTGGATACTCCGTAATATGAGCCTGACAAACGGGAATCGCAGCTTGAACAGGTTCAGTATTCTTTGATGAGTCAGAAATTAAAACGGCTATAAATCTTCCAAGATTATTGGCCACAAAATAAGAATCAACGCAATTGCAGATTTATACATAAGCAATTGAATAAATTAAACTTACAAAACAAAAAAGCATTTTATACCAATTTAAATTTATTTTTAAAATTTTATGCTAGGGTAAAAACCATGATCAGTTGCAACACAAAATTTAGCCCTCCTTTATTTGGCGGTTTTTATATCCAATAAAGTGAAGTTGTTTAGTCAAAAACTCCATTTTGTTACAAAGTGGAAACCCTAAGATCAGGATATCAAACGTATTGTTTTATATGAGTATGAACATAGAATTGTCTTACCAACGGATAGGCTCTCTACCTAATAACAGGAGTTTTAGGAAATGGATAGGAAAAAACTATTTGGCTTCTGGGTTGAGCCGGATCTGCAAATCGATGTCAAGCATAACAGGATAGTTCGTCTCAGCACGGACAAACCTAGCGCCAACTTCTCCTGCGCGATCGTCTCGTTAAAAGAAGTGACGATGGCCATACTCACCTATTTACTCAAGCATGCCGGGGACAAGTATGTCAGCCGTCAGGAATTGCTAAGCGAGGTCATTGGCAAGATGAACTATTCATCTTCCAACCAATTCCTGTGGCAAGAACTCAAAGAACTTAAGTCAAAACTGGCGTTATTGGGTATTTCAGAAGAGATTATCATTACATCCAGAAGCAAAGGCGTCAGTATTTCAAGGGCCGATATAAAAACGCTTTACTATTAAAAATGGTCTAACAAGCAATACACTCAGCCAAGAGTCCGATTATCAACTTGCAGTTAAAAACAGTAAGCCAGGTTAATATTAACCCTGGTCCCTATTGTACCCACTGCCAGAACTGTATCTTTGAGGAAGAAATGAAGTATAAGCCAGCAATCAATATTTATGGGGTTGACTCATTTTTTAAATATGGAGTAGAAAGCGTCTTGGCCGATATTCCGCTACGCATGCCTTTGGAGCCAGGGCAGGCAATACCTCAAATCGACATATGGATAATCAGCCAGAAGTGCCTGACCGACGTGCTGCCTTTTGTTAACCGACCAAAACCGAAGACACCCAGCATCGTTTTTTGTTCTGAACGCTGCCAGCGTTTGTTACAAGGTACCCCTACCGACTGGAGCATTTGCCTGTTCGATCTGGATATAACCATCACCAGATTAAAACAAGAATTACAAAAAAAATTATCGATGCTGTTCTTAATGGGCCGGTTTGATATAAACAGCCCCCCAATGTTGAACTTGTCTGAAATGGAGAGGGAAACGGTGCGGCATTTATCGATGGGCCATAGCCCACACCGGGTGGCGCAGTTGACCCACAAAAGCGTTAAAACGATTAGTACCCACAAGCGTAATTCAATGAAACGACTAGGCGTACTCAGCAATCAGGAATTGATGATGAAGGTTAAAATCCTCGGGCTGCACTGAAGCGTGTAAATCCGTCATTTAAACCAAGTCAGATAATTTAACCGCTCGTTAAAGGTAGCCGTATTAATGGGCGACAGGTTTGAACGTAGCTTTACGTTTAAAAAAGGAGGCGTGACGAATTAATAAGCCACTTATTGTTCGCTACAACCTACTTACACACCAAGTATTACCATGATGGTAACGATACTCGATCTATAAAGGACATTTTAAAGATGAAAAAAACAATTGTTAGTCTTTCTCTGCTGGCTGCACTGGGTTTGGCTACTTCTGTACAGGCTGCCTCAACCGGTACCATTACGTTTAATGGCCTGCTGACTGACAGCACCTGTGACGTGGACATCGAAGGCCAGGGCGCAGATGCCACCATCATTCTACCCACCGTTAGCGTAACCGAACTGACCAGCGCTGGTGACACCACCGGCCGTGCCTCTTTCAAGATGAACATCTCCAAATGTTTGATCGGCACTGCAGGTGGCCATTCCAAGGTTTCGGCGTTCTTCCAGCCGGGCAATACGGTAGACCTGGGCACTGGGCGCCTGAAAAACGTTGGCGGTAGCGCCACCAAGGTTGATCTGCAATTACTGGACGTGTCTGGCAACTATAAAGTCATCGACATCGGTAGCACCAACCAGGTCAACGATATGACTTATATCGATATCGATCAGGCCAAGGGTACCGCGCTGTTGCCTTACGCCGTTGAATATTATGCCAATGGCCAAACCACGCCGGGTACCGTGACCAGTAGCGTAGTTTATAACCTGCAATACAAATAATGTTTTGATTTATCAGGGAGGGTAACCTCCCTGTTCATTGTTCAAGGATAGTGCATTTATGTTCAGCAAATCATTCCCGTTAACACTCTGGGCCGCCTTATGCTTTCTTCTGATTTCCCCGCTGCCTGGCTCGGCCAGTATTGTGGTCAATGGGACCCGCGTGGTTTATCCAGGGAATGACAAGGAAGTGACCGTTAAATTATCGAATGTCGGACAGGCACCTATGTTGGTACAAAGCTGGATTGATACCGGCGACTCCGATGCCAAACCGGAAAAAATCCGCGTACCCTTTATTCTGACGCCGCCCATTAACCGCATCGATCCCAATAAAAGCCAGACGCTGCGCCTGAGTTATACCGCATCTCCTGCGCTGCCTGAAAATAAAGAATCCGTGTATTGGCTGAACGTATTGGAAATTCCACCAGTGAAGGAAAATATCGCGCCCAATCGCCTGCAGGTCGCCTTCCGTACCCGGATAAAAATCTTCTATCGTCCGGCTGCCATTGCCGATAACACCAAAGCGGCCGACGCGGCCGAAAAATTGGTTTGGTCATTTAGCAACGGAAAACTTCAGGCAGCCAACTCCTCGGCCTATTACGTTTCGTTAGTCTCGGTGGTCGTGCATCAAGGGGGAAATACGTTCTCTACGGAAGGCGAGATGGTTCCTCCTGGCGGCGTTCAACATTTCACACTGAAAGACGCTCGCACTTTACCTGCGGGAACTGCAATCTCCTACGAATACGTTAACGACTGGGGGGCGGTTAAAACAGTGAAGGCTGTTCTTTAATCCGTCGTTTTATTTGGGATAAATATAAACAGGGTTGTTTATCTACTATGCGTCATCCATTCCATTATTCTCTATTGGCTACCATGGTAATGTTGGCCGTCATGCCTGCGGCCCATGCCACAGAAGATACGCCAGCGATTTTGCGCAACGATGCTCCTACGGGAACTAGCGTGCGTTTCGACCCGATATTTCTAAGCTCGTCTGAGGCAGAGGCGGTTGATTTATCCCGTTTTGAACACGGCGCGGCCGCTTCACCAGGCACCTACCCGGCCGATATCTTTGTTAACGGCGAATTGGCGACACACGAAAAGGTGTTGTTTGTCGAGCAGGCGGATAAGCAAGTCTTACCTTGCTTGTCACCAGCCATCCTGAAAAAAATCAACTTTAACTACAGCCAACTGCCAACCTCTTTTACCGAGGCACTACGCAATGAACAAAGTTGCTATCCACTCACCCACCTGATCCCACAGGCTCAGGTGGCGTTCGACTCAGGATTACAGCGCCTGGATATCAGCATCCCGCAAGCAATGATGCAAAATATCGCGCGCGGCTATGTCAGCCCGGAGCTGTGGGATAAGGGCATCCCTGCGCTGCTGTTAGGATACAACACCAACGTCTATACCACGCACTCACGTGGAGAAACCAGTAACTCGGTCTACACCGGGATAAATGCAGGCATCAATATCGGCGCTTGGTATTTCCGCCACGACGGGAATTATAACTGGCAGCAGAGGATCGGCGGGCAATACCAGTCGATTAACAACTATGTCGAACGCGATATTCCGGCGATCTTGGGTCGCGTGCGACTAGGGGAAACCAGCACCAAAGGACAGGTGTTTGATACTCTGCCATTCAGAGGGGTTGAACTAGTCAACGACGACCGCATGCTGGCCCCTTCCCTGCGCGGATATGCCCCCAATATCCGTGGGATCGCACGGACCAATGCGCGGGTAACCGTGCGCCAGAATAGTCTGGTTATTTATGAGACCACGGTATCGCCGGGGGCCTTTGTGATTGACGACCTGTACCCGACCGGCTTTGGCGGCAATCTGGACGTAACGGTGAAGGAAGCAGACGGCAGTGTGCAGAACTTCCAGGTTCCTTATGCATCAGTCGCCCAGTTGTTACGCCCAGGAACCCACCACTACGATGTGGTAGCGGGTAAGCTCAATGATATCTCGCTGTCCACAAACCCCACTCTAGTCCAGGCCACTTACCAGCGCGGGTTGACCAATACCCTGACCGGCTACGGCGGCCTGCAGGCAAGTAATGATTACTATGCGCTGCAATTGGGGGCAGCATTGAGCACCTCCATTGGCGCGTTCTCCGCCGATATCAGCCAGGCTCGAGTCCATCTGAATAGCACCAAAGAGCGGATGAACAGCGGGCAGAGCTTCCAGTTGAGCTACAGCAAGTTCTTGCCGGCAACCAACAGCAACCTGACCATCGCCGCCTATCGCTATTCAACCTCCGGCTATTACGACTATATGACCGCCATGAGGGCGATCGATGCCGAGCAGCGCGGCCAGTCGGCCGACAATATCTGGCGGCCACGTAACCGCTTTAATATCACCATGAATCAGGGGCTGCCAGCCGGTTGGGGGCAAATGTATGTCACCGGTTATACCCAGGATTACTGGAATCAAGGCAATACCGATCTTCAATATCAACTGGGCTACAGCAACGAGTATCGCGATATCAGCTACAGCCTGAGCGCCGGGCGCGTTCGCGGCATGCGGGGCGGGATGGAAACCAACTGGCTGCTTAACCTCAGTATGCCATTAGGGCGTAAAGAAAATGCCAATCTACCATCGCTGAGTGCCAGTCTGAATCACAGCACCACGGGGCAAAGTGGCCAACAAGTCGGAATTTCCGGCAGTGCCGGGGAGGACTACCAATACAACTACGGTGCCAGCGCGATGCATTATAACCAGGGTGGGGGCAGCAGCATGGCGCTCAACGGCGGTTACCGCTCAGCTTATACCCATATGACCGCCACTTACGGCGCGGGCAGACATTACCAGAATGCGTCGGCTGGGCTGAGTGGCACGATGATCGCCTGGCCGCAAGGTGTTGTCATGACCCCTTATACCGGCGATACCTTCGCCGTGGTTGAAGCCAAGGGGGCGACGGGCGCCAAGGTCGGCGGCTATTCCGGTGTGCGCATCGATCCATGGGGACACGCCGCCGTCCCTTATCTGAACCCGTATGAGATGAATGAAATCACCATCGATCCAAAAGGCATGCCGTACGAGGTCGAGTTGGAAAATACCAGTGACAAAGTTGCCCCACATGCAGGTGCGGTGAGCAAGGTGACGTTTAAAACCCAGCAAGGGACACCGCTGTTGATCATGGCACAACGCGCTAATGGCGAAGCGGTGCCGTTTGGGGCCGAAGTGTTCGACAGTGTGAAAAACAACATCGGCAGCGTTGGTCAGATGGGGCAAATCTACGCGCGGGTAGAAAAGCAACGGGACCAGCTTACGGTCAAGTGGGGTAGCCAACCGGGTCAATACTGCCAGCTGAATTATATTTTACCGCCTAAGCAACCAGGCTCGACCATTAAAAACATTATCCGCTTTGATTCAATCTGCCGGGAGGATTAACAATGAACAGGTTTACTAACGGGTGGCTTGAAAGCATTCGATCGACCTTAACTAACTCTAGCTTGCACGCCTTATTGGTCGTTCTGGTTGCCTACAGTTCGGCTGGTTTAGCGCTAACCTGCAAGATCGATGTACCGGTTAGAACCGATGCCTTCCCATTACAGGGAGGAAATATCACCGTGGGTAATGAACTGCCTGTCGGTTCAATCATCTATCGGCAAAATATCACATCAACCAAGGATTATGCCAAGGCACCCCATGGCAAGTGTGATGGTAGCGGCCCCTATACGGACAGGCAATATATTTATCTCACCAACATGCCGCAGTCGCTGTCCAGTTGGCAGGGGGGGACTTTCTCAGGAAAGATATACAACACGAATATTCCTGGCATTGGCGTGGTTATCGCAAGGGGCAATACCGGCGTTAATGCCACAGCCTTTCAGTGGTACAGTGATACCAGGGCTAGTATTCCTGATGTACAGGTATGGACAACTATCACGATGATATTGATAAAAACCGGCAATATCACCCCAGGCAGCGTGAACGGCAGTTCCTTACCTACTGTCACTATTCGTAATGATTACACCGTAGCCAATGGTAGTGCCGTGGTTTTCACATGGAAACCCTATACGGTCAAATTTAGTGGTAGCTTAAAAGTAATATCTCAAACCTGTAGCGTACCAGATTATACTGTCGATCTCGGCTCATGGGATATTTTTGACATGATGGCACAAGGTTCAAGCGAATGGCGTGATGCCTCAATCAAGATGACCAACTGCCCAAGGTTCTATGGTTATATCGATAATGCCTTTAACACGGTGCACTTAACCGGCGCGATTTCCGGGTTAAAATATACCGGTAATGCCATTGGACTTAAGCTATCTGCATTATATGGTAATATCAACGCCGCCAACGGCATCGTCAAGTTAGAGCCATCAAACAACACGGCAAACGGCGTTGGTATCCAGCTGGCTTCGGGTAACAAGGCTAGCAATACCCTGTTCAATCTCGGCAATGAGCAGCGGATCGCCGTTAGCAATAGTGCCAGTACCAGCCTGACTATTCCATTGGTAGCCAGGTATATCAAGACAGAAAACAAAGTGACACCCGGTAAAGCAGACAGCAAGGTTGTATTCACCATCAATTATTATTAGCAAACTAGTCAATGGTATCATACGCAATAAGAATGATAATTATCCCCCTTCAATGCCGCCAACCATGGCGGCATTTTTCTGAACCTAACAAACAAAAGACGGCCAGCAAACACACCTTCAGCCCTTATCTCTCTTGCTTTCTGATTATGATACTTATATCCCTGTAATCCTTTCTGTGGTCTAGCATATTCTATATGCTAGACTCACCGCCTTCAGACTATTCTTAACATGAAGGAGCTTGAAATGAGCAATGATTACCTAATTAATAAAACTATAGTTTATAATAGCGTAGAAGGTGTCATTTTTAAGCTGAGTAAGCCGGATTTAAAAATAAAACTGTCAAAACCTGGCGCAGAGTGCCTACGGATCCTGATTGATGCCAAGCATCAGATCATATCACAAGATGCTCTTGTTAAGGATATATGGGGTCAAAAAGGAATGGTTGTCGGCCCGAATACGCTTTACCAACATATTTATATGTTAAGAAAAAACTTTGGGGCTTTAGGCATAGATAGAGATATTATTAAAACCACGCCGCAGCTCGGATTTAATATATCCACAAACTTTACTATTGAGCGGATGGAGGATGAATTGCGATGCGCAGAAAATGCTAGCATCCCGACCCTGGTTGAGAGTTCATCCGGGTGGCATAAGCTATTTTATTTCATTCCGTTTATTATTAGCCTAATCATTTTGTTGGTTAATAGCGATCGCCAACCGTTAAATAATGTCTCGCTTTCGTATCAAAATGGAAACTGTCCCCTCTATAGCTCCTCTGATAATTTATCCTGGAGCTATATCAATTCAAAAGCGCATAACAGAGAGCCCGCTTGTCAAAGCCCAAGCAAACATATAGTGAAGGATTTGGCGGATGACACAATATGCCTGGTTGGCAAACAAGGCTATCTGGTAGGCCAGGCCGATACCACACTATTGTACTGCACCCGCATCTGATACGCAGGCAATATGCGGAGCCGGAGTAAGGGCCCCCTCCTCCGGCACTTTCTACTAAAGCAAGGCACTGGTATCTGGCGATCCTACGTTGTCGGTTTACGCTTAGCCACTATATAGTTGTTAAATTAAATCCGGATAAGACTTTACATGCACTGAGAATAATCCTATTATTACGGGTGGCATTCATTGCTCAGAGGATTGAGATGGTTGGTTACTACTTGATAGATAAAAAGATAGTTTACAATATTACTGACGGGGAAGTTTTCAACCTTAATGAGCCAGAAGTAAAAGTTAAGCTTTCTAACCCTGCGGCTAAATGTTTACAGAAACTCATTGATGCAGATCATCAAATTGTCTCTCCAGATGAGCTTATCGATGACATTTGGGGACAGAAAGGTGTCATTGTAGGCACTAATACCCTATATCAACATATCTATATCCTGAGAAAAAACCTTTGCTCACTCGGATTAGATAAAAATATTATTAAAACGACTCCGCGCTCCGGGTTCAATATCCCGCAAGAATTTACTATTGAGCCATTTCAGGATGAAGTAGAATATGTAAAACAAGAAGATCATCAAGAGCAATACCAACAGGTGGAAGAACAACCGACATTACCAATCAATGAGTTAACCAAGAAAAGCTCTGGTTTTCTAAAAAAACGCAGCATCTATTATTTAGTGATGGTTTTCACCCTCATCATTGGCTCATCAATTTATATTTACAACGCCAAAAAACCTTTAGAAGTAGATTACACACTAATAGGAAAGTATCATCATTGTGATATTTATGGGGAAGATGGTAAATTCACTCTCTTATATATAAAATCAAGAATCGACAATCACAACATAGAGTGCAATAACGTAGGGAACCCGTCTTTGTATTACTTTGGAAACCCTGCAATTAAACGAGAGTCAATTTTCTTATGTGATAACCGCATTGATGGTGATGCTAGAAGTAATTGTAAATCATATCATTGGACTGGCTATGAAAACTAAAGTCATAATTCCATTAGTAATGTTATTATGTGCCATGCTGGCCGTAGCGTATTACTTTTTTTATTTAGAAAACAAAACAGAAACTATCTCTTGTGAGTCTAAGCTTTACTTTAAATTTTACGTACCAAAACCTGAAGTGGTTGCCAACTATAACATTATAATAAATTTAAAAGGCGACAGCGACAAAGATGATGGCAGAGGTAAATTCTCAATAACTGCAAACTTTTATGATGGGAAGAACACGTACTTTATCAGGCGTGATATCATTGTCAGCTACCAAGTTGACGATAATGGCTTGTATTTTTTTAAAACCCTCTATATCAATAAATATGCCCGAGATACCATCCCTGAAAATGTCGAAAAACGCCTTGTACCCGATGTTTTTTCTAAAATAAACAGTTTGTCAGGCTACACCATACGCCCAGCAGGAAAGCAAGGGTACTTTATCTATGAAACCGACATTCCGGTCTTTTATTGTAATCGGTTATAACCGGGCAACCGTTGGCAGATGTACTATCCTGTTGCCCAATTATCCGTGCCAATAGCCTGCTATCAAGACACGGCAAGCAGGCTATAGTGGACCTAGAAGCACTAAAGAGACATTCCCTGGCCATAAAGCCAATATTCCCACCATGAAGGTGGGTAATATTGGCACAATCACCATCAGGCCCACTCTACCAGCAAGCTAATAGAGCTTTGCCGATTATTTTGGGTCCAGTCGCTCTTCTGGCACATCGATCACTTCTTCTTCCTTGCGGTACAGGCTGATCAGTTTGAACAGCAGGCTCAGGCCGACGCCAACGATGGTCGCCAGCGCCATACCTTTCAGCTCCGCTGCACCGATATGCACTTTCGCGCCGCTAACGCCAATAATCAGGATCACCGAAGTCAGGATCAGGTTCTGCGCCTTGTTGTAATCCACCTTGGATTCGATCAATACGCGGATACCCGAAGCGCCAATTACACCATACAGCAACAGGGAAACACCGCCCATTACCGGCACCGGTACCACCTGGATCGCCGCCGCCAGCTTGCCTACGCAGGAAAGTAGAATGGCCAGAATAGCCGCGCCGCCGATCACCCAGGTGCTATAAACCTTGGTGATGGCCATGACACCGATGTTCTCACCATAGGTGGTGTTAGGAGTAGAGCCGAAGAAGCCGGAGATCACGGTAGAAATCCCGTTGGCAAACATTGAGCGGTGCAGGCCCGGATCGCGCAACAGGTCTTTCTTGACGATGTTCGCCGTGACGACCAGGTGACCAACGTGCTCGGCAATCACCACCAAAGCCGCAGGCAGAATGGTGAAGATAGCAAACCACTCAAAGCGTGGCGTGTAGAAGGTCGGCAGGGCAAACCAGTGCGCATCACGGATTGGTGTCAGATCTACCACCCCCATAAAGAACGACAGTGCATAGCCTACCAACACCCCGATCAGTATCGGGATAATCGCCAGGAAGCCGCGGAACAGCACCGAGCCCAATACGGTAACACCCAGCGTCACCAGTGAAATCGTGATGGTTGTGCTATCTGCGGAGGTGCCTTCCGCCGGTAATAGCCCGGCCATATTGGCCGCCACGCCCGCCAGTTCCAAACCGATGACGGCAACGATTGCGCCCATCGCCGCAGGCGGGAACATCACGTCCAGCCAGCCGGTTCCGGCCTTCTTGACGATCAGCGCCACCAGGCAGAACAGCACGCCACACATGATAAAACCACCCAGTGCAACCTCATACCCCAGCGGCAACAGCAGCAACACCGGTGAAATAAACGCAAAGCTGGACCCCAGATAGGCAGGTATCTTGCCTTTACAGATAAACAGATACAGCAATGTCCCCACGCCGTTGAACAACAGCACCGTCGCCGGGTTGATCTTGAACAGGATCGGCACCAGCACGGTGGCCCCGAACATGGCAAACAAATGCTGGAAGCTGAGTGGGATGGTCTGGAACAACGGCGGGCGTTCACTAACGCCGATGGCGCGACGGGTCATGGGGTGTTTTTCCTCTGAGTTAGTATCAGTTGTGTTAGCTTGGTGATTAATACCCAATGGATTGCCAGTGTTAGCAATCCAAAGGGCATTAAAAAGCCGACTCTCAGGTCGGCTTATTTATTATTTGGTACCAAATATCTTATCGCCTGCATCACCCAGGCCAGGCACGATGTACCCTTTGTCATTCAGACATTGATCGATCGACGCGGTATACAGCTCAACATCTGGATGCGCTTTCTCCAGCGCGGCGATCCCTTCAGGAGCGGCGACCAGCACCAACACCTTGATGCTGCTGCAACCGGCTTTCTTCAGCAGGTCGATAGTGGCGATCATCGAACCACCGGTAGCCAGCATTGGGTCAACCACCAGCGCCATGCGCTCGTCAATGTTGGAAACCAGTTTCTGGAAATAAGGGACCGGCTCCAGGGTTTCTTCATCACGATAAACCCCAACCACGCTGATACGAGCACTCGGAACGTGCTCCAGCACCCCTTCCATCATGCCCAGACCGGCACGCAGGATTGGCACTACGGTAATTTTTTTCCCTTTAATCTGCTCAACTTCAACCGGCCCACACCAGCCTTCGATGGTAACTTTCTCGGTTACCAGATCGGCGGTCGCTTCATAGGTCAGCAAACTACCCACTTCAGAAGCCAGCTCACGGAAGCGTTTGGTGCTGATATCGTGTTCGCGCATCAGACCAAGCTTGTGCTTAACCAGCGGGTGTTTCACCTCAACGATCTTCATCATTTTTCTCCTATTAAGGTGGTTGACGGCCAAAAAAATCGCCGGATTATACCGCCTTTTGCTCCCGACGCCACTACCAATAGCCGGATCGAGATCAACAAAAGAGTGATCAACAGTATAGAAGACGAAAAGTTCGAGCGGGCTCACATGGTTCTCGCAAACGTTTGCTTGCGCTGTTAGAATTGCCGCGCCTGGTTCCGGCATCACCGCCGGAAGCACCGTTCTCAAACCGCAAACCGTCGTGGGGATCGCGCAGTGACCGACAAAACCTCTCTCAGCTATAAAGACGCAGGTGTCGATATCGATGCTGGCAACGCATTGGTAGACCGCATCAAAGGTGTAGTGAAACAGACCCGCCGCCCGGAAGTCATGGGTGGGCTGGGCGGTTTTGGCGCCCTGTGCGCGTTGCCGCAGAAATACCGCGAGCCGATACTGGTTTCCGGCACCGACGGCGTGGGCACCAAGCTGCGTCTGGCAATGGATTTAAAACGCCACGACACCATCGGTATCGATCTGGTGGCGATGTGTGTTAACGATCTGGTGGTTCAGGGCGCTGAGCCGCTGTTCTTCCTCGATTACTTCGCCACCGGCAAGCTGGATGTGGATACTGCCGCCAGCGTGATCACCGGGATTGCCGAAGGCTGTAAACAATCCGGCTGTGCGTTAGTGGGTGGTGAGACCGCCGAAATGCCCGGCATGTACCACGGTGAAGACTATGACGTCGCCGGTTTCTGCGTGGGCGTGGTTGAAAAATCCGAAATCATCGACGGCAGCAAAGTGCAATCTGGCGATGCACTGATCGCACTGGGCGCTTCAGGCCCGCACTCCAACGGTTATTCGCTGGTGCGCAAGATCCTGGAAGTGAGCAAGACCGATCCCACTACTACCGACCTGGCAGGCAAACCGCTGGCAGATCATCTGCTCGAGCCGACCAAGATTTACGTCAAATCGATACTGGAATTGATCGAGAAAGTGGAAGTACATGCGATTGCTCACCTGACCGGTGGCGGTTTCTGGGAAAACATCCCACGCGTGCTGCCAGAAGGGATGCAGGCGGTGATCGACGAATCGAGCTGGCAGTGGCCTGCCGTGTTTAGTTGGTTGCAGCAGGCGGGCAACGTGAGCCGCCATGAAATGTACCGTACCTTTAACTGCGGTGTCGGTATGGTGATCGCGCTGCCACAGGAGTCGGTAGAAAAAGCCATCGCCATATTGACCGCCGCGGGTGAAAAAGCCTGGCAGATTGGTAAACTGACCGCTTCTTCTGACGAACAACAAGTGGTCATCCAGTGATGAAAAAGATTGTGGTGTTGGTCTCCGGCCAGGGGAGTAATCTCCAAGCACTGATCGACGCCTGCCAACAGGGCCGGATCGCCGCCACTATCGTGGCGGTACTCAGCAACAACGCACAGGCTTATGGCCTGCAGCGTGCAGAAGAGGCAGGCATTGCCGCTCAAGCGCTGGATGCCAAAGCCTTTGCCGATCGCGAAGCCTTTGACGCCGCGCTGGCGCAAGCTATCGACCAATACCAACCCGATCTGGTGGTGCTGGCCGGTTATATGCGCATTCTCAGCAACGCGTTTGTGCAGCGCTATGCCGGGCGCATGCTGAATATCCACCCTTCCCTGCTGCCGAAATACCCCGGGTTGCATACCCATCGCCAGGCTATCGACAACGGCGACGCCGAACATGGCACTTCGGTGCATTTCGTCACGGAGCAGCTCGACGGTGGCCCGGTGATCCTGCAAGCCAAGGTACCCATCTTCCCCGGTGACGAGGAAGATGAGGTCATTGAGCGGGTGCAGACCCAGGAACACACCATATACCCTCTGGTGGTGAGCTGGTTTATCGAAGGGCGGCTGGCAATGCGCGACAACGCTGCCTGGCTGGATGGTGAACGCCTGCCAGCACAAGGCTATGCCGCCGACTGACCCGCAATTTAACCGCAAGCTAAACGGTGCCTTTCACGGTGCCGTTTTTTTTCGCCTTCAATCAGCTCCTGAGGTTATACTTTTGCCAGATTAATAATACCGAGGAGAATGTATGTCGAGCACCACCAACGTCAGGCTACGCCCGCTGGAGCGGGAAGATCTGGCGTTTGTTCACCAGATGGATAACAACGCCAGCGTCATGCGCTACTGGTTCGAAGAACCCTATGAAGCCTTTGTCGAGCTTTCCGATCTGTACGATAAACACATTCACGACCAGAGCGAACGGCGTTTTATCATCGAGCATGAAGGGGCCAAGGTCGGGCTGGTGGAACTGGTAGAGATCGACCATATTCACCGCCGCGCCGAATTCCAGATCATCATCGATCCGGCGCATCAGGGCAAAGGCTACGCCAGCACCGCCGCCAAACTGGCGATGGACTACGGCTTCTCGGTACTTAACCTGTATAAGCTGTATTTGATCGTCGATAAAGAAAACCCGAAGGCGATCCATATTTACAGCAAGCTGGGCTTTGAGGTGGAAGGCGAACTGATTGACGAATTCTTCGTTAGCGGCGCATACCGCACCGTGCTGCGTATGTGCATCTTCCAGCCGCAGTATTTGGCGAAGTTCAAGACTGCCCAGCCTGGCGATAGGCCATTGGTTAAATAACAGCAAACCGGGGAGATATTCCTCTCCCCGAAAGATCCAAAATTACTTCGCGCCCAGATAATCCCATTTCCCCACTTCCACACCCTGATTACGCAGGATGTTGTAGGCGGTAGTCAGGTGGAAATAAAAGTTGGGGAGGGCGAAAGTCAGCAGGAAATCTTGCGCGGTGAAGTGAAAATCACGCGTTTTGCTTTTTATCTCAATATTGCGGCTATCGGCCTCGGCGAAATCGGCCGCCTGGAAGCCCTGCACATAGGCGATAGTTTTTTCGATACGCTGGTACAGCTCGGCAAAGCTGGCTTCGTTATCCGGCATGGACGGTACTTCCTGCCCGGCTAATCTGGCCACTGCGCCTTTGGCAGCATCGCTGGCAATCTGTACCTGCCGCAGCAGTGGAAACATATCTGGCGCCAGTCGGGCTTCTAACAGCACGCTTTCAGCCTGCTGCTTCTGCTGCAAGAACTGCTCACCTTTTTTCAGTAACGCCGACAGGATCTGCAAACCACGGACAAACTGCATTGGGGAATGGGCATAAATCGATAAAGACATACAACCTCCAGATGTGAGTGACCAGCCATCTTACGCCGGTTACCAGAGTATTGTCGTTGAGTTGTTTGACAGGTTGTGTCCGCGCCCAATATTCATGCACAAAATCAATTTAGCCTTAATAATCACACAAATAAACAATTTGCGTGGCCACTTCAGATTATCCTTGGTTGGTCAAGCGAGTGGTGAATTAGGCGACAATATTAGGTATCATCACTCGCTACTACGGATAGCCTAACAGGAACCGTCACGCTGGCTGCCGCCTGGCATCCCGCACTTTCGCGGCGAATGGACTTCAAACGGCCTGAAAAACATGCGTAATTACAACTTATTATGGTGTATATGGGGATTATGGACGCTGTCCATCGTTCTCTGGCTGACAGGGATCAGCTTCACCGGTATCTACATAAAACGCGCGCTGCTGGCCGCCTTGGTCCTGGCACTGTTGGCAACGCTGGCGTTTATCTACAAAATAACAAGGACGAATCAAATGCTGTCATTCAATAAGAAAAATAAAGCCGTTAATGAAGAAAAAGCGCAGGAGCTGATCGATCAGCCCGTGCCTCAGCCGGTTGCTCACTCTGAGCCAAACAGCCTGCCTGAAGTTGCCGACGCCATTAAGCCAATCCGTGCCAAGAAAGACACCTTTATCTCCAATGGTGCACTGTTCACCGGCGTGATCGAAGGCGATGGCAATATCATTGTCGAAGGTCGGGTTGAGGGAAACATCATTTGCAGCCACATGGTGCGTATTGAAACCAGCGGCCATGTCAAAGGCGAGATCCGCGCCCAGCAGATCATGATCAATGGCCCGGTTGAAGGCCGTTGCTTCGCCGACTCGCTGTCAATCCAGCCCAAGGGCAGCATGCGCGGGGATATTTTCGCCGACGAAATCTCCATCGAGAAAGGCGGCCTGTTTATTGGCCAGTCGCAGCTGATGCAAAAAACGCCTCCTCAGGCCCAGCCCTCTCAGGCAAAAGTGACCGCGCTGAAAAAGGTTGAACCTGAACAGCAGGAACAACCGACCCCGCAGCCGAGCAAGCAGGCCAATTAAGCTCCTCGCCCGTCAACCATAGCGGCCAGTGATGTAATCCTCTGTGCGGCGTTGGCGTGGCGAAGTGAAAATCGCGTCGGTATCGTTATATTCCACCAGCGTCCCCTGGTGGATAAACGCCGTATAGTCGGAAACCCGCGCGGCCTGCTGCATGTTGTGAGTCACCAGCACCACGCTGTAACGCTGTTTCAGCACCGAAATCAACTCCTCGATGGTTAAGGTGGAAATCGGATCCAGCGCAGAGGTCGGCTCATCAAGCAGCAACACTTCCGGTTCAACCGCGATCGCCCGTGCAATCACCAACCGTTGTTGTTGGCCGCTGGACAGGCGGAACGCATTTTCCCGTAGCCGATCTTTCACCTCGTGCCACAGCGCGGCGGCACGCAAGGATCGCTCTACGGCTTCATCCAGAATACGCCTGTCGCGGACGCCCTGTAAGCGCAGGCCGTAAACCACGTTTTCGTAGATCGATTTCGGGAACGGGTTGGGCCGCTGGAATACCATGCCCACGCGCCGCCGCAAAGCGGCAACGTCAATCTGCGGGCCGGAAATGGTTTCGCCATTAAGCTGCAGTTCGCCGTCAATCCGGCAGCGATCCACCAGATCGTTCATCCGGTTAAAGCAGCGTAGCAGCGTCGACTTGCCGCAGCCAGAAGGGCCGATCAGCGCCGTCACCCGGTGTTTGGGAATGCGCAGGGAAATATTGTGCAGCACCTGCTTGTCACCATAAAACAGATCCAGGCCGTTGACCGCCAGCGCGGTATGCTCATCGGCCAACTGCTGGACATCCAACCGGGGTAGGCTGCCCGGCGTTATCAGACTCATTTGGCGCTCCCCAAAAGATTCAATCTTGTTACTGCGACCATGCTTTATACCGCTCCCTTAGCGAATGCCGGATGCCCATTGCCGTCAGATTCAACCCAACAACAATTAACACCAGCAGGAATGCCGTGGCAAACACCAGTGGCCGCGCCGCTTCTACGCTAGGGCTCTGAAACGCCATATCGTAAATCTGGAAGCTCAGGTGCATGAATTTACGTTCCAGGTGCAAATAGGGGAAAATATCGTCCACCGGCAACACCGGTACCGATTTCACCACGCCAACCAGCATAAGCGGTGCCGTTTCCCCCGCTGCTCGTGCTACGGCCAGGATCAGGCCGGTCATCATCGCCGGTGCCGCCATCGGCAGCACGATCCGCCAGAGCGTTTCCGCCCGGGTGGCTCCCAGAGCCAAAGACCCCTGGCGCAACGAAACGGGAATACGCGACAACCCTTCTTCAGTGGCAACAATCACCACCGGCAAGGTCAGCAATGCCAGGGTCAAGGCGGCCCACAGCACGCCCGGTGTGCCGAACGTCGGGTTCGGTAAGGAGTCGGCGTAAAACAGCCGATCGAGCGAGCCCCCCACCATATAGACAAAGAACCCCAGACCAAATACCCCGTAGACGATCGACGGCACCCCCGCCAGATTCACTACCGATATGCGGATCAGCCGCGTCAGCAAATTATTACCGGCATACTCGTGCAGATAGACGGCGGCAATCACGCCAAAAGGCATCACCACGATCGACATCAGGATCACCATCAACACGGTACCAAAGATCACCGGGAACACGCCCCCTTCGGTATTGGCTTCTCGTGGGCTGTCGGTCAGGAATTTTTGTACTTGCTTGGTCCAATGCGCCAGCTTCTGCCCACTGCTCATGTCATTGGGATACCAGGCATCGCGCACCTGGCTCAGGGCAATGGTGTGAACCTGCCCGTGCATGTCGCGCAGCAGCAAGGCATCACGCTGGCGATCGCGTTCCAACCCTTGCAGTTTGCCTGCAAGCTGGCGGTATTGGCGTTGCAACTCCTGCCGTTCGGCACGGATAGAGGCTTGCCAACGTGCATCCAGCTTATTCTCACGCTGCAGGCTCTTTTCATGCAGGCGCAAATGTTCAAACTGTTCGTTAATCCGCGCCATGTCGCGGAACTGAATATCACGCGCCTGTCGCGTCAGCGCCGCAATCTGCGGCAAGCGCTGTTGCAACGCCTGGCTCAGATCGCTGCCGGTCAACGGTTGGCCATCCTCCAGTAAACCGGCTAGGTAGCCGTACGCGGTGCCGTTGCTGTTACGCTCCAACACTAATAAATCGCGTGGGGTGGTCATTCTACCGACGTCACTGGCCAGCAAAGTACGGAAATCCTGCCCTTCGCTTTCCCGGTTTCCCACTTTGATCAGGTAGCGGATAAAGCTTTGCGCTTCCCCTGGTGGCAACGCAACACCGGCGTCTTGCAATTGCTGGCGCGAGATCGTCTGCCGTTGATACAGCTCCCCCACGATCGTTACCGGGCCTGCGGCCGTCTGATTCAGCTCGAACTGATAGACCGGGCTAGGCCAGAAATAACGCGTCCCCTGCCCGGCCAGCAGCAGTAAAATGCCGATCAGCGCCAGCAGGCTGATGGCCACCGATGCCGCCGTCAGCCAAATCCACGGGGAGCCGCTTTTCACCCAGCTTCTCATGGTGTCTCCTGGTTCAGCGTATAGCGCTTACGCAAGCGTAAGCGTACCGCCTCCGCCAGCGTGTTAAACACAAAGGTAAAGATAAACAGCACCAGCGCGGTCAGGAACAGCACCCGATAATGGCTACTGCCCGTGACGGCCTCTGGCATTTCGATCGCGATATTGGCCGCCATCGCCCGTAAGCCCTGGAACAGGCTGCCGTCGATCAGCGGCGTGTTGCCGGTGGCCATCAGCACGATCATGGTTTCCCCCACCGCGCGGCCAAAACCGATCATCAGCGCAGAGAAAATACCGGCGCTGGCGGAAGGCAACACTACGCGCAACACGGTTTGCCACTGGGTAGCCCCCAGGGCCAATGACCCCCGGCTAAGCGAGGCAGGCACGCTGAACAACGCATCCTCTGCCAGCGAAAAGATAATCGGCACCAGTGCGAAGCCCATCGCCACGCCCACCACCAACGTATTGCGCTGGTCGAAGTCCTCGCCCAACCAGAAATGCAGCGGCTCACCAAACAGCTTAAGCTCCAGCCAAGGCCCTACGGCAAGCGCCAGCCAAACCGTTAGCACCATTACAGGTAACAGCAACAGTAAATCCCAACCCGGTGACCAAGGCCGCGTCGTAAATCGGTTAACCAGCCAACTGCATAACAGCACGACCCCGGCCAACAGGAACGGCAAGGCCAACACGGCCAGCAGATAACGCTCGATCATCGGCGCCAGCCAGATACCGGCCACCAGCCCAATCACCACCGTTGGTAACGCGCCCATCACCTCGACCGCCGGTTTGACGACCCGCCTTAGCCCTGCCGACATAAAGCAGGCGGTATAGATCGCCCCGGCCAGCGCCAGCGGGATGGCGAATAACATGGAGTACGCTGCCGCCTTGAAGGTGCCAAAGATCACCGGCATCAGGCTGAATTTAGCCTGGTAGCTATCTTCACCCGAAGTGGATTGCCACACATACGCCGGTTCAGGGTAGTTCTCATACCACAGCCGCTGCCACAGTGAACGCCAGGTGACGTCTGGATAGAGATTATCCACGGCGTAATGCTGCCAACCCTGGGCAGTTTCCAGCAACAGACCGTCGCCACGTGGGGCAAACGCCATCTGTTGTACGTTGACGGGGAGCTTGTCCTTCAGCAACGGCGTGGACTGGATACTGGAAAACAAGGCGAACTCGCCCTGCGGCTGCAAGGTTGCGAATACCCGCCGATATGGCTCGGCGACCAACAACTCCTGCGTGGTAGTCTGATGGGCAAATTGCTGTATCGGTGCTAACTGATAGCGCTGGTTTTTCTCCACATCAAACCATTCACGCAGGCTACCGTCGCCAGCCTGGATCAATAATGCGCTCCCTCCCGGCAACGCCGTCAGACGGTAGGGAGGATGTTCACCCAGGGTTCGCGTCTCTCGCAGCTGCGGCTGTGTCCCTTCAATCTGATAACGGGCCAGTTGGTTGCCGGTTAACAGATAAAGCTGGCGGCCATCCGGCGTTAGCAACAGTTGTTGTGGCACGTCGGTCAAAGGGATTTCCGTGGGTTGGCCCTGAAGCGTCGGGTTGAAACGCCCAAACAGCAGCCGGTTGTCGTCCGTTACCGCCGCCAGCAGGAAGTTACCCCGGCGGACTTGCGCCAGGCTTAGCAATGTCAGTGCTTGCCCATGGGGATCAAACGCCAAAGGCTCCTGCCCCAGCGGAAAGCGCCACTGTGGTTCACCACCGCCCGACGGTGCAAAATCGGCCTGGGCAACTATCAATCGGCCATCCGCCCGTGCCAGGGCAAACAGGTCACGCTCTCCAACCGCATGAGCCAATAATGTTGGCTGGCTCAATAGCGTTTGCTGTATAGGAGTATTGTTCGGTGCCTGCAACGGATAAAAATGCCCTTCCCCCTGGCGATCGATGCGATAACCAATACGCTGCTGTACGTCCATCCCGATAGCCAGCGCCGGGGAGCTGTAGCTCATTGGCAATACGCGTGAAGTGCCTAGCGAGGCCGGTTTGAACAGCGGTAAAACCGAAAGCAATAGATAGACAAAGATCAGCATCAGCGTCATCAATACCAGCAGCCCGCTGACGGTCACGGCCCCTTGTACGCCACGATCAACGTGCGTACGCAGGCGATCCCGGGGATGTTGGTTAAGCGTTGTCTGTGCCATTTGCCTGTCGTCGGTTCCGTTGTCGGGCTTGCACCCAAAGATAACCGGGCATCTTATGTCAGTTTTGTGACGTTTGCATGACAAAGTTGCCGGGTGCCATGCTGGACGGATAACAATTTGCGGCGGGCAATGCGGCAGGATAACTCCGCAGATATGTTGGACATTGTTGTCAATCTCTCGCAATAATGAAGAAGGACACTAGAGCGGTATTCGGCGATAAGTCCGATCCTTTTCTAAAATTGAACTGGAGTAGCAATGGGTCAGGAAAAGCTCTACATCGATAAAGAATTAAGCTGGTTATCCTTTAATGAACGCGTGTTGCAGGAAGCCGCAGATAAGAGCAATCCCTTGATTGAGCGCATGCGATTTCTGGGCATTTACTCCAATAACCTGGATGAATTCTATAAAGTCCGCTTTGCCGATCTGAAACGGCGCATCTTGATCAGCGAAGAACAGGGTTCAGGTGGCGCGTCACGTCATTTGCTGAAAAAAATTCAGGCCAAGGTGCTGAAGACCGATCAGGAGTTCGACAGCCTGTACAACGATCTGCTGCTGGAGATGGCGCGCAACCAGATCTTCCTGATCAACGAGCGTCAGGTGTCGGAGAACCAGCAAATCTGGCTGCGGCAATACTTCAAGCATCATTTGCGCCAGCACATCACGCCGATCCTGATCAATCACGACACCAATCTGGTGCAGTTCCTGAAGGACGATTACACCTATCTGGCGGTGGAGATCATTCGCGGTACGCGCATCGATTATGCGTTACTGGAAATTCCTTCCGACAAAGTGCCCCGCTTCGTCAATCTGCCGCCGGAAGCCCCCCGCCGCCGCAAGCCGATGATCCTGTTAGATAACATCCTGCGCTATTGCCTGGACGACATCTTCAAGGGCTTCTTCGACTATGATGCGCTCAACGCCTATTCGATGAAAATGACGCGCGATGCAGAATACGATCTGGTGACCGAAATGGAATCCAGCCTGTTGGAACTGATGTCGTCAAGCCTGAAACAGCGCCTGACCGCCGAGCCGGTACGCTTTGTGTATCAGCGCGATATGCCCAACGAGATGGTGGAGCTGCTGCGTAACAAGCTGGGGATATCCAACTACGACTCGGTGATCGCCGGTGGCCGCTACCACAATTTCAAAGACTTCATCAGCTTCCCGAACGTCGGTAAGGCCAATCTGGTCAACCGCCCGCTACCACGCTTGCGGCATATCTGGTTCGATAAATTCCGTAACGGCTTCGATGCCATCCGCGAAAAAGACGTGCTGCTGTACTACCCGTACCACACTTTTGAACACGTGCTGGAGCTGCTGCGTCAGGCGTCGTTCGATCCCAGCGTGCTGGCGATAAAAATCAATATCTATCGGGTAGCCAAAGACTCACGCATTATCGAATCGATGATCCATGCCGCGCATAATGGCAAGAAAGTAACCGTGGTGGTGGAGCTACAGGCACGCTTCGACGAAGAGGCCAATATCCACTGGGCCAAACGCTTGACCGAGGCCGGGGTGCACGTGATCTTCTCCGCACCGGGGCTGAAAATCCACGCCAAACTATTCCTGATCTCGCGCCGTGAAGGCGACGATATTGTGCGCTATGCTCATATTGGTACCGGCAACTTTAACGAAAAAACCGCCCGTATCTACACCGACTACTCGCTGCTGACCGC
Organism: Serratia sp. N21D137; assembly: GCF_047530005.1. Classification (NCBI taxonomy): domain Bacteria; kingdom Pseudomonadati; phylum Pseudomonadota; class Gammaproteobacteria; order Enterobacterales; family Yersiniaceae; genus Serratia; species Serratia sp. N21D137. Next base: position 148,153 of record NZ_JBLJAJ010000008.1, read on the forward strand.
CGATTCGCGCATCACTAACGAAGTACGCCGGGTATTCAATTTTATTGAAAATCCGTACCGGCCGGTCTCCTTCGACAACCTCATGGTTTCGCCGCAGAACTCCCGCCGCATGCTGTACGATCTGATCGATCGGGAAATTGCCAACGCATTAGCCGGTGAAAACGCCGCTATTATGTTGAAAATAAATAATCTGGTGGATAAAGGGCTGGTAGATCGGTTATATACCGCTGCCGCTGCCGGCGTGAAAGTCCGTCTGTTGGTACGCGGCATGTGTTCACTGATCCCCAACCTGCCGGGAATTAGTGACAATATTCAGGTTATCAGCATCGTTGACCGTTTCCTGGAACACGATCGGGTATACGTTTTCGAAAACAAAGGTGACAAACGGGTTTACCTCTCTTCCGCCGACTGGATGACCCGCAACATAGATTACCGTATCGAAGTGGCTGTATCGCTGCTGGATCCGGCGCTCAAACAGCGCGTTCTGGACATTCTGGAGCTGCTGTTTAGCGATACGGTCAAGGCCCGCTATATCGATAAAGAACTGAGCAACCAGTATGTACCGCGTGGCAATCGCCGTAAGGTCCGTGCACAGGTGGCCATTTATGAGTATTTAAAAGCTCTGGAACAACCGGACAACTAGGCCAGCAACTATGCCGCTAAAAAGCACTGCAACCAATAATAAGCCACAGGAAATCGCTGCCATCGATCTTGGCTCGAACAGTTTCCATATGGTGATCGCCCGCGTCGTTAACGGCGCCTTACAGGTGTTAGGCCGTTTAAAACAGCGGGTACACCTTGCCGATGGATTGGATAGCAACAACGTGCTCAGTGAAGAAGCCATGGAGCGGGGCTTGGCCTGCCTGGCGCTGTTCGCCGAGCGATTACAGGGGTTCCCAGCGGATAACGTCACCATCGTGGGTACCCACACCCTGCGTCAGGCGGTGAATGCCGAAGTGTTCCTCAAGCGGGCGGAAAAAGTGATCCCTTATCCGATCGAAATCATCGCCGGGCAGGAAGAGGCCCGTCTGATTTTTATGGGGGTCGAGCATACTCAGCCGGAAAAAGGCCGCAAGCTGGTGATCGACATCGGCGGTGGCTCTACCGAACTGGTGATCGGGGAGGATTTCGAGCCTCTGCTGGCAGAGAGCCGCCGCATGGGCTGCGTGAGCTTTGCCCATATGTTCTTCCCTGAAGGGGAGATCAGCAAAACCAACTTTAAACGAGCACGCCTGGCCGCCGCACAAAAATTGGAAACCCTGGCCTGGCAATACCGCATCCAGGGCTGGCAATATGCCTTGGGGGCATCTGGCACCATCAAGGCCGCTCACGAAGTTTTGGTGGCCATGGGTGAAAAAGACGGTTTGATTACCCTTGAACGGCTGGAGTTACTGGTTGAGCAAGTGTTGCAGTTTAAAAACTTCAGCGCCCTGAGCCTGCCGGGCCTGTCGGAAGATCGCCAATCGGTATTTGTGCCGGGGCTGGCGATCCTGTGTGGGGTATTTGATGCGCTGGCAATCCGCGATCTGCGTCTGTCCGACGGTGCCCTGCGCGAAGGCGTGTTGTATGAAATGGAGGGCCGCTTCCGCCACCAGGATATTCGCAGCCGCACGGCCAAAAGTCTGGCCGATCACTATAATATTGACCGCGAGCAGGCCAAGCGCGTGCTCGAAACCACCGAGCTGTTGTACGCTCAGTGGATGGCGCAAAACACCAAGCTGGTGCAGCCACAGTTGGAAGCGCTGCTGAAATGGGCCGCCATGCTGCATGAGGTGGGACTGAGCATCAACCACAGCGGCATGCACCGCCACTCCGCCTATATTCTGCAAAATACCAACCTGCCAGGCTTCAACCAGGAACAGCAGTTGCTGCTGTCGGCGCTGGTGCGTTTCCAGCGTAAAGCGATCAAGCTCGAAGAGTTGCCCCGCTTGAACCTGTTCAAGAAGAAGTACTATCTGCCGCTGATCCAGCTGTTACGCCTGAGCACCCTGCTTAACAATCAGCGTCAGGCCACTACAACGCCGGAAACCCTGCGCCTGGTCACGGATGACAATCACTGGACGCTGCGCTTCCCGGCGGGCTATCTGTCGCAGAACAACCTGGTACAGCTCGATTTTGAGCGTGAGCAGGAATACTGGAATGACGTGGTTGGCTGGAAACTGGTGATAGAAGAAGAAGGCGAGCAGGACGCAGACGCAAAACCTGCCGCGTAACCCCTCACCCCAACCCTCTCCCACAGGGAGAGGGAGCTGACCGGAGCGCTTGGTTGGCCCGTGCAGCTTCGGTAAATACGGAGTAAGAAGAACGAGGATGGTGTACGGCGCAGAAAAATCAGCGTACTCGATCGTCTCTCATCCAAGATGAATTACTACAATTTCAACCACGCTCGATCGGTTCCCTCTCCCTGTACTAGAGGGAGTTGAACGGAGCGCTTGGTTGGCCTGTGCTGCTTCGGTAAATACGGAGTAAGAAGAACGAGGATGGTGTACGGCGCAGAAAAATCAGCGTACTCGATCGTCCCTCATCCAAGATGAATCACTACAATTTCAACCACGCTCGATCGGTTCCCTCTCCCTGTGGGAGAGGGTTAGGGTGAGGGGCCACGTTTTCAGTCAGACTCTTCGTCTTCCGGTTGTGCCTCCATCGGCACTAGAGACGCCAACAATTGAGGTTTGCCGATAAAGTAGCCCTGCATATAATCCACGCCGAGGCTTTTAAGCGCATCGCGCTGCTCGGGCGACTCGACATATTCCGCCACAATCGACAACCTTCTCATCAGCGCCACCTTGCAGATTGACGCAATGATCTGGTAATCCACTTTGCTGGTCAGCATATCCTGCACAAAACTGCCGTCGATCTTCAAGATATCGACATGCAGCTCCTTCAGTCGATCGTAGGTGGCATAGCCGGTGCCAAAATCATCCAGGGCAATACGGCAACCTAACTGACGCAGCTCTTTCAGCGAATTTTTGGCATATTTCACATCCTGCACCAGATGAGACTCCGTCACTTCCAACACCAGTTGATAAGGCTCAATCTGGTATTGCCGCAAGGCATCGCGCACGTCTTGGCACAGGCTCGGGCGACACAGCGAGGACGGTGACAGATTCACGGCAAAGCGCGCGCTAGGCATACCTTCGCGATGGAGCTCCATAAACTGCAAGGTTTGGCGCAGTACCCACATATCCAACTGGTAAGCCAACCCGAATTCATGCACCACTGGCAGGAATTCGTTGGGAGGAATAACGTTCCCTTCATCATCCAGCATACGCAGCAGGATCTCATGGTAAGAATCGCCGCGAACCCCGACAATCGGTTGAGCCATCAACATGAAACCGTCATTATCCAGCGAGCGTTGTACCCAGTGTAACAAGGCGACCTTGCGCTTGATTTCATCCTGAACCACATGATGATCGTTCTGCACGTTTTCAGGCCGGCCACTGGTCAGAGACATTTCCGCCAACGAGCTCAATTCCCCCAGTAACAGATGCAGGTGTTCCACTTCCGAATAGACTCCACAGTAGCTAATTCCCAGCGGTGGATGGATTGGCAGGCCGTTCCACACCAGACGAAACTTCTCCAGCGTGCTGTGGATTTTGGCCACTCGGGCCTCACCGTCGGAACCGTTGAGCCGCAGCACCAGATCGTACCCCGGCAGGTGATAGACGTCTTCCCCTTCCTCCAGCACCGTGCGCAGGCTGCTCGCCAGCTTCTGTTTGAAGCGGATGCGCAACTGCATGCCATAGTTACGGCTGAGCAAATCCAGCTCGGAAATCCGCAGGAAGCACAGCGTAGAACGCGGCACTTTGGCCAGATCGCGCTTCAATGCGCGCAGGTTGGGTAAGCCGATGACCGGATCTTTTAACGAGGCGCTTTGCGCCTTCGCATGGTCCATCCGCTGGCGAGTATGCACCGCAGATGTCAGCAGAATACTGAGGGTGAACGCCAGCATCATTGACGAGATCATGGTCAGGTTATGCAGCAGGCTGTCCCATTGCACGTAGCCCGGATAGTTAAAGAACAGCACCAGAAGGGTTGCCGCCCAGATAATACAGTTGAACAGGTAGCCAAAGCGCATGGCGCTATACAGCATTACCGGCAATAACAGCGTCAGGCTGTAGTCGGGCACCTGCATGGCATTGGTATCAGCCGTGTGGTAGGCAAGCACCACGACCAAGGCAAGCAGCACCACGACCCACAGCTGCAGCTCACTTTTTTTAACCGATGGCGCCATCTCACGACGGATCCTTCCCAGCAGTACGCGAGCAAACTTGGGGTTCTTAATGATCCGTAAGACGAAATAGAACAGTTGCATGGAGGACAGGCAGCCAATCAGAATGGCCTGAAAGTTTATCAGTGCATGCAGGTGATTACCGCTTCCGGAAAGCATGCCGAGTTCGTCCGGCAACAAATCGAGGCCGATAACCAGCTGTAAACCAAAAATAAACAGCACTGGCGGCATCAGCACCAGCCAGATCAGCCGGTGTTTACCCAGCTTCAACTCGGTGAGTCCCACACACCAGTGGCGCTGCGACTGGCAGCGATAGCCCCACCAGCAAATGCTCAGACATCCCACATACAGCAACGTCATGATCACGTCGACTTCGCTGCCGCCGGCGCGGTTGGAATAGCGGATAAGGATAGCCAAAGCGATGCCAGGCATGGCACGCCAGTCATAAACCATCAGCAAAGAAAAGCAGACCACTAGCGGTAGATAAACCAGATACACTTTGCCATCAGGCAGCATCAGGCGCGGCGATAGCCAGCCTGCAAGCGGCACCAGCAGTAGGCTCAGCACGATAGGCTGCCCCCACCAACGGTCACGTAAATTATTCCAGAACTTTAAAATACCCATCAAGACACAGTATCCGCTAAGGCGTGATTCACTTCGTCGCTTAAGCGTTTTAAATCGCAGAGAAAGCAGGATCCGATCCCACCACAGAACCATTCGGGGAGCAAGCTGAGACATACGGTTCCAGCATCAAGAATGGCTGTGAATTCTATTCTCTGCGATAGCTTAAGATTTGACCACGATCAATTAATAGAGAAAAGGCTAATAAAAATCCATATGACACGTCATAGGCCGATAATAACCTATTAATACACAACAAAAAATCAGACAAAATCTATATCCCGTGCATTTCGAGTAACCACTTAAAAAGTGGTGGACATAAACCCCAGCTAAATTGCTCGATCAAACGCACGGAAATAAATGGACATCTTTTGTCATCAGAGCCTAGAATTCCATTTACAATTTAAATCAATGTTAGTCATGGCAGGCATGTGTCAAACAACAGTAATCGCCACCATCATTTTCCAGCGGCAGCCCCAACAGGGTGCTTGAACAATGCCAATGGGAAAAACCGACGGGCTCAATGAACCATGAGAAAGACCACAACCGGGCGCATGACCAAAGTCGTGCTGCTGATCAGTTTCATCATTCTAGTCGGTCGCCTGCTGTATGCCGCCATTGCCGCTATTCCCCATCATCAGGAAAAAAGATCGCTGCCTGAACCGCAGACCCAGGAAGCCCGCGTGGATAATCGGTGATTATCTTGCCCTACCAAGCGACCATCACCCTGAGTCACTGGCACGCCAAAGCTGCTGACCCTGCACCATCAGATTGATAAAAATCACGCCAACTGCCGCTATGCTCTATCTTTTAAAGATAGTCTAAAAGGAACCCGGTGTGCCAAGTCAGCGTTAAGGAATTCCATGTCCGCCGCAACACATAACGTCAAAAAAGTCGCTGAGTATCGTCAGCGCATCCTAAGCCTACTGTTAAATAATACCCCTTTGGTTGACGGCATTCTTGGCCGCTCAGGGGATGAAAAGCAACTCAGCGAAGGCGAACTGCTTAATCATACCGCCGAAATCACCCACTTGCTGCAAGATATGCACGCCGCTGACCTGGCGGACCTGCTAGAAGCGCTGCCACAAGATGAACGCCTGGCGCTGTGGCGGCTGGTGGATAACAACAAGCGCGGCCAAACCCTGGTAGAAGTTGCCGAACCCGTCTGGGATAGCCTGATCGAAGAGATGAGCGATAAAGACCTGCTCAAGGCGATCAAAACCCTGGATGTCGATGAACAGGCCTATCTGGCGCAATACCTGCCACGTAACCTGATGGGCCGCCTGCTGACCTCACTGGAGCCAGAGCAGCGTGAGCAGGTGCGCGAGATGGTCCATTACGGTAAGGATACCGTCGGCTGGATGATGGACTTTGAACTGGTCTCGGTACGCCCTGATGTCTCTTTGGGGGCCGTACACCGCTTCCTGCGTCAACGCAAAACCATCCCGGACGCCACCGATAAGCTGTTCGTCACCGACCGCAAAAATACCCTGTTAGGCGAGCTGCCGCTGACCGCGATCCTGCTTAACGATCCGCAAACCCCGGTGTTTAAGGTGATGGATAGCGATCCCACCACCTTCCAGCCGGAAGACAAAGCCGAAGCGGCGGCCAGCGCGTTCGAACGTTATGACCTGATCAGCGCCCCGGTGATCGATGCCAAAGGCAAACTGATGGGGCGGTTAACCATCGAAGAGATCGTTGACGTAGTTAACGAAGAAAGCGACACCACTCTGCGTCGCATGGGCGGGTTAAGCCCGGAAGAAGACGTGTTTGCCCCGGTCAGCAAGGCAGTGAAAACCCGTTGGGCCTGGCTGGCCATCAACCTCTGTACCGCCTTTATCGCCTCCAGGGTCATTGGCCTGTTTGAACACACCATTTCACAATTGGTGGCGCTGGCCGCCTTGATGCCTATCGTCGCAGGTATCGGCGGCAATACCGGCAACCAGACCATTACCATGATCGTGCGCGCGCTGGCGCTGCATCAGATCGAAGAGGGCAATATTTCACGCCTGTTGTTCAGAGAGCTGGGCGTAGCCATCATCAACGGGATCGTCTGGGGTGGCATCATGGGGCTGGTCACCTATCTGCTGTATGGCGACCTGGCAATGGGGGGCGTGATGACGCTGGCCATGATGCTCAACCTGCTGGTAGCCGCGCTAATGGGGGTGATCATACCGATGACCATGCTCAAACTGGGCCGCGATCCTGCCGTGGGCTCCAGCGTACTGATCACTGCCCTGACCGATACCGGTGGCTTCTTTATCTTCCTGGGGCTGGCAACCGTGTTTCTGCTTTAGTCAGTGTCACCGCTAGCTCGACCAGAGCAAATCGCTGGTTTCCCTTGCGGAGAAAGTGCCGAATCGCAACGGTGTGTCTTGATAGAGGTTGGGTATATACTTGGATAGGTATTCCTCGTCCGCTGTACTTCCCTATGGCGGCGGGGTTTAGTGGTCGATAGCACAAAGTGAAGGTTACCGATGGATCTTAGCGCAACGCAGCACCCACTCAAAGCTAAAGGTGTCTTGTTCACCCACTCGTTGCTGAGCGCACTGATTGTATTTCTGCTGGCCTACCTGTGCCTGACGCTGTCAGCAGAATCCAGCCACTTTACCCCGCTGTGGTTCCCGACTGCCGCCGTTATTATGCTGATGTTCCACCAGCCACCGCGTACTTGGCCATTGCACTTGATCCTCTGCGGGATCGGCATGTGTCTTGCCAGTTTCCTGCTGTTCGGTCTCAGTTGGTTCCCGGTCAAACTCACGCTGATTAACCTGCTGGAAGCCGCTGTCTGTACCCTGCTGCTACGGCGAATACTGCAGCCAGACGACCCGTTGAACGGCTTGGCAAGCTGGTTGAAATTTGTGTTCTGCGCCGTGATCTTCATGCCCATGTTCAGCGCACTGCTGGCAGCCTCACTAGCGCCCGCGCCTGGGGAAACCTTTTGGCAACCCTTCAGCATCTGGTTTATTTCCGAGGCGATCGGCGTACTGGCTCTGGCGCCGATCGGGCTGGTTTATCGCCGCTCAATGTTAAGAACGCTGAACCTGTTCGAACTGTTGTTGGTATTGCTGGGAACACTGACCTTCAGCTATCTGGCGCTACTCTACCTACCCTTCCCGTTTACCTTTATCATCCTGCCGTTGCTGTGGGCAGCGATCAGCCTGCCGCGGCTCGAAGCCTTTATCATCTGTTTTACCACGACCCTGATGATTACGGTGTTGATCTCGCTCGGACTGTTACATTTTCAAGAGAACGGGGCGTTTTTAAGCGATGTGACAATCTACCTGCCACTGATGTTGATCTTGATCCCAGCCCACGCCATGGCGATGGTGATGCATGCTTTTCGGGTGGAAAAAGAGCATATCGTGGAAAGTGAAACGCGTTTTCGTAATGCGTTGGAGTATTCAGCCATCGGCATGGCGCTGGTCTCACCAGAAGGGAAATGGTTACAGGTCAATCAGGCGCTGTGCAAGCTGCTGCGCTATCCCCCAGAAACCCTGCGCCGCCTGACGTTTCAAGAAATCACCCATCCCGATGATTTAAATGCCGATCTGACACAGTTACAGGACCTGCTTGATGGCCATATCAGCAGCTACACCATGGAAAAACGCTATATTCGTAGCGACGGTGAGAGCGTCTGGACACTGCTGGCGGTATCCCTGGTGCGCGATCCGCAGGGCCAACCGCTGTACTTTATTTCTCAAGTAGAAGATATCAACGAACTAAAACGCACCGAAGCGGAGAACCGCAGCCTGGTGGAACGCATAACGCTAGCTAATCAGGCTGGCGGGATCGGCGTGTGGGAATGGATGTTGAACGGAGATAAGCTCACCTGGGACAAAAGGATGTTCGAGTTGTACGAACTGACGCCGGATCAAACTCCCACTCTGGCCCTATGGAACTCTTTACTGCTGGAGGAAGATCGCGAACGCATCGGGCGACAAGTGGCTACGCTCAGCGATCGGCACCAGCCATTTGTGATGGAGTTCCGCATCAAGACCCGGCTGGGGGGAATTCGTCATATTCGCGGCCAGGGCAATACCATTTTCGATGAGCACGGCGAGCCGAAGCGGATGATCGGTACCAATATCGACATGACGGAAATCAAATCGCTGGCCGAAGCGCTGCACGAAGAGAAGGAACGTTTACACATTACGCTGGACGCCATCGGCGAAGGGGTGATCTCCACCGACCGCGAAATGCGCATCACCTTTATGAACCCGGTAGCTGAACAAATGTGCGGTTGGCCGCTGGAGTTGGCGCTCGGTATGCCGATCAACGGCGTAGTACGGATGACCGACGGCAAGGATGGCCCAGAGATAGAAAATCCGGTGAAAAACTGCCTGCAAGAGGGTCCTCCCCTGCCAGCAGAATACGCGCTGGTACTGCATAGCCGCGACGGCCGACGCTTCGACGTCCAGGAATCGGTATCGCCGCTGAAAACCATTGAGGGCGAGGTGATGGGAGCGGTGATGGTGTTGCAGGATGTCAGCGCCTCGCGGGAACTGATGAAAAAGCTCAGCTACAACGCCTCACACGATGCGTTGACCGACCTGAAAAACCGTACCAGCTTCGAAAAGCGGCTGAAGAACGCCATTGCCAGCGCGGCCGAAAACCAACAACAGCACTCGCTGGTGTTCCTCGATCTCGACAGGTTCAAGGCGGTTAACGATAGCGCCGGACACGCAGCAGGCGATGCCTTGCTCAGGGAGATTGGCCAGTTGATGCAACGCCAGCTGCGTAACAGCGACTGCCTGGCACGGCTCGGTGGCGACGAATTTGGCCTGATCCTGTTCGACTGTTCGTTGGAACAGGCCAAGCAACTGATGCAAAAGATGATCGAGCAAATCGGCGAACACTCATTCTGCTGGGCGGGCAAGATTTATCATGTCGGAGCCAGTGCCGGTATTACGCAAATCGGTGCCACCAGCGGCAAGAGCAGCGAGCTATTGGCACAGGCCGATATCGCCTGTTATACCGCCAAGCACCATGGCCGCGGCCAGGTTTATATTTATGAAGCTCGGCAAAAACAGCAGATGGAGCGCCAGCATGAGCTGCTAACGCGCCAGGAAGTACTAGATATTATCGATAATCAGCAATTGCTGTTACGCGTCAGGGCAGCCTCGCCGCCTAAAACGCCGCAGGCGGTCTGTTTCTATCAGCTAAAGCTGTACGTTACCCCACCCGACGAACGCCTGCTAGCCGCTGAATCCTTCCTCGCCGCCGCCCAGCTCTACGGCCTGCTGCCGGATGTCGATCGCTGGTTGGTAAGTCAGGTACTGGAAAGACACGCAGAGGCTCTACACCGCAAGGGGCTGGCCATTGCGCTGCCATTAGCCACGGATAGCGTGCTGGATATTGATTTTCAAAGTTATTTGCTGGAGTTACTGGCGGCTTCAGTGCTGCCAGCCAGCGCGCTGTATCTGATGGTGGACGAGACCATCGTGCTCGATCACCCAGAGGACGGCGGTGACTTTATGCGCCGTTTGCAGCAGATGGGCTGCAAGCTGATCGTCAATGGTTTTGGCCGCAACCTGAACGCCTTCAATCAATTAAACGGCCAGACTATCGATTACATCCGCATCGACGAGCGTTTTATCACCGACGTCCACTGTAACCAAATGGATGAGCTGATGGTGTCGATGATCCATGGTGCCGCGCAACGTATTAATACTCAAACTCTAGCCGGGCCTGCACATCAACAGGTTACGCTAAGTGCGCTGACAGCCATCGGGGTCGATCTGGTAGACGGTGACACCGTTGCGCTGGAGCTACCGCTGAGCGAGTTACTCAGCGGCGGCTACTTCGGTATTCACTGAAGGAGCCCAACGATCGTTATGCCACAGATGCAAGGTGGCGTAGGAACGCCAAGGCCGCCAGCGTTCGGCATAGCGCTCAATCTGGCGCGGCGTCATGCCGGGGAAACGCTGTTTGATCAGATAGTCCCCCGCCAGAAAAACGTCCGGCCATGACCAGGCCCGCATCGCGATATAGCTGGCGGTCCAACTGCCTATCCCCGGTAATGAAGTTAACTCCTTGATACCCTGTTCGATATCCAGCACGTTATCCAGCTGCAAACGCCCTTCTGTTACCCTGCGTGCAATTTCAATCAGCGCCGCCGCGCGCTTCAGCTGTACGCCCAATGGACACAGATCTTCCGGTTGCAACTGGGCGATCCGCACCGCCTGCGGAAAAACATGAGTGATATCGCCATACGGCTGCTCCAGCGCCGTTCCCCAGCGTTCGGCCATCCGTCCGGCAAAGGTAGCCGCCATCTTGACGCTGACCAACTGCCCCAACACCGCACGCGTAGCCTGCTCAAAGCTGTTGACGCAGCCTGGCAAACGTAAGCCGGGCGCATCCGCCGCTAACGTACCTAACGCCTCGCAAATGCGGTCCGGCGCGGCATCCAGATCGAACAGTTGGCGAATGCGCCGCAGGACTTCGGTCGTCACTCGGCTGAGCGATGGGGCTATTTCCACCCGTACCCGGTTACGCGCCTCTTGCGGCTGGACGCTCACCCAACCGCAATATTCGACACCGCCCTGATCCACCGCGATCGAACGGCAGTATTGTTGACCGACAACGCTTTCCACGCCGCTGACCGCACGGGTCTGTAAGAATCCCAGCATACGCGGCCAATCGTAAGGTGGCCGATACCCCAGATGAAATACCAGTCCACTGGTGGCGGCCCGCTCACTTCGGCCAGCAGTGCTGCGCAATACCGAAGGGATCAGGCGATAACGGGCCTTAAACAGCTCATTAAAACGCCGCAGGCTGCCAAACCCGGCGGCAAACGCCACCTCGCTCAGGGGCAAATCGGTATCCGCCAGCAGCCGTTTGGCCTGCAACAGACGGTGCGACTGGGCGTAATCAATGGGGGAAGCGCCGAACTGCTCGGCAAAAATGCGCCGCAGATGGCGATCGGAAATCCCCAGACGGGTAGCCAGCTGTTCACAGCTATGCTCTGAAAGATAGCCCTGCTCAATCAGCTGAACCGCAACCTGAGCATAGCGATTGCCCAGATCGATCAGCGCCAGCCCTGGAGCCAATTCGGGGCGGCATTTCAGGCAGGGGCGAAAACCGGCCAGTTCGGCGGCGGCGGCGCTGGGATAAAAGGTACAATTTTCGATTTTCGGCGTGCGGGCACTACATACCGGCCTGCAATAGATACCGGTGGAGGAGACACCGACAAAAAATCGTCCGTCAAACTTACGGTCACGCGCACTCAGCGCGCTATACAGCGCCTGTTGTTGATTCTTCATGGCATCGCTCGGAGTCAGTTTTTTGTTCATTATGGCGCTCGGACCTGTGGCTGACGTGCGGGAATCGGACATTAACCTGTTTGATATCGCTGCCATCAAGTTAACCATGCCGCCGCGATTGCCGCTAAATTTTTCGCCAGTTAGCGGCCCACTCGTTGCTCGGCAGACCAGTCTCGGGTAAAGTCGCCCCCCTTCATCGGCATGGGGAACGAAAAATGTTTATTGGCTTCGATTATGGCACTGCCAACTGTTCTGTCGCCGTTATGCGCGACCAGGGCCCTGAATTACTGACGTTGGAAAACAACGAACCGTATCTCCCTTCGATGCTGTGCGCACCGACGCGTGAGGCGGTGAGTGAGTGCCTACATCGCCACTGGCAGGTGCCAACCGGCAGCGAGGAAAACCAGCAGCTGCTGCGCCGCGCCATCACTTTCAACCGCGAAGAAGATATTCCGGTCAACGGCGACAGCGTGCTGTTCGGCCTGCAGGCGCTGGCCCACTACATCGAAGATCCGGAAGAAGTGTATTTTGTCCGCTCGCCGAAATCCTTCCTCGGGGCTAACGGCCTTAAGCCACAGCAGATTGCGCTATTTGAAGATCTGGTGTGCGCCATGATGTTCCACATCAAGCGCCAGGCGGAAAGCGTATTACAAACCAGCATCGATCAGGCCGTCATTGGCCGCCCGATCAACTTCCAGGGCACCGGCGGTGAAGAGGCTAACCAGCAGGCGCAGGGGATTTTGCACCGCGCCGCACAGCGGGCCGGTTTCAAAGAGATCGAGTTTCAGTTCGAACCGGTTGCCGCCGGGCTGGACTTTGAAGCGACGCTAAGCGAAGAGAAAACCGTGCTGGTGGTCGATATCGGCGGCGGCACCACCGACTGCTCGGTGCTGCTGATGGGGCCACAATGGCGCGATCGTGCCGATCGCCAACAGAGCCTGTTGGGGCACAGCGGTTGCCGCGTAGGCGGTAACGATCTGGATATCATGCTGGCGTTCAAACAGCTGATGCCGCTGTTCGGTATGGGCGGTGAAACCGAGAAAGGCATTGCCATGCCTGCATTGCCTTACTGGAACGCGGTAGCGACCAACGACGTCCCGGCCCAAATCGATTTCTACAGCACGGCCAATGGCCGTATGCTGCGCGATCTGATCCGCGACGCTGCCGAACCCGAGAAGGTGAAACGGCTGTTGAAAGTCCATCAGCAGCGCCTGAGCTATCGGCTGGTACGTGCGGCGGAAGAGAGTAAAATCGCGCTATCGGGTCAGACAAGCATCAGCGCTCAACTGGATTTTGTGCAGCCGGAACTGGCAGAAACGATCAGCCAGGAGCAGTTGGCCGATGCCATTGCCCAACCTCTGCTACGTATCCAGGAACAGGTTAGCGCCGCCCTGGCTACCTGCCAAAGTAAGCCGCAGGTCATTTACCTGACCGGTGGTAGCGCACGCTCACCACTGCTGAGAACGGCACTGCAACAGCAGTTGCCAGGGATCCCGATCGTCGGTGGCAACGATTTTGGCTCGGTCACCGCCGGGTTGGCACGCTGGGCGCAGACGCTGTTTCGTTGATTAACGCAGGGGCGGCTAACGCCCCTGACAATGGAGCATTATGGCTATCATCACTGGTGAAACACCTAGATTGCTGCTGCGCGGTTGGCAAGATAGCGATCTGCCCGCCTTTGTCGCGCTCAATAGCGACCCTGAGGTGATGAAATATTTCCCGGCAGCGCTAAGCAGAGCTGAAAGCGACGCCCAGGCCAATCGTATCCGCCAATTTATGCAACAACACGGCTGGGGGCTATGGGCCGTCGAGGTGAAGCATCAGGCTGCCTTTATCGGCTTTGTCGGGCTAGCCATTCCTGGCGACGATCTGCCCTGCTCGCCCTGCGTGGAAATTGGCTGGCGGTTGGCGAAGGAGCATTGGGGCCAAGGCTATGCCAGCGAAGCGGCACGTTGCGCACTGGATATCGCTTTCAATAGGCTGCAACTGCCAGAGGTGGTGTCCTTTACCGCTGAAATTAATCTCCCTTCCCGCCGGGTGATGGAGCGCATCGGGATGACCTTCAGCGGTGAAACCTTCGAGCATCCCCGTTTACCGCTGGGCCATCCACTACGCAAGCATGTGTTGTATCGTAAGCTGTCGCCAAACAAGTAATGGTGATAATAACTCATTGAATAATAATTGATGTTATGGGCCTTACCAGGCACTTGCCTCATCCAGCGCCTTGATATCCTCGGCGGCCAATTGGAGCCGAGTGGCACTCACCAACTCATCCAACTGGGTTAACGAGGTGGCGCTGACGATGGGCGCGGTGATGCTTGGGCGAGCAATCAGCCAAGCCAACGAGATCTGTGCGGGTGTAGTCTGGTGCTTCTCTGCCAGCAGATCGAGGGCTGCCAGAATGCGGAAACCGCGCGGGTTCAGATAACGCGACACAATGGTATCTCCGCGCTGGCTCTTACCCACGTCCTGTGCGCTACGATATTTGCCGGTGAGGAAACCACTGGCCAGTGAGAAGAAGTTGATCACCCCCAGCCCCTGTTGCTGCGCCACCGCTTCCAGCGCCTGCTCATAACCTTCACGGGCATACAGATTATATTCCGGCTGCAGGGTTTCATAGCGCGCCAGTCCGTTTTGCTCGCTGACTTTCAGTGCTTCCACCAGCCGGTCTGCCTGATAGTTGGAAGCGCCAATGGCACGCACTTTCCCGGCTTTGATCAGTTCATCAAACGCAGACAGAGTTTCTGCCAGCGGAGTGTCCTGGTCATCATCATGGGACTGATAAAGATCGATATAATCGGTTTGCAGGCGGCGCAACGAAGCCTCTACGGCCTGACGAATATAGCGTGGCGACAAGCCTTGTTTGCCCTCGCCCATCGGTTTTCCCACCTTGGTAGCGATGATCACCTGGTCGCGCTTGCCGCTTTTCTTCAGCCAGTTACCAATCACCGTTTCTGACTCGCCACCTTGGTTGCCCGGCGCCCAGCTCGAATAAACGTCGGCGGTATCAATAAAATTCAGCTGATTGGCTACCAGCGCATCCAACAGGCTGAAAGACGTGGCCTCGTCTGCAGTCCAACCAAACACGTTGCCGCCAAAGGTCAGTTGCGGGACCTGAATGCCGGAACGGCCCAACGGTTTCTTGCTCATGATGTGGCTCCTGAGGGAAAAGGAAATATTTGCCCTAAATTATTAGCGCGAAAACGGCTGGAACGCTAAAACGAATCGGTTATATGTCAGAAAATGTCTAGCTAAGCGTGGTTTTGGTAAAATAGACATTCTCTGCCGACAAACCTGACGCTTCCTCCATATTTCCTTCATTTTTACACCGTGACGGCTCGCTAAACTAGTATCCTGTAAGGAGATTGCCCGCACGACTGTCTCTGGAGAGAATGCCCAACGCCATGAATACAAAACCCAAACGCCGCACACTGCTCTTGCGCCTGCTAGCCATAGTTATCGTGGTGCTTGGCGCCATTCTGATCTGGCGTCACTTTAGCGCGCCACAGGCTACCGGTGCAGCGCCGGGTGCGCAGCAGGCAGGTTCAGGCCCAGCAGGAGCCGCAGGCAGAGCCGGTGGTAGACGAGGGGCTCCCATGTCTCCAGTGCAGGCCGCCACCGCCACAGTGCAGAGCGTGCCGCGTTTCCTCTCGGGATTGGGCACCGCCACCGCGGCCAACACCGTGACCGTCACCAGCCGCGTCGATGGTCAATTGATGGCGATACACTTTACCGAAGGCCAACAGGTCAAGGCGGGAGACCTGCTGGTTGAGATCGACCCACGCCCTTACGAAGTGCAATTAACTCAGGCTCTGGGGCAGTTAGCCAAAGATCAGGCGACGCTGGCCAATGCCAAACGCGACCTCGCCCGTTACCAACAGTTGGCAAAAACCAATCTGGTATCGCGCCAGGAACTGGATACCCAGGAGTCATTGGTTCGCCAGACCGAAGGGGCTATCAAGGCCGATCAAGGGGCAGTGGACAGCGCCAAACTGCAAATAACCTACAGTAAGATCACCGCACCGATTGATGGCCGCGTGGGCCTTAAGCTGGTTGACGTGGGCAATTACATCGCCAGCGGCAGCACTACCGGCATTGTGGTGATCACCCAAACGCATCCGATCGATGTAGTCTTTACCCTACCAGAGAGCAATATCGCCGATCTGGTCAAAGCGCAAAAAGCTGGCCCCGTGAACGTCGAGGCTTGGGACCGCACCAACCAGCATTTGTTAACCACCGGTGAGTTATTGAGCCTGGATAACCAGATCGATACCGCGACGGGCACCATTAAACTGAAGGCTCGCTTCGATAATCAGGACGATGCGCTGTTCCCGAATCAGTTCGTTAACGCCCGGCTGAAGGTTGCCACCCTGCAAAATGCGGTGGTGATCCCCACCGCCGCGCTGCAAATGGGCAACGAAGGTAACTTCGTCTGGCTGCTGAGCGCAGACAATAAGGTCAGCAAACATCTGGTGACCGCAGGTATTCAGGATAGCCAGCAGGTGGTCATTAGTGCCGGGGTCAATGCGGGCGACCGCGTCGTCACCGACGGGATCGACCGCCTGACCGAAGGCATGCAGGTTGAAGTGGTGGCCCCTCATACATCGACGGCCACCCCGAATGCAGAACAACCGAAGCACCGCGCTAAACCTCAGGGGAACTCCTGATGCAGTCGATGTCCCCCCATAGCGGCGGTGGGCCTTCCCGCCTGTTTATTCTTCGCCCGGTAGCCACCACGCTGTTTATGCTGGCTATCATGCTGGCCGGGATCATTGGCTATCGCTCACTGCCCGTTTCTGCCCTGCCGGAAGTGGATTACCCAACCATCCAGATCGTCACACTCTACCCTGGCGCCAGCCCGGATGTGGTCACCTCGGCGATCACCGCGCCGTTGGAGCGCCAGTTTGGCCAGATGTCCGGCCTTAAGCAGATGGCCTCGCAGAGCTCCGGTGGCGCCTCGGTGATCACCCTGCAATTCCAGCTTGAACTGCCGCTGGACGTTGCCGAGCAGGAAGTGCAGGCGGCCATCAATGCCGCCACCAACCTGCTGCCCAACGATCTGCCCTACCCGCCGATTTACAGCAAGGTTAACCCGGCCGATCCACCGATCCTGACGCTGGCCGTCACCTCGACCGCCATGCCGATGACCCAGGTAGAAGACATGGTGGAAACCCGGGTGGCGCAAAAGATTTCGCAGGTTACCGGGGTCGGTCTGGTCACCATTTCCGGCGGCCAGCGCCCGGCCGTACGGGTGAAACTCAATGCTACGGCGGTCGCCGCCTATGGGCTGGATAGCGAAACCATTCGCACCGCCATCAGTAACGCCAACGTCAACTCGGCCAAAGGTAGCCTGGACGGCCCGACGCGTTCGGTCACGCTCTCTGCCAACGATCAGATGAAAACCGCTGAGGATTACCGTCAGCTGATTATCGCCTATCAGAACGGCGCAGCCATCCGCCTGCAAGATATCGCCACCATTGAGCAAGGCGCAGAGAACAACCGCCTGGCGGCATGGGCCAATAAAGAACAGGCCATCGTGCTGAATATTCAGCGCCAGCCGGGTGCCAACGTGATCACCACCGCCGACAGTATTCGCGAGATGCTGCCAGAGCTGATCAAAAGCCTGCCAAAATCGGTAGATGTGAAGGTGCTGACCGACCGCACCACCACCATCCGGGCCTCGGTCAGTGACGTACAGTTTGAGCTGCTGCTGGCGATCGCCCTGGTCATCATGGTGATCTACGTCTTCCTGCGTAACGTTCCCGCCACCATTATCCCGAGCGTGGCGGTGCCGCTTTCCCTGGTGGGCACCTTTGCCGTCATGTATTTCCTCGACTTCTCCATCAACAACCTGACGCTGATGGCGCTGACCATCGCCACCGGCTTTGTGGTGGATGACGCCATCGTGGTGATCGAGAATATCTCGCGCTATATCGAAAAAGGTGAAAAACCGCTCGACGCGGCGCTGAAAGGGGCAGGAGAGATCGGCTTTACCATTATCTCGCTGACCTTCTCGCTGGTAGCGGTGCTGATCCCACTGCTGTTTATGGGCGATATCGTTGGCCGTCTGTTCCGCGAGTTTGCGGTGACGCTGGCAGTGGCGATCCTGATTTCCGCGCTGGTTTCGCTGACGCTGACGCCGATGATGTGCGCCCGGATGCTTAGCCACGAATCGTTGCGTAAGCAAAACCGTTTCTCTCGCGCTTGCGAGCGTTTCTTTGACCGGGTGATCGCCCAATACGGCGTGTGGCTGAAAGTGGTGCTGAACCATCAGTGGCTGACGTTAGGCGTCGTCTTCGGCACCATGGCGCTGACCGTGTTGCTGTATCTGCTGATGCCGAAAGGCTTCTTCCCGGTGCAGGATAACGGCATTATTCAGGGTACGCTGGAAGCGCCACAGAGCGTTTCATTCAGTAACATGGCCGAGCGCCAGCAGCAGGTTGCTGCCGAAATCCTCAAGGATCCGGCGGTAGAAAGCCTGACGTCCTTTGTTGGCGTGGACGGCAGCAACGCCACGCTCAACAGCGGCCGTTTGCAGATCAACCTTAAACCACTGAGCGAACGGAGCGATCGCATCCCGGCGATCATTACCCGCCTGCAGCAACAGACGACGCAGTTCCCCGGCTTGAAGCTGTATCTGCAACCGGTGCAGGATCTGACCATCGACACCCAGGTGAGCCGCACGCAGTACCAGTTTACCCTTCAGGCGATGTCATTGGATGAACTCAGCCTGTGGGTGCCGAAGTTGATGGCCGAATTGCAGCAGGCCCCGCAACTGGCCGAAGTGACCAGCAACTGGCAGGATCAGGGGCTGGTGGCCTATGTGAATGTCGATCGAGACTCGGCCTCGCGCCTTGGCATCACTATGAGCGATGTCGATAATGCACTGTATAACGCCTTCGGTCAGCGCCTGATCTCGACCATTTACACCCAGGCCAACCAATATCGGGTGGTACTGGAGCATGATGTCTCCAGCACACCAGGGCTTTCCGCGTTAAACGATATCCGCCTGACCAGCAGCAACGGCACCATCGTGCCATTAAGCACCATCGCCAAAATAGAAGAGCGCTTTGGCCCGCTGTCGATCAACCATCTCGATCAGTTCCCGTCGGCCACCGTGTCGTTTAACGTGGCCGGTAATTACTCGCTCGGGGAAGCGGTAGAGGCCATTACTCAGGCTGAGAAAGACCTCAATATGCCCAAAGACATCACCACCCAGTTCCAGGGCGCCACGCTGGCGTTCCAGGCTGCCCTTGGCAGCACGCTGTGGCTGATCCTGGCGGCGGTGGTCGCGATGTATATCGTGCTGGGCGTGCTGTATGAGAGCTTTATCCACCCGGTGACCATTCTTTCGACCCTGCCCACCGCCGGTGTCGGGGCCCTGCTGGCACTGATGCTTTCCGGCCATGAGCTGGATGTGATCGCCATTATCGGCATCATCTTGCTGATCGGCATCGTGAAAAAGAACGCTATCATGATGATCGACTTTGCGCTGGCTGCCGAGCGTGAGCAAGGGATGACGCCGTACGACGCCATCTATCAAGCCTGCCTGCTGCGTTTTCGCCCGATCCTGATGACCACGCTGGCCGCGCTGCTGGGAGCATTGCCGCTGATGCTGAGTACTGGCGTCGGGGCAGAATTGCGCCGCCCGCTGGGTGTCTGTATGGTCGGTGGTCTGGTGATGAGCCAGATCCTGACGCTGTTCACCACGCCGGTGATTTACCTGCTGTTTGATAAATTGGCTCGCAATACCCACCGCCAGCCAGAACCGCAGGAGCTGCCGTGAAATTCTTTGCCCTGTTTATCTACCGGCCGGTTGCCACAACGCTGTTGACGCTGGCGATCACCATCGCCGGGGTGATTGGCTTTCGGCTGCTGCCGGTATCGCCGCTGCCGCAGGTGGATTTCCCCGTCATTCTGGTGAGCGCTTCGTTACCTGGCGCCGATCCGGAAACCATGGCCTCCTCGGTAGCTACACCGCTGGAGCGGGCCCTGGGCCGGATCGCCGGGGTGAATGAAATGACCTCGACGAGTTCACTTGGCAGCACCAGAGTGATCCTACAGTTCGATCTCGATCGCGATATCAACGGGGCTGCACGTGACGTACAGGCTGCAATTAACGCCGCCCAAAGCCTGTTGCCTACCGGGATGCCAAGCCGACCCACCTATCGCAAGATCAACCCGTCCGACGCGCCAATCATGATCCTGACGCTGACTTCGGATACCTACAACCAAGGGCAGCTGTATGACTTCGCTTCAACACAGTTGGCGCAAAAGATTGCCCAGACGGAAGGCGTAGGCGATGTCTCGGTCGGCGGCAGTTCCCTACCTGCGGTACGCGTGGAGCTTAATCCCGGTGCCTTATTCAACCAGGGGATTTCACTGGATGCGGTAAGGCAAACCATCGCCAACGCCAACGTACGCCGCCCGCAAGGCGCGGTGGATGACCCGCAGCAGCGCTGGCAGATCCAGGCCAACGACGAATTGAAAACCGCGGCGGCCTACCAGCCGTTGGTGATTCACTATAACAACGGCGCGGCGGTACGGTTGAGCGACGTGGCCAACGTCATCGATTCGGTCCAGGACGTACGCAACGCCGGGATGACCAACGCCAAACCAGCCATCATTCTCACCATCAGCCGTGCTCCCGGCGCCAATATCATTCAAACCGTGGATCGTATCCGCGCCGAGTTGCCCGCGTTGCGGGAGAACATCCCCGCCTCGATCGAACTGAATATTGCCCAGGATCGCTCACCGACGATCCGTGCCTCACTGGCCGAAGTAGAGCAATCACTGGTGATCGCCATCGGGCTGGTGATCCTGGTGGTCTTCATCTTCCTGCGCTCTGGCCGCGCAACGCTGATCCCGGCAGTGGCCGTACCGGTTTCCCTGATCGGTTCCTTCGCCGCCATGTACCTGTGCGGCTTCAGCCTGAACAACTTGTCGCTGATGGCGCTCACCATCGCCACCGGCTTTGTGGTGGATGATGCCATCGTGGTGCTGGAAAACATTTCACGCCACGTCGAGGCCGGGATGAAACCAATCAAGGCCGCACTGGTAGGGGTACGTGAGGTCGGTTTCACCGTGCTTTCCATGAGCGTATCGCTGGTGGCGGTGTTTATCCCCTTGCTGTTTATGGCCGGCTTGCCAGGCAGGCTGTTCCGCGAATTTGCCGTGACGCTTTCGGTGTCAATCGGGCTTTCGTTACTGATTTCACTCACGCTGACGCCGATGATGTGCGCCTATCTGCTGCGCTACCAGCCACCGCGCGAACAGCGTCGTATTCGGGGTTTTGGCCGCATGTTGCTGGGTTTGCAGCAGGGCTATGGCCGCTCACTCAACTGGGTATTGGGCCATTCTCGCTGGGTAATGGCAGTGTTCCTGGCCACGATTGCCCTCAACGTCTGGCTGTACATCAGTATTCCAAAAACCTTCTTCCCCGAGCAGGATACCGGCCGCCTGATGGGCTTTATCCAGGCCGACCAGAGCATTTCGTTTCAGGCAATGCGCGGTAAGCTGCAAGAATTTATGAAGATCGTGCGGGAAGACAAGGACGTGGATAACGTCACCGGTTTCACCGGCGGTTCGCGCACCAATAGCGGCTCGATGTTTATCTCCCTCAAACCGCTGTCGGAACGCACCGATGATGCTCAGAAGGTGATCGCCCGCCTGCGTGCCAAACTGGCTAAAGAGCCGGGGGCCAGCCTGTTCCTGATGGCTGTACAAGACATTCGCGTCGGTGGGCGGCAGGCCAACGCCAGTTATCAATACACGCTGCTGGCCGACGATCTTGGCGCACTGCGCGAATGGGAGCCGAAGATCCGCACCGCGCTGGCAGCGTTGCCAGAGCTCGCGGACGTCAACTCCGATCAGCAGGACAAAGGCTCGGAAATGGATCTGACCTACGATCGCGAAACCATGTCGCGGCTGGGCATTTCGGTCAACGACGCCAACAACCTGCTCAACAACGCTTTCGGACAACGCCAGATTTCCACCATCTATCAGCCGCTGAACCAATACAAAGTGGTGATGGAGGTGGCTCCGCCCTATACCCAGGACGTGAGCTCGCTGGACAAAATGTTTGTGATCAACAGCAGCGGTCAGCCGATCCCGCTGTCTTACTTTGCCCAATGGCGGCCAGCCAACGCACCGCTGGCGGTGAACCATCAGGGGCTGTCGGCAGCCTCTACCATCTCGTTCAACCTGCCAGACGGTGGCAGCCTGTCCGAGGCGACGGCAGCCATCGAACGTACCATGACGCAGCTGGGAGTTCCCTCCACCGTGCGAGGCTCGTTTGCCGGTACCGCACAGGTGTTTCAGGAAACGCTGAAATCACAGCTGTTCCTGATCGCGGCGGCCATCGCCACGGTATATATCGTGCTAGGTATTTTGTATGAGAGCTATATCCATCCGCTGACCATACTGTCCACGCTACCTTCTGCCGGAGTCGGGGCATTGCTGGCACTGGAACTGTTTGACGCGCCGTTTAGCCTGATTGCGCTAATCGGGATTATGCTGTTGATTGGTATCGTTAAAAAGAATGCCATCATGATGGTCGACTTTGCCCTGGATGCGCAACGCAACGGCGGGATCAGCGCCCGTGAGGCCATCTTCCAGGCCTGCTTACTGCGTTTTCGCCCCATCATGATGACGACGTTGGCGGCCCTGTTTGGCGCCTTGCCGCTGGTTCTGACCAGCGGGGACGGGGCGGAGCTGAGGCAGCCGCTGGGGATCACCATCGCCGGGGGGCTGCTGATGAGCCAATTGTTGACGCTGTATACCACGCCGGTGATCTATCTGTACTTTGACCGCTTGCAGATGAAGTTCCGTCGCGGTAAAAAACTGACGCCGCTGCCTCACTGATCGGCAGCAACGCGGGAGATAAGGGCCTATGAGATGAACATCAAACCCAGCGCCCCACCAGGGTCCACCTCGGTGCGATGGCAGCTGTGGATCGTGGCTTTCGGCTTCTTTATGCAGACGCTGGATACCACCATCGTCAATACCGCGCTGCCCTCCATGGCAGCCAGCCTGGGGGAAAACCCGCTGCGCATGCAGTCGGTGATTGTTTCCTATGTGCTGACGGTCGCAGTAATGCTTCCTGCCAGCGGATGGCTGGCGGATCGGGTAGGTGTCAAACGGGTATTCTTCAGCGCCATCGTGCTGTTCACGCTCGGGTCGATCCTGTGCGCCCGTTCGGAAACCCTGAATGAGCTGGTGGCCTCCCGCGTGATACAGGGCATCGGCGGCGCGATGATGGTGCCGGTCGGCAGGCTGACGGTGATGAAAATCGTCCCGCGTGAACAGTATATGGCGGCGATGACCTTCGTCACCCTGCCCGGCCAGATCGGCCCGCTGATGGGACCCGCCTTGGGGGGCTTTCTGGTGCAATACGCCAGTTGGCACTGGATCTTCCTGATCAACATTCCCGTGGGGATCGCCGGAGCGATTGCCACCGCGCTGCTGATGCCCAATTACACCATGCAGACCCGGCGTTTCGATATCAGCGGCTTTATCATGTTGGCAATTGGCATGGCGACGCTGACGCTGGCGCTCGACGGGCATAAAGGCATGGGGCTTTCCTCTGCCACCATCGCCGGGCTGGTGGCAATGGGTTGCGCTGCGCTGGCTGGTTACTGGTTGCATGCCCGAGGTAACAGCCGGGCGCTGTTCTCACTACGACTATTCAAGACGGCAACCTACCGCATCGGTCTGACCGGCAGCCTGTTGGGGCGGATCGGCAGCGGGATGTTGCCCTTTATGACCCCGTTGTTTTTGCAAGTGGGCATGGGATTTTCCCCGTTCCACGCCGGATTGATGATGATCCCGATGATCATCGGCAGCATGGGCATGAAGCGCATCGTGGTGCAGGTGGTTAACCGCTTCGGTTATCGCAATGTACTGGTGGCCGCCACCCTGATGCTGGCGCTGGTTACCCTGAGTTTTCCGCTGGTGGCGATACTGGGCTGGGTTTATCTGCTGCCGGTGATACTCTTCTTCCAAGGCATGGTTAACTCCCTGCGTTTTTCCGCCATGAATACCCTGACGCTCAAAGATCTGCCCGATCGGCTCGCCAGCAGCGGCAACAGCCTACTGTCTATGGTGATGCAGCTATCCATGAGCCTGGGCGTCAGCATTGCCGGGATCCTGATTGGCAGCTTCGCGCATCATCAGGTGGTGGCCGATAGCCCGGCTATCCACAACGCCTTTATCTACAGCTATGGCTGCATGGCGCTGATTATTGCCCTGCCGGCGCTTGCTTTCGCCCGCGTACCGACCGACATCGCCCCCAACCGCACGTTGACCAAAGAGCCGGGCACCGGCTCCACGAGGAAACAATGAGAATTGGCATAACCGGCAAGCTGTTTATGGCGATCTTCGCCACCTGCATGTTGGTGTTGATCACCATGCACTGGGGCGTACGCGTCAGCTTTGAACGGGGTTTTATCGACTATATCAAGCACAGCAACGAGCAACGCATCAGCATGCTCGGCGACGCGTTGGAAGATCAGTATCGCCGCCACGGCAACTGGGAATTTCTGCGAAACAACGATCAGGTGGTGTATCAGATCATGCGTTCGTTTGAGCAGAACAGCGACAGTAGCCACAATCTGCCCCCCAAGGGCTGGCGCACCCAATTCTGGGTGGTGGACAGCCAGTATAACCGGCTGGTGGGTCATTCCGGCCCGATCCCGAAAGAAAGCACCCGACACCCGATCCATTACAACAATCAGATCGTCGGTTGGGTGGTGGCGACTCCACCGGAAAAGCTGACGCGCAATGCGGACATCAACTTCGATCGCCAACAGAAGCGCACCAGCTGGATGATCGTTGGGCTATCCACCTTGTTGGCGGCGGCAGTCACCTGGCTGATGTCGCGCGGCCTGCTGGCACCGGTTAAACGCCTGGTTGCTGGTACCCATCGGCTAGCGGCGGGTGATTTCAGCGCTCGGGTGGCGGTCAGCAGCCAAGATGAGCTGGGTCGGCTGGCACAGGATTTCAACCAGCTTGCCACCTCGCTGGAAAAGAACGAACAGATGCGGCGGGCGCTAATGGCGGATGTTTCCCACGAGCTGCGTACCCCACTGGCGGTACTGCGTGGTGAGTTAGAGGCGCTGCAAGACGGCGTTCGCCAACCCACACCGGCTTCGCTCAGTTCGCTACAGGCGGAAGTCTCAACCCTCACCAAATTGGTGGACGATCTGCACCAACTGTCACTCTCCGATCTCGGTGCCCTCGCCTACCGTAAATTGCCGGTAGATTGTGTGCATCTGGTGCAGATCGCAGTGGCGGCCTTCCGTGAACGTTTTCATACCAAACAGTTGGAAATCGTCACCTATCTACCGGAACAGATGCCACTGTTTGGCGATCCTGACCGACTGCTCCAGTTATTCAACAACCTGTTGGAAAACAGCCAACGCTATACCGATGCCGGTGGTCGGCTGGAGATTGGTATCGAACGCCTGCCGGGAACGGTGCGGATTTACTGGCAGGACAGCGCCCCAGGAGTGAATGACGAGCAGTTGGCTCTCATCTTCGAACGCTTTTATCGCACTGAAGGATCGCGTAACCGCGCCAGCGGCGGTTCGGGGCTGGGGCTCTCCATCTGTCAGAACATTGTGGAGGCACATGGCGGCGAGATCCGCGCACAACACTCGCCTTTAGGCGGCGTGCGCATTACAGTAGATTTCCCCATCTCTGGTGAATAATAAGGTTGTTTGATGGAAAACCAAAATCAGCCACTACAAATCTTGATTGTGGAAGATGAACCCAAGCTGGGCCAACTGTTGGTAGATTATCTGCAGGCTGCTGGCTACGTCACCCGCTGGCTGAGCAACGGCAGCGAGGTGATCCCGGCGGTGCATGAACATCCACCGGCGCTTATTTTGCTGGATTTGATGCTGCCAGGCTGCGATGGCTTAACCGTTTGCCGTGAGCTACGCCGTTTTACCGATATCCCCGTCATCATGGTGACCGCCAAAATCGAGGAGATCGACCGCCTGCTGGGGCTGGAGATCGGGGCGGATGACTACATCTGCAAGCCTTACAGCCCGCGCGAAGTGGTTGCCAGGGTGAAAACCATCCTGCGCCGTTGCTATCGGCCCCAGGAACATAGCGATGATGATTCACTGTTGCAGATTGATGAGCCACGCTTTCAGGCCAGCTATCAGGGCCATATCCTGGATCTGACTCCGGCGGAATTCCGCCTGCTGAAAACCCTGGCCTGCCAACCGGGCAACGTGTTTTCACGCGAACAACTGCTGAACAATCTGTACGACGATTACCGGGTGGTGACAGACCGTACCATCGATAGCCATATCAAGAACCTGCGCCGCAAGCTGGAGCTGATCGACGGCGACAAGGCGTTTATCCGTTCGGTCTACGGGGTGGGCTACCGCTGGGAAGCCGAACAGTGTCGGCTGGTCAATGGGCTGTAACGCTTACAGCGTCCAGTCTTCCACCTCAAGCTCCGCGACCATAGTGAAAGCCCGATCGCTGGTCACTATGGTTGCACCACGGCTTACCGCATGTGCGGCAATAAGCTGATCCAACGCCCCCATCGGTCTGCCTTGTTTTTCCATACTTGCGCGCATGACACCATAGCAATGCGCCGCCGCAGAGTCCCAGGAGTAAACGGTGACGGCGTCCAGGAACATCATCACCGTCTGTTTTAGCGCCTTGTTCTGCCGCTTGGCGACACCATAAAGCAGTTCCGCCTGGGTTATGCTGGAAATACACACCGACGATGGCGGTACCCGGCCCATAGCCGCAAGCAGCCGGGGATGTTGACGAAAAAGCTGGCTCACCGTGTTAGTGTCGAACATATACATGACTTACTGTTCCTCCTTGAACGGATCCCGTTCTGCTACCCCTTGCTGGCGATCGTCAGCAGTCAGGAAGTCAGCAGGAACCGCCACGTTTTGCAGCATGGTCAGTAGCGGTTGCCAGGAGTCCAATTTCATTGGATGCTTCGACAAGATAACGTTACCCTGTTCATCCCGGCGAATATAAACCTGATCGACATCGAATTCGAATTCCACTGGCAATCTCACCGCCTGATTTCTACCGTTTTTAAAAAGCTTGGCGACTCTTTCCATATTGCACCTCCTCACGCTGGCATAGGCCAAAGCATATGCCTATTTTGAGTGGATGCCAAGGCCAAGCTGCCTGTTTTTTGTTCGCATAAGGAATGCGGATATCAGCCACCCTATCCTCTCAACGTAGCAAAATCATCTGCCTCCTAACGTTTTATGCCAACGATGCGAACCGCTACGCAATCGCCAATGTAACCAGGGGCAACCTCCCTCCAGCCCAACCTGGCAACGAATACAACAAGCCACCCATTTCTGTGCACTGGTACGCATTACTTCACCGTTAAAAAAAGCGCTTGCTGAGACATTAGCTACACTTATCTCACTTATTGGCACTAATCAGGAGCAGGACCATGGCAAGCGGACATTATGAGCTGACAAAATCGAGCAACGGGCAATATCACTTCAACCTGAAGGCCAGCAATGGCGAGATCATTCTCTCCAGCGAGATGTATGCCAGCAAAGCCTCGGCGGAAAACGGGATTGCGTCCGTGCAAACCAATTCGCCTCATGAGGCGCAGTTTGAAGTGAAAATCAGCAGCAACAACAAACCCTATTTCGTGCTGAAAGCCAAAAACCATCAGGTGATTGGCACCAGCCAGATGTACAGCTCGGATAGCGCAGCGAAAGGCGGGATTCAGTCGGTGATCAAGAATGGCCCAACCACAGACGTGCGTGATTTAAGCGTATAAATCTCATCCGGCCTGCGCGCGGTATCCACTACCGCGCGGTTTTTCTGATGATGAAGATCAATCTCCCTTGAAAATTTCCGGTTAATTGCTGATTTCTTGGCGGGCTGCCGCTACAATCCCCCGCTTTCACTGCGCCATTGGGTGGCGCGGTGCTGACCTGAAATCAGACCGAGAATCACTATGTTTACACCAGAACTCCTCTCCCCGGCGGGAACGCTGAAAAACATGCGTTACGCCTTTGCCTATGGGGCCGATGCGGTTTACGCTGGCCAGCCGCGTTACAGCCTGCGGGTACGTAATAACGAATTTAACCACGAGAACCTGCAGCTCGGGATTAACGAAGCCCATGCGCTAGGCAAAAGGTTCTACGTGGTGGTTAACATCGCGCCACACAACGCCAAACTGAAAACCTTCCTGCGTGACCTGAAACCGGTGATCGACATGGGCCCGGACGCGCTAATCATGTCCGACCCCGGTTTGATCATGATGGTGCGCGAAGCCTTCCCGCAGATGGACATTCACCTCTCGGTGCAGGCTAACGCGGTCAACTGGGCAACGGTGAAGTTCTGGCAGCAGATGGGCTTGACGCGGGTGATCCTTTCCCGCGAGCTGTCGCTGGATGAAGTGGCGGAAATCCGTAGCCAGGTACCAGAAATGGAGCTGGAGATCTTCGTGCATGGCGCACTGTGCATGGCCTATTCCGGCCGCTGCCTGCTTTCCGGTTACATCAACAAACGCGATCCCAACCAAGGCACCTGCACCAATGCCTGCCGCTGGCAGTACAAGGCAGAAGAAGGCAAGGAAGACGATACCGGCAGCATCGTGCATCTGCATGAGCCTATCGCGGTGCAAAACGTTGAGCCGACGCTGGGCATTGGCGCACCAACCGATAAAGTCTTTATGCTTTCCGAAGCGCAGAAACCCGGCGAGTACATGAGCGCGTTTGAGGACGAGCACGGCACCTACATCATGAACTCAAAAGATCTGCGTGCCATCCAGCACGTAGAGCGACTCACCCAGTTGGGCGTACATTCGCTGAAGATTGAAGGCCGTACCAAGTCGTTTTATTACTGCGCCCGTACCGCACAGGTTTATCGCCGTGCCATTGACGACGCCGTTGCCGGTAAGCCCTTCGACCCCAGCCTGCTAACCACGCTGGAAGGCCTGGCTCATCGTGGCTATACCGAAGGTTTCCTGCGCCGCCATACGCATGATGCCCACCAGAACTATGATTACGGTTCCTCCATTTCCGAACTGCAGCAGTTTGTCGGAGAATTTACCGGGGTGCGCCGTAACGGCTGGGCAGAAGTGGATGTAAAAAATAAATTCCTGGTCGGTGACAGCGTAGAGATGATGACGCCAGGGGGTAACGTGTTGTTTACCCTGGAAAGCCTGCAGAACAAGAAGGGCGAGACGATCGATGTCGCTCCGGGCAACGGCCATATCGTTTATTTGCCGATCCCCGAGGATATCGACCTCAATTATGCGTTGTTGATCCGCAATTTGCCGCAGGACGATAGCCAGAACGGTTAAGATGTTTATCGCCACCCACCTGGGTGGCAATTTTTGGCAAATATTAGAATCAGATCACATCAATTAGCGCGCAGCTTGGTTATTATCAGGCTGCTTAAAACTAATAACGAAAATATTTGCATAGCAATACTAGGAACCACCTCCTTAGCCAGCCCAATCTCCCTTGGGTTGGCCTTTTCTTTTTTATCCCCTTAAATTTCAATCAGCTGAAAATTTCATTGGTTTTTTTAGGATATTTCTTGCATTGCGCCAAGCGGCTTATCATTTTCCCTGCAATATATAAATTATTCTATAGCGATTAATAAGGTCGTTAATACCAACGCTTAACTTGCGTGAAAGAAAGGTATTTCCCCCCATTGGGCATTGATTATATAAATACCCTGTAGCAGCCAAACGCGGCATTACCTGAATATTCTTATGGCCCGCTACCGGATTGTGGTTTATCGTTAATGGCTTGGTTTAGGGTTCAAACTACTGGGAAGCCCCACCTGGCCACCGTTTGACAGCCGATTCGTTTTTCGCCATAAGGATCAGGAATGCACCAATATGCACCAGCACTGCTTATCATCAATGGTAAAAGCTCCGGCAACGAGGAAGTTCGCGCAGCGGTGAACCTGCTGCGCCATGAGGGCCAGACCCTGCATGTCCGCGTCACCTGGGAACTGGGGGATGCCGCTCGTTACGTCAAAGAGGCTAGCCAACTGAGGGTTGAAACCGTGATCGCCGGGGGTGGCGACGGTACCATCAACGAGGTCGCTGCCGCATTGGCACAACTGCCCGCAGAGTTTCGCCCAATACTCGGCATACTGCCGCTGGGCACCGCCAACGACTTTGCTACCGCCTGCTCTATTCCCTTACAACCAGATTTGGCCTTGCAGTTAGCCATCAAGGGCCGAGCGGTGCCGATCGATCTGGCCAAGGTCAATGACGAGCGCTATTTCATCAATATGGCGACCGGCGGCTTTGGCACCCGCATCACCACCGAAACCCCGGAAAAACTGAAGGCTGCGCTGGGGGGCGTTTCCTATTTTATTCATGGGCTGCTGCGCCTGGATGCGCTGAAAGCCGACAGTTGCGAGATCCGCGGGCCAGATTTCCATTGGACCGGAGAAGCGCTGGTGATCGGTATTGGCAACGGTAGGCAGGCCGGGGGTGGGCAGAAACTTTGCCCTGGGGCGCTGATTAACGATGGTTTATTGCAGGTGCGCCTGCTCACCGCCGAAGAGTTGCTGCCTACGCTGGTCAATATCTTGTTCAGCGGTGAGGAAAACAGCAACGTAGTCGATGCCTCATTGCCATGGCTGGAAATCACCGCGCCGCATGAAATCACCTTTAACCTTGATGGCGAACCGCTGACGGGCCGTGATTTCCGCATTGAGGTGCTGCCTGATGCTATCAAGTGCCGCTTACCGCCAAATTGCGATCTGCTGGGATAAGCAAATAAGCCACGTGCTCAGATCGAGCAAGCTTTAGCCCGGCGTAACGCCCCTCACCCTAACCCTCTCCCACAGGGCTGAGTGATCCCCAGTAATATGGTCAGCATCCCATGACCATATTACTGTACTCATTCCCTAACTTTTTCAGCATATTAACTATATTCATCCGTCTCACTATTCCCGCTCTGTCTCTCAGGACCT